>CAZXLV010000160.1:0-6269 GCA_964641405.1 uncultured Limnobacter sp. | reverse complement strand
GCCCAGCGCTGAGCGTAAAGGCGCCGCTTGCCCGGCGGCGCAGCCAAAGGCGTCGTTTGCCCGCCGCCGGCGCTTCGGTGCTTGCCCCCGCTGCGCGGGGGTTCCCTGTGGTGCTCGCCGTGCCGGCCCTGCGGCAAAACTCACTTCGCTCGCTGCGCTCGCTTCGTTCAGACAGATTGCCGCAAGTCAGAAGTACGAAGCGCGCTCACGCGCGCGGGCCGGCCCGGCTGCGCTCCTCGGCTGCGCACAGGCGCGCCGGCACCGGGCAACCGACGCCTTTGGCTGCGCCGCCGGGCAAGCGGCGCCTTTACGCTCAGCGCTGGGCGGTCTACGCCTTTGCAGACAACGTGGTGGTTTTCGCGGGCGACGTTCGAGTCTGCGATTGCCGCCATGGCTCTTGCCGATAGCGGCATCGTCGCGACGTTCGACGTGCTTGCGCAGGCTGCAGTGCTTGCATGAAGCGTGAGCCATGCGAGGACGGGTGGGGTTATTGCCTTGCGCAGTGCGGTCGCAGCCGGGTCGGGTCGAAGGCCACTGACCTTTCCCGAGCGGCAGGTGACAGCGGGACGGGCGGCGAGCCGACCCCGAGGCGAGCAGCACAGGGCAGTCGGTGCGCAGCACCGACCGCCGCGCCCAGCACCCCGATCCGGCACCGCCCCTGAGCCCGGCGCGCCGCCCGGCCCGCTGTCACCTGACGCGAACGCACCACGCCCCGCACTGGCCCGGCCTGCCGCTGCCTGCCGCGGACGCAGCGAGTGACGCCTCCGCCCGGTAGAATGACGGCAACAGCCTTCCGGTTCCAGCCCGCATGCGCACCGCCGACGTCACCCGCAATACCGCCGAAACCCGGATCCGGGTTCGCGTCGACCTCGATGGCAGCGGCCAGCAGAAACTGGCCAGCGGCGTGCCGTTCCTGGACCACATGCTCGACCAGATCGCCCGCCACGGCTTGATCGACCTCGAAGTCGACGCCCAGGGCGACCTGCACATCGATGCGCACCACACCGTCGAAGACATCGGCATCACCCTCGGCCAGGCCTTTGCGCGCGCGATCGGCGACAAGAAGGGCATCCGCCGCTACGGCCATGCGTATGTCCCGCTCGACGAGGCGCTGACGCGGGTGGTCATCGACCTCTCCGGCCGGCCGGGCCTGCAATGGCACGTGCCGTTCACCCGCGCGATGATCGGCAGCTTCGACGTGGACCTGGCCGGCGAGTTCTTCCGCGGCTTCGTCAACCACGCGCAGGTCACGCTGCACGTCGACAACCTGCGTGGGGAGAATGCCCATCACCAGTGCGAGACGGTCTTCAAGGCCTTTGCGCGGGCGCTGCGCATGGCAATCGAAATCGATGAGCGCAACCCGGGGCGCATCCCGTCCACCAAGGAAGCGCTTTGATCCACGCCGGCGGCAAGCGGATGCACGGCGGGGCGCTTGCGCACCTGTGGGGGGCACAGTCGTTCCTGCCATGCTGATCGCAGTCCTGGACTACGGGATGGGCAACCTGCGCTCGGTGGCCAGGGCACTCGAACATGTCGCGCCCAAGGCACGGGTGCTCATTACCGGCCAGGCCGGTGACGTCGATGCAGCCGACCGGGTGCTGTTCCCCGGCCAGGGTGCGATGCCTGATTGCATGCGCCAGCTTGCGGCATCCGGCCTGCACGAGGCGGTGATGCGCGCCGCGCGCGCCAAGCCGCTGTTTGGCGTGTGCGTGGGCGAGCAGATGCTGTTCGAGCGCAGCGAAGAAGGTGATACGCCCGGCCTGGGCGTGTTGCCTGGCCGCGTGCTGCGATTTCCTGCCGCTGCGCCGCCGGCCGGCGGCGCGGCGCGGCTGAAAGTGCCGCACATGGGCTGGAACCGGGTGTTGCAGGTGCGCGCGCACCCGCTCTGGGCCGGTGTGCCCGATGGGGCGCGCTTCTACTTCGTGCACAGTTACTACGCCTCGCCCGCAGGTGCCGACCTGACGGTTGGCGAGACTGACTACGGCCTGCGCTTTACCTCCGCGGTGGCCCGGGATAACATTTTCGCCACGCAGTTCCACCCGGAGAAGAGTGCGGCCAACGGCCTCAAGCTCTACGAGAATTTCGTTCGCTGGAATCCCTGAGCGTCATTCGCCGCCCGGGGCGCGTTTCGGTTGTCCGGCCGCGAGCGTTCGGGAACTTCACTTCCCTTCGACCACCACGACTCCATCGCAATGCTCCTGATCCCTGCCATCGACCTGAAGGACGGCCAATGCGTCCGGCTGAAACAGGGCGACATGAATGACGCCACCGTCTTTTCCGAAGATCCGGGTGCCACGGCGCGCCATTGGGTCGAGCAGGGGGCGCGGCGCATCCACCTGGTCGACCTGAACGGCGCGGTCGCAGGCCGTCCACGCAACGAGTCGGCGATTCGCACCATCGTCGATACGGTTGGCAGCAACCTGCCGGTTCAGGTGGGCGGCGGCATCCGGGATCTCGATACGATCGAGCGTTATCTCGATCACGGCATCAGCTACGTGATCATCGGCACGGCTGCGGTCAAGAACCCCGGCTTCCTGCACGATGCCTGCAGCGCTTTCCCGGGTCAGATCATCGTCGGCCTGGATGCCCGCGACGGCAAGGTTGCCACCGATGGCTGGAGCAAGCTGACCGGTCATGACGTGCTCGACCTGGCCCGGAAATTCGAGGGTTACGGGGTCGAGGCGATCATCTACACCGACATCGGGCGCGACGGCATGCTCACCGGCGTCAACGTCGATGCCACGGTCCGCCTGGCGCGTGCGCTGCGCGTGCCGGTGATCGCCTCGGGCGGCTTTGCCAGCCTGGAAGATGTCGATCGCCTGTGCGAGATCGAGAGCGAAGGAGTCGAGGGTGCCATCCTCGGCCGGGCGCTGTACGAAGGCAAGCTCGACTTTCGTGAGGCGCAGACACGCGCCGACGAACTCGGCGACTGAAGCGCATGCTTACCAAGCGCATCATTCCCTGCCTCGACGTCACCGCCGGGCGCGTCGTCAAGGGAGTCAATTTCGTCGCCCTGCGCGACGCCGGCGATCCAGTCGAGATCGCGCGCCGCTACGACGAGCAGGGGGCCGACGAACTCACCTTCCTCGACATCACCGCGTCCAGTGACGGGCGCGACATCATCCTGCACGTCATCGAGGCCGTGGCTGACCAGGTCTTCATCCCGCTCACCGTTGGCGGAGGCGTGCGCGCGGTCGACGACGTGCGCCGATTGCTCAATGCTGGCGCCGACAAGGTGTCGATCAATACCGCCGGCTTGCAGGATCCCCGCCTGATTGCCGATGCCAGTGCCCACTTCGGGGCCCAGTGCATCGTGTGCGCCATCGACGCCAAGGCGACTGCACCCGGGCGCTGGGAGGTATTCAGCCACGGCGGGCGCAAGGCGAGTGGACGCGATGTGCTCGACTGGGCGCGTGAAGTCGAGTCCCTGGGTGCCGGCGAGATCCTGCTCACCAGCATGGACCGGGATGGCACCCGCCAGGGTTTCGACCTGGCGCTGACGCGGGCGGTGGCTGATGCGGTCGGCGTGCCGGTCATTGCCTCCGGCGGCGTCGGGTCGCTGCAGCACCTGGCCGATGGCGTCACCGAGGGACGCGCCGATGCGGTGCTGGCGGCCAGCATCTTTCACTTCGGCGAGTTCACCATCGGACAGGCCAAGCGCTATCTGGCCGAGCGCGGCATTCCGGTGCGCCTCGACTCTCCCGAGTCGCCCGGCGCGGCAAGCCGCAATGCCTGAAGCATCGCTGCCTGGCCTCGGCGACACCTGGCTCGACGAGGTGCAATGGGACCTCGATGGACTGGTTCCCGCCATCGCCAGGGATGCCGAGAGCGGCCGGGTGCTCATGATGGCCTGGATGAACCGCGCGGCGCTGGCCGAAACTGCCGCCAGTGGCCGGGCGGTGTACTGGTCGCGCTCGCGCAAGCGCCTGTGGCGCAAGGGCGAGGAATCCGGGCATGTGCAGGTGGTACGTGAAATCCGTCTCGACTGCGATGGCGACGCCCTGCTGCTGACGGTCGAGCAGCAGGGCGGCATTGCCTGCCATACCGGGCGCGAGTCGTGCTTTTTCCGGCGCCTGGGCGACGGCCGCTGGGAGATCGTCGATCCGGTACTGAAAGATCCCGGGTCGATCTACCGATGACCAGGTCCGCTGGCGACCCGTCTGCCGCGCAGCAGGTGCTCGAGCGCCTGGCTGCCGTGATCGAGTCACGCCGCGGCGCCGACCCGCAGCATTCGTATGTGGCGCGCCTGTTCGAAAAGGCGCCCGACGCCATCCTCAAGAAGATCGGCGAGGAGGCCACCGAAGTCGTGATGGCAGCCAAGGATGGCGCGCCGGACCGCATCGTGGCGGAGACCGCCGACCTGTGGTTTCACTGCCTCGTGATGCTGGCGCACTTCGGCCTGTCGCCGGGGTTGGTCCTGGACGAACTTGCACGCCGCGAGGGTTTGTCCGGACTGGACGAAAAGGCGGCGCGCCAGGCCCCCGCAGGAGCATCGAAGTGAGCGCAAGTCCCGAGCCCGGCAAGTCGATGCACGCCGACTGCCTGTTCTGCCGCATCGTCAGCGGCGAGATCCCGTCGCGCAAGGTCTACGAAGACGAAGACATCTTCGCGTTTCACGACATTCATCCGGTCGCGCCGGTCCACTTCCTGATCGTGCCCAGGATGCATCTGGAAAACCTCTACGAGGCCGACATCCGCCATCGATCGCTGCTTGGCAAGGTGTTCGGCATGGCCGGGCAACTGGCTCGCGAGCAAGGGGCCAGCGACGGCTTCCGGGTGGTTGTCAACAACGGTCGGGTCGGACGACAAGAGGTGTATCATCTTCATTTACATGTATTGGGTGGGCCGGAGCCGCTGGGCTCGATCATCGGTCGCCCCTGACAGGAGTACGCCATGGGATCGATGAGCATTTGGCACTGGCTGATCGTGCTGGTGATCATCATGATGGTCTTCGGTACCAAGAAGCTGCGCAATATGGGCTCGGACCTGGGTGGAGCGGTGCGCGGCTTCAAGGAAGGCGTGAAGGAAGGCACCGAGAAGGCAAGCGCCGAGTCGCAAGGCCAGGGCGCAGCCGCGAAGACCATCGATGTCGAGGCCCGGGAAAAGAGCTGAATCCAGGCTCGCCTGCCCCGATTCGTGTGCGAACGGCCACAAGCGGCCGTTCGTGGCATTTTCGAGCGCCGGAGAGCCGGTTCGCTTGTTCCCGTGAGTCCCTGCGATGTTCGATATCGGCTTCTCCGAGATGGTCATCGTGGCCGTCGTCGGCCTGATCGTGCTCGGTCCGGAACGCCTGCCCAAGGTTGCGCGCCAGGCGGGACAATGGCTGGGCAAGCTGCAGCGCTATGTGGCTGACGTGAAGTCCGACATCAATCGCCAGATGGAGCTCGAGGACCTGCGCAGGTTGCAGACCGAAGTCACCGGGGCCGCGCGCGAACTCCACAGCACCTTGAAGTCCACCCTGTCCGAAACGCAATCCGAGTTCGATTCGATTGCCGCCGATCTCGGCGGAGGAACCGGTAGCGGCACTGGCGCGATCGGCGGCACCGGTGCCAGCGAGCCGACGACCGACTGGGAGCAGGTTTACGCGCATCGCCGCACGCGCGATCGTATCCACGAGCGTCGTATCGAGCGTGAGAAGGAACTCGGGCACAAGCGCCCGAAGCGCCGCCATCACTAGGAGGCGGTCGGCGCCTGGGGAGGCGGCAGCTTCCCGCAGGCCGGCGGTCTCCCGGACACTGCTGCGTGCACCGCGCCGACGTGGGTGTGCGCCCGGAACTCCATGAGCCAGGAAGAAAGCTTCGTTTCGCATCTGGTCGAACTGCGCAACCGCCTGATCAGGTCGCTGGTGGTGGTGATGGTGCTGTTCGGGGTGTGTTTCTACTTCTCCGGCGACATCATGAAGTTCCTCTCGTTGCCGCTCTACCAGTCACTGCCGCCGGGCACCAGGCCGATCTTCACCGACCAGGCGGGCGCCTTCTTCACTCTCACCAAGGTGGCGTTCCTGACCGCCGTGCTGCTGGCGCTGCCCTGGATCATGTACCAGGCGTGGGCCTTCGTTGCGCCGGGCCTGTACGAGCATGAGAAGAAGTTCGCGCTGCCACTGATCGTGTCGAGCATTTTCTTCCTGGTGGTCGGTATCGGGTTCGCCTACCTGTTCGTGCTGCCGGCGGCCTACAAGTTCTTCTTCGTCTTCGCATCGCGCACCGGCGCCGAGATCCTGCAGGACCTGCAGAAGTACTGGGACTTCACGCTGGCGATCTTCTTCGGCT
>CAZXLV010000159.1:0-6283 GCA_964641405.1 uncultured Limnobacter sp. | reverse complement strand
CGAGGCGCACGAGCGCAGCCTGAACATCGATTTCCTGCTCGGCTACCTGAAGCAGTTGCTGGCCGGTCCGCGCCGCGACGACCTCAAGCTCGTGATCACCTCGGCCACCATCGACGCCGAGCGCTTTGCGCGCCACTTCGGGCGCGCGAGCGGGCGGCTCGATGCGCAAGGCGCGGCGCAGCTCGAAGCGGCGCCGGTGATCGAGGTGTCGGGTCGCCTGTATCCGGTCGAGATCCGCTACCGGGGCTTCGACGATGCCCATCGCGACGAGCAGGACGAGACCGACCTGCCATCGCGCATCGAGGAGGCGATCGAGACGCTGTGGCGCGAGGCGCCGGGCGACGTGCTGGTGTTCCTGCCCGGCGAGCGCGAGATCCGCGACGTCGCCGAGCACCTGCGCCGCCTGCACGCGCGAGCCGGCAACGCGCGTGCGGGTGCTGCCACCTCGCCCTGGGGGCGCGGCGGCATCGAGATCCTGCCCCTGTACGCGCGGCTGTCCCCGGCCGCGCAACAGCGCGTGTTCGCGGCCTCGCAGGGGCGGCGCATCGTGCTGGCGACCAACGTTGCGGAAACCTCGCTCACCGTGCCCGGCATCCGCTACGTGGTCGACAGCGGCCTGGCGCGCGTCAAGCGCTATCGCTATCGCGGCAAGGTCGAGCAACTGCAGGTCGAGCCGATCTCGCAGGCGGCGGCCAACCAGCGTGCCGGGCGCTGTGGCCGGCTGGCCGACGGCGTGTGCATCCGGCTCTATGACGAGGGCGATTTCGCGGCCCGGCCACGCTTCACCGAACCCGAGATCCTGCGCTCCTCGCTGGCGGCGGTGATCCTGCGCATGAAGGCGCTGCCGCTGGGCGAGGTGGAACAGTTTCCCTTCCTGGATCCGCCGTCGCGCAAGGCGATTGCAGATGGCTACGCCTTGCTGCAGGAACTCGGTGCAGTCGACGAGCGGCGGGCGCTGACCGCGATTGGCCGGCAGTTGGCCGCGTTGCCGGTGGATCCGCGCATCGGTCGCATGCTGCTGGCCGCGCAGCGCCTGGACTGCCTGCGCGAGGTCACCCTGATTGCGGCGGCGCTGTCGGCCCAGGATCCGCGCGAACGCCCGCTCGATGCGCAACAGGCCGCCGACCAGGCGCATCGGCGCTTCGCCGACGAGAAGTCGGACTTCGTGGCGTGGCTGAAGCTGTGGGACTACTGGGCGCAGGCGCAGCGTGACAAGGAGTCCAACCGCCGGCTGGCGCAACGCCTGGAGCGCGAATTCCTGTCGGCGCGCCGCTTGCGCGAGTGGGCCGATGTGCATGCCCAGTTGCTCGAGGCGCTGGCAGGCCTGAAATGGCGCCTCAATGCGGCCCCGGCGGCCTTCGAGCCGATCCACCGGGCGCTGCTGACCGGGCTGCTCGGAAACCTCGGCTTCAGGCAGCCCGACGATGCGCAATACGCGGGTACGCACGAAACGAAGTTCAGCATCCATCCGGGCTCGGCGCTGGTGAAAAAGGCGCCGCGCTGGTTGATGGCTGCCGAGATGGTCGACACCGGACGCCTGTACGCGCGCACCGTGGCACGCATCGAGCCGGCATGGATCGAGGAGGCCGCCGCGCACCTGATGCGCCGCAGCTGGTCGGATCCCGCCTGGTCGCGCAGTGCCGGGCAGGCGGTGGTGCACGAGCGCGGCGTTCTCTACGGCCTGACGATCTATGCCCAGCGGCGCGTCAGCTACGCGCCGATCGATGCGCGCGCGGCGCGCGAGATCCTGATCCGCGAGGCGCTGGTCGGCGGGGACTGGGACAGCCGCTTGCCGTTCGTGGCGCACAACCGGCGGCTGATCGGCGAAATCGAGGCGCTCGAGCAGCGCATCCGCCGCCCCGACCTGCTGGTCGACGAGCGCGACCTGTACGACTGGTACGACGCGCGCATTCCGGCCACCGTGAGCACGGCGCAGGCGCTCGAGCGCTGGTGGCGCGATGCCGCGCGCAGCGACCAGGGCCTCCTGTTCCTGTCGCGAGACGCGCTGCTGCGACGCGGTGCCGATGCCATCGGCGCCGATGCGTTTCCGCGCCAGCTGGACATGCGCGGCGTGCGCTTCGATCTCGCCTACCGCTTCGACCCGGGTGCCGGCGACGATGGCGTCACGCTGACGGTGCCGCTGGCGATGCTCAACCAGGTCGACGCGGCGCGTTGCGAGTGGCTGGTGCCCGGCATGCTCAGGGACAAGGTGCAGGCGCTGCTGAAGTCGCTGCCGCCGAAGCTGCGCCGGCACGTGGTGCCGCTGGCGGACTACGCCGAGACCTTCGTGGCACGCTGGAGCGGGCGCGAGGGCGAGCAGGCGCTGCTCGCTGCCCTGATCGATGACCTGCGCGAACACAAGGCCGTGCACGCAACGCCCGGCGACTTCCGGCTGGAGACGCTGGCGCCGCATTTCGCGATGAACTTTCACGTCGTCGATGAGCACGGTGCGGTGCTGGGCAGTTCACGCCAGCTCGCCAGCCTGCGTGCCGAGCATGGTGCGCGCGCACAAGGGGCCTTGCAGGCGGCCTTCGCGGCGCCTGGCGAGCGATACACCGACTGGTCGTTCGGAACCTTGCCCGAGCTGTACGAGTCGACCCGGCGCGTGGGAGCGGGCACGCAGTCGGTGATCGGCTACCCGGCGCTGCTCGATCGTGGTGACGCCGTCGAACTGCAACTCTTCGACGATCCGGCGCGGGCGACGCGCGAATCGCGCGCCGGGCTGGCGCGCCTGTTCACCCTGGCGCTGAAGGAACCGTTGAAGTTCTTCACCCGCAACATCCCGGACTTCCAGCGCATGTCGCTGCACTATGCCGCCTTCGGCAGCGCCGAGGCCTTGCGCGAGGCACTGGTGGCCGCGCTGATCGAGCGCAGCTGCCTGGCCGAACCGCTGCCGGCCGATGCGCAGTCGTTCGCCGCGCGCCTGGCCGAAGCTCGCCCACGCCTGAACCTGGTCGGCCAGGAGCTGGCGCGCTCGCTGGCCGAGGTACTCGGCGAGCACGCCGCTGTGCTGCGTCGACTCGGCCTCGCGCGTGCCCATCCCGCGGTGCTCGCCGACGTCGAGGCACAACTGGCCGGGTTGCTGCCGGCGCGCTTCGTCACCGCGACGCCGGCAGCCCAGTTCAAGCACCTGCCGCGCTACCTGAAGGCGATCGGCCTGCGCCTGGACAAGCTGCGCGGCGATCCGGCGCGTGATGCGCAACGCCAGGCCGAGCTGGCGCCGCTGCTGCGCGCCTGGCGACAACTGGTGGCGCAACGGCGCGGGCAGGCCGACGCCCGCCTGGACGAAGTGCGCTGGTTGATCGAGGAGCTGCGCGTGTCGCTGTTCGCGCAGGAGCTTCGCACGCCCATGCCGGTATCGGCCAGGCGGGTGCAGAAGGCGCTCGACGGCCTGCGTTAGGGACCCTAACCGACCATCACCAGTACCGGCTGTGGCGGTGTTTCACCCTGCAGTGCGGCCCCCGGCTCGTTGACCGAGGTGAACAGGTCGGCGTATTCCGGTGCGCTCAGCTGGATCAGGCTGAGCAGCTTGGGGGTGATGCCGACCTGCTGGCGGCCTACGTGCGCCACCAGGCGCAGCAGGGTGTCGAGCGTGCGTGCGGTGAAGCCGACGCTGCCCTGCAGGGGATCGGTGTGCGTCAATACCGCCTGCACGATCGCCGCGCGTACCGCGAAGTTGCCACGTCGCGCTTCGGCGAGCAGGTTGCGCAGCGACTGCAGGCCCCAGCGCATGTTGGTCACGCACACCAGCAACTGGTCGGCTTCGTGCGCCACGATCCGGCCGCCGTTCTGCCTCACGCGCCCTGCGTAGCCGTGCATGACGGCCTCGGGTGCTGCGGTATCGTCTGTGAGGAGTTCGAAACGAAGCAGGATGAGCAGGTGGACCATGTTCGGGCAGTGCGGTGCCGGTCTTGTCGGGCGAAATCGATGCGGTCCCGGTCGGTGAGGCTCAGCCTAGCGCCGCCGCGCCGGCCCGGTCGCGGCGATACGACGGGTGGCGGCCGCGGGCCGACGGTGAGCGCGCACGCCAGGCGCATTGCGCGGCCTTGCCGGGCGGCCGCGGCTTGCCCGCTGAGGGCGGTCGCGACCGGTATCATGGCGTCATGCAAAGGGTTCTCGCCGCCTTCGGTCGTGCCGTGCTCAGCCAGTTGCACCCGAAGATGCTGGCGCTGCTGGTCGTCCCCTTGCTGGTTGCGATCGTGTTCTGGATCGTCAGTGCCCTGCTGGTCTGGACCCCGCTCACCGGCTGGCTCCAGGACTGGCTGTTCGGCAGCGGTTTCATGGAGCGATTCGCCGACTGGGCGGCCGGGTACGGCCTGGGCGCCTTGCGCGAGTGGATTCCGGCGCTGATTGCGCTGCTGCTGCTGGTCCCGCTGATGTTCGCCACCGCGGTGGTGCTGATCGCTGTGTTCGCGATGCCGGCGGTGATCCGATTCCTGACCGGCGGGCGCTACCGCGACGTGGCGCGCGGCGGATCACTGGCGGTGGCTGCCAGCGCCTGGAACGCCGTGTCGGCCAGCCTGCTGTTCGTGCTGGGCTACCTGGTGTCGCTGCCGCTGTGGCTGATCCCGCCGCTGGCGCTGATCGTGCCGTGGTTGTGGTGGAGCTGGCTCACCGCCCGCACCATGCGCTTCGACAGCCTGGCCGAACATGCCTCGAGCGAGGAGCGGCGCATCGCGATCGCCTTGCATCGCCGCGAGTACTTCCTGCTGGCGCTGCTGGTCACGGCGCTCAACTACGTGCCGCCGCTGTTCCTGGTCACGCCGGTGCTGTCGGCGCTGGCCTTCGGGCACTACTCGCTGGCGTTGCTGCGCGAGCAACGCCAGCGGCTGGCGCGCTCGTCCGCGCCGGGAGCCAGCGCATGAACTTCGGCCTGATCATCGTCGGCGACGAGATCCTCTCGGGCAAGCGGGCCGACAAGCATTTCCCGCGCGTGGTCGAGATGCTGCGCGGGCGCGGCCTGCAACTGAGCTGGGCCCACTACCTCGGTGACGATCGCGCTCACCTGACCAGCGTCCTGCGGCGCAGTTTCGGCAGCGGCGACGTGGTGTTCTGCACCGGCGGCATCGGCGCCACGCCCGATGACCACACCCGCCAGGCTGCCGCCGCGGCGCTGGGCGTGGAACTGGTGCTGCACCCCGGGGCGGCGCGCCTGATCGCAAAGCGTACTGCCGAGATGGCGGGCGACGATCCGGCGCGCGCCGACATGTCCCTGCCGGAGAATCGACAGCGCCTGAAGATGGGCGAGTTTCCGGCCGGCGCCGAAATCGTGCCGAACCCCTACAACGGGATTCCCGGTTTCGCGCTGCGCCAGCACTTCTTCGTGCCCGGCTTTCCGGTGATGGCCTGGCCGATGATCGAGTCGGTGCTCGATACGCGCTTTGCGCACCTGTTCCACCTCGAACATCGCGCCGAACGCTCGTTCCTGGTGTTCGGGCTGGCCGAATCCACCGCCACGCCGCTGATGGAGGAGGTGGAACGGACGTTTCCGGGCGTGCGCGTGTTCAGCCTGCCATCGGTGGGCGAGGACGGCGTGCGCCGCCACATCGAACTCGGGGTCAAGGGACCCGCAGCGCTGGTGGCCGACGCGTATGTGCGCCTCGAGGCCGGTGTGCGGGAACTCGGTGGAGAGATCCGCTGAAGCTGCCGGCGGGCGGCGCCGTCCGCTGCACCATGAGGAGGTCCGGATGAATTCAGCGTCCGCGCCGGTTCTGCGGCCGGTATCCATCGACGATCGCTACGACGCCACCGACGGCCAGGTCTACCTGAGCGGCACCCAGGCACTGGTGCGCCTGCCGCTGATGCAGCGCCAGCGTGACCTCGCGCAGGGCCTGAATACCGCCGGCTACATCTCGGGCTACCGCGGCTCGCCGGTGGGTGGCTACGATCTCGCACTGGCGAAGGCCGCCCGCCAGTTGCAGGCGCACCAGGTGCACTTCGTGCCGGGGTTGAACGAGGACCTTGCCGCCACCGCGATCTGGGGTACCCAGCAACTGAACGCCTTCCCGGGCGCGCGCTATGACGGTGTGTTCGGCATCTGGTACGGCAAGGGCCCGGGCGTCGATCGCAGCGGCGACGCACTGCGTCACGCCAACCAGGCGGGCAGCGCGAAGCATGGCGGCGTGCTCGCGGTGGCCGGCGACGACCATGGCGCGAAGTCCTCGACCATGGCCGCGCAGACCGACTTCGTCTTCCAGGCGGTGGGCATGCCGGTGCTGGCGCCGGCCAGGGTGCAGGACTATCTCGACCTCGGCCTGCACGGCTTCGCGATGTCGCGCTTCTC
>CAZXLV010000158.1:0-6353 GCA_964641405.1 uncultured Limnobacter sp. | reverse complement strand
GGCATTAGCGGGTTGAAGGACGCCACCGGCGACATTGCGCGCGGCTCGATGCTGCTGGCGCAGTTGCCGCAGGACTTCGCCGTCTACGCCGGCAACGACGACTCCGCGCTGGCGTTGATGGCAATGGGTGGGCACGGCGTGGTCTCGGTCACGGCCAACGTTGCGCCGGGTCCGGTGGCGAAGATGTGCGCGCTCGCGCTCGCTGGCCAGTGGGATGCCGCGCTTGCGCTGCATCGCCGCCTGCTGCCTTTGCATACCGACCTTTTCGTCGAGGCCAATCCGATTCCGGTCAAGTGGGCACTGGCGGAAATGGCTCGCATCCCGGGCGGCATCCGCTTGCCGCTCACCCCCTTGTCGGCGGATCGCCACGAAGTGGTACGGTCCGCCCTCAGGCGCGCAGGAGTATTCAATTGAAGAGCAAGCGTTTCACGACATCGGCCAGGTTGGCAGTGCTGTCGGTCCTGGCCATGGCGCTCGGAGCGTGTGCGCTGAACGACAAGATCGAGGAGGCCAACCGGATCGACTACAAGTCGGCCGGCAAGGTGCCGACGCTCGATGTTCCCCCCGATCTGACCGCGCCCGCCAACGACGGGCGCTACACGGTGCCGGAGCGTGATGCGAGCGCGCGCACCTTCTCGAGTTACGAGCGTGGGCGCGCCGTCGAGGCTGGCGCAGGCAGCACGGGTGCCGTGCTGCCGACCATCCCCGGCGCGCACATCGTGCGCGCTGGCTCCGAGCGCTGGCTGGTCGTGGACGCGCCGCCCGACCGCGTCTGGTCGGTGTTGCGCGAGTTCTGGCAGGACAACGGGTTCCTCATCCAGAGCGAGTCGCCCGCGACCGGTGTGATGGAAACCGAGTGGGCCGAGAATCGCGCCAAGATTCCGCAGGACTTCATCCGGCGCACCATCGGGCGCGTGTTCGACAGCGTCTACTCGACGCCGGAGCGCGACAAGTTCCGCACCCGTCTCGAAAAGGCAGGCAACACCACCGAGATCTATATCAGCCATCGCGGCATGGAGGAAATCTACACCACCGAGGGTCGCGACAAGACCATCTGGCAGCCGCGCCCCAGTGATCCTGGACTGGAAGCGGAGTTCCTGCGCCGCCTGATGCTGAAGTTCGCGCCTGACCAGTCCGCTACGCAACTCGCCAGCGCCGGGGCAAGCGGCAGCGCGGGCGCGATGACCCTGACCCGCCTCGTCAGCGCCGGCAGCGAGCAGGTACTCGAAATCGACGAAGGCTTCGACCGCGCCTGGCGCCGTGTCGGGCTTGCTCTCGATCGCGGCGGCTTCACGGTCGAGGATCGCGATCGCTCGCAGGGGCTGTACTTCGTTCGTTATGTCGATCCGGAAGTCGAAGGCGGACGGGTGGCCGAGAAGCCCGGATTCTTCAAGCGCCTGTTCGGCTCCGCCAAGTCGCGCCCCGATGCGGGTAACCGGTTTCGCATCCACGTGGCCGACAGTGGCACCCAGACCCGCGTGAACGTGCTTGCGCAGGACGGCAAGCCGGTACCCGAGGTCGACCGGCGCACCGCAGGGCGCATCCTGGCGCTACTTCACGACCAGTTGAAGTGAGGCGCTGAGCGTGCGTGGCCGGCGACGCTGATGCGTTTTGCCAGCCTGGGCAGCGGCAGCGAAGGCAATGCACTGCTGCTCGAGAGCCGCGATGGCACGCGCATCTCGCGCGTGCTGATCGACTGTGGTTTTGGCGTGCGCGAAGCCGAGCGACGCCTGCGTGCCGCGCAATGCGAACCGGCGATGCTCGACGCGATCCTGGTCACCCACGAGCATGCCGATCATATCGGTGGCGTGTTCCGACTGGCGCGCAGGCACGCCATTCCCGTGCATTTGACGCACGGCACGCTGCGGGCGGCCTCGGCGACGATGCCGACCGGCTTCGATGCGGACGCGCTGCTGCGCGTGTTCGATTCGCACGAACCCTTCGAATGCGCCGGGTTGCGCATCGAGCCCGTACCGGTGCCGCACGATGCGCGTGAACCGGTCCAATATGTCATCGATGACGGGCGCTGTCGCCTTGGCGTGCTCACCGACCTCGGGCATGGCACACCGCACGTGGTGCAGGCACTGGCGCGTCTCGATGCGCTGATGCTGGAGTGCAACCACGATGCGCGGATGCTGGCGGACAACCCCAACTACCCGGCTGCGCTCAAGCGGCGCATTGCCGGCCCCTGGGGTCACCTCGACAACCTCGAGGCCGCCCGCATCCTCGCAGCCATCGACGCGACGCGCCTGCGCCATGTGGTGGCCGCGCACCTGAGTCGCCACAACAACCGGCCCGAACTGGCGCGCCAGGCACTGGCGGGCGCGCTGCAGGTCGAAGCCTCACTGGTGCGCGTGGCCGATCAGGCGCACGGCATGGACTGGATTTCGGTGTGAGCGTCGTTTGCCGGCATCGGTAGCCGGCGGGATCCCCGAGGCGGCAAGGCCGCCGTGGGATCCGCAGGAGGCTTGCGCGCTTACTTGCTGGCCGCGGACGCAGCGTCCTTGGCAGCCGTGGCCGCCTTGTCGGCCGCTTCCTTGGCGGCGTCGACCGCATTGCCGGCTGCATCCTTGGCGGCGCTGGCGGCTTCCTTGGCGGCGTCGACTGCGTTGCCGGCCGCATCCTTGGCTGCCTCGACCGCATTGCCGGCCGTATCCTTGGCGGCTTCGGCGGCGGAGCCGGCGGCTGCAGCGGTGCTGCTGGCGGCGTCCTTGGCAGCGTCGACCGCTGCGCCGGCGGCGCCCTGGGCCGCGTCAGCAGGAGCCGTGGCTTCCGGGGTGGGGGCCGGGGCAGGCGCCGGTGCCTCTTCCTTCTTGCCGCAAGCGGTCAGGGTCAGGGCGATCAACGAGGCGAGCAGGAGCGACTTCTTCATGATGGTCTTGGAATCCTTGGTGAGAATCAGGCTGGATAAGGCTGGCTATCCTTCGTTGGCGGTCAGGCTAAGGGTAAACCCGTATGTCCTGATCCATCCAACCTGAAAGTGTAGCAAACTTGTGGCTCTGTCACGTTTGCGTGCCGCGAGTGTTGCGCAGCACGGACACCGGAGGCGACTTCGTGCCCTTGACCATCGCGCCGGATCGCTGGGTGCACTTGCGTTATCGCCTGTTCGATGCGCAGGGCGAGGCGATCGAGGCGGGAGAGCGCGAGTTCACCTACCTGCACGGCGGTCACGGCGCCGTGTTCGAACGCATCGAGGCCGCCCTGGAGGGCCTGGCCGCCGGCGATGAAACCAGCCTTTACCTCGAACCGCAGGACAGCTTCGGCGAGTACGACGCCGGACTCGTGCAATTGGCGCCGCGCGCGGCATTCCCGGCGCATCTCGAACCGGGCATGTCCTTCGAGGGTGTGCCCGGCCAGGCTCCCGACGGGCGCATCCACATCGTCACCGACGTGACCGGCGACACTGTCGTGCTCGATGCCAACCATCCACTGGCGGGCATGGCACTGCGCTTCGAACTGCACGTGCTTGAGGTGCGCGACGCCACCGGCGAGGAGATCGAGGCCGAGCACCGTGCCCGCACGTGAGCGCCGCGCCGCGCTCGCACTTTTTCAGCCGGCCGGTCGTGCCGCGGCAGGAGTGAACGCGTCCGAATAGCAGGCGTCCTCATGCAGGCCCTGTGCGATGAACGCAGGCTGGGCCGCCTGCACCATCCGCACCGATCCGCACGCGTAGACCGAAAAGCCCGAGAGGTCGGGAAAGTCGTGCAGGATGGCCTCGTGCACCAGGCCGGTACGTCCGCGCCACTGGTCTTCGGGTGCGGGCTCCGAGACCACCGGCACGAAGTGGAAGTTGGGGTGCTTCTGCTGCCAGCCGTGGGGCAGATGGGTCAGGTACAGGTCGTCGGGGCGACGCACGCCCCAGTACAGATACAGCGGGCGGGCGATGCCGAGGTGAAACGCCTGCTCGAGCAGGCTCTTGACCGGTGCGAAACCGGTGGCGCCGGCCACGAAGATGAGCGGCTTGTCACTGGGTTCCTGCAGCACGAACGAGCCGACCGGACCCTCGAAGTTGATCGTGTCGCCGACCTTCATGTCCGCGAAGACCCGGCTGGTGAAGCGCCCGCCGGGCATCAGTCGCACGTGCAGTTCGACCAGGTCGGTGCTGCCCGATGGCGTGGTGAAGGAGTAGCTGCGTCGTGCACCGTCTTCGAGGATGACGTTCAGGTACTGGCCGGCCTCGAACCCGATCTGGCGCCCTTCGGGCAGGCGCAGGGCGAGCAGCATCACGTCCGGGGCCAGTCGCTCGAGGCGCTCGACGCGTGCCTCGTAGGCCTGCACGGTCGAGCCGCGACCGGCGGTATCGGCCTCGTATTCGAACTCCACGTCGGACAGTGCGCACGCCACGCAGGTGAGAATGCGCCCGGCGCGGCGCTCGTCTTCGGACAGGGCGCTGGGCTGGTAGCCCGACATCTCGACCTGTCCGCCGATCAGGGTGGCCTTGCACACGCCGCAGCCGCCGGAGCGGCATTCGAAGGGCAGCGGGATGCTGGCGCGCAACCCGGCATCGAGCAGCGTTTCGCCGGCGCGCACCGGTGCGCTCTGGCGACCCGGATGCGCAACCAGATGAAAGGCCTGGCCGCTGCCGCGGCGCGCCGGCGGCAGCCATGGCAGGGCGATCAGCAGGATGGTCAGCCCGCCGCACAGCATCCAGAGCTTGAGCGGATCCCACGAGTAGATCAATGGATAGACCAGCAGGTAGAACCAGTCGAAGTCGAGCGTGAGCGGGACGCTGAGGAAGTCGGCCGGCGCCTGGCTCACCACCGGCTTGACCAGCGCGATCGCCAGCAGCATCAGGAGCAGTCCGTAGGCGAGCCGGCGCGGCGGCATCTGCGAGGCGCGCGGCACGCGCTGGGTGTGGATCCACAAGGCAGCCATCAGCACCAGCGGAATGCCGATGTGCAGGAAGGACAACAGCGAGAACAGGCGGTCGGTGATCGCATCCGGGGTGATGAAGTTGCGGGTCAGGATGCCGCGAAAGACCGGCAGCGCATCGAGCCACTCGGTGGTGGCCACCACCACGAACTGCGCCAGCTTGTCCCAGGGCAGCATGAAGCCGTTGACCCCGGAGGCGTAGACCAGCCACAGCACGATCACGCCGCTCACCCAGGAAAAGGCGCGGAAGCTGCGATAGCGATCGAACACGAAGTGACGGATCATGTGCAGCAGCATCGTGAGCACCATCGCGTCCGATGCATAGCGATGCAGGCTGCGCATGATGCCGCCGGCCCACCACTGGCCGTGCGTGATCGCCTCCATCGAGGCGTAGGTCTTGTTGACACCGGTCTCGTAGAAGGCGTAGACGTACAGCCCGCTCGCGACCACGATCCAGAACATCCAGTAGCTGGTCGCGCCGAGGTAGTACATCGGATTCAGCCGCTCGCCGAACACCCGGTTCCCGACCGCCTCCATACGCAGGAAGAACCATTGCGCAAAGGCCTGGATTCGTTTCAGCAAGGAGGAACTCCCTCGGGTGGCAGACGGGAAACCGGACGCGCGCCGCAAGCCGTCGCGACCAGCAAGTGTTCGGGGCGCAAAAATCGACTCGGGAAACTATCGGGATTGGCGCGACATTGCAAGTCAAGGGCCAAGCGTTGCATCCTGGCGGCGCGCGATGCACTATTCGGGGCGCCGTACAGGGCTGTCGCGATGCCGCCTTGATGCGGGTCAAGGTAAGCATACGGCTGAACCAAGCATGATGCCGCCATCATCGAACGTCGAAACGGGAAGGGGAGCACTATGGCCAGTCAGGTTCCAGAGCAGGCGAAGTCGGGAGAAGAAGAACGGGTGCCGGTCATGCAGCAGATCCTGGACAACCCGTTCCTCCTCCTGTTCCTGGGCATCACCATCCCGACCGTGCTCTACATCCTCTGGGGGGTGATGGAGATCGCGACGATACCGGTCACGCCCCTGGGCAAGTAAGCGCCCCGTTCCCAAAGGAGAAGACTCGTGAGCGCAATACTGCCCCCGGCCCAGCGGATCTGGTGGAAGCAACCGGTGCACAAGGACGAGATCATCTGGATCATCATCGCCTTCGTCTGGTGCATGATCATGTTCTTCATGATGCCGTACTGGCACTTGTACGGTAAGCAGAACCTGTCATCCGAAACCTACAAGGTCCGTCCCGAGCTTTTCGCCGAGGCCGCCCAGGCGATGGTCGACAAGTACACGGTACGCACCGAGACCGACCAGAACATTCCGGTGGTGGCGCCACCGGCCGGCAGCGACGTCTATCTCATCGCGCGCCTGTGGAGCTGGTGGCCGATCCTCGAACTCGAGAAGGGCAAGACCTATCGCCTGAACCTGACGGCGATGGACTACCAGCACGGCTTCTCGCTGCAACCCGAGAACATCAA
>CAZXLV010000157.1:0-6409 GCA_964641405.1 uncultured Limnobacter sp. | reverse complement strand
GAAGTTCCCGATGTCCGGCACCTTTACCTGGATCGTCTCGCTCATGTCTCGCTCGTCGCTCAGGCGTGATGCGGATTGCGTTTGTCGGGGTTGATGCCGTACTTGCCGATCGCCTCGCCGACCTTCGCGGCGGGGATCACGCCATCTTCGGCCAGCGCCTTGAGCGCAGCCAGTGTCACGAAGTAGCGGTCGACCTCGAAGTGCCCACGCAGGCGCGCGCGGAAGTCCGAGCGCCCGAAGCCATCGGTGCCGAGCACGTGGTAGGTACGGTCCCTGGGCAGGAAGGGCCGGATCTGGTCGGCGAACAGCTTCATGTAGTCAGTCGATGCAACCAGCGGCCCACTGGTCTTCTCGAACAGCTTCGTCACGTAGGGCTGGCGCGGCTTGTCGGCCGGATGCAGCAGGTTCCAGCGCTCGCAATCGAGTCCATCGCGGCGCAATTCCGTGAAGCTGGTGATGCTCCACACGTCACCTGCAATGCCCCAGTCCTGCTCGAGCAGGTCGGCTGCGGCAATCACCTCGCGCAGGATCGTTCCCGAGCCCAGCAACTGCACGCGATGCTGCGCCTTCTTCGGGCCGGGGCGGAACAGGTAGCCGCCCCTCACGATCCCGTCCTCGTCACCCTTGCGCAAACCGGGTTGCGCGTAGTTTTCGTTCATCACCGTGAGGTAGAAGTAGACGTCCTCCTGGTTCTGCACCATGCGCTTCAGGCCATGATGGATGATGACCGCCACCTCGTGCGCGAAAGTGGGGTCGTAGGCCACGCAGTTCGGCACCACCGAGTACAGGATGTGGCTGTGCCCGTCCTGGTGCTGCAGGCCTTCGCCGTTGAGCGTCGTGCGCCCGGCAGTGCCTCCGAGCAGGAAGCCGCGCGCGTGGATGTCGCCCGCAGCCCAGGCGAAGTCGCCGAAGCGCTGGTACCCGAACATCGAGTAGTAGATGTAGAAGGGGATCATGATGCGGTCGTTGCTCGCATACGAGGTGGCGGCCGCCATCCACGAGCAGAACGCACCGGCCTCGTTGATGCCCTCCTGCAGGATCTGCCCGGCCGCATCCTCCCGGTAGTACATCACCTGGTCGCGGTCGACCGGCGTGTACTTCTGCCCCTCGGGCGAGTAGATGCCGATCTGGCGGAACATGCCCTCGATGCCGAAGGTGCGCGACTCGTCGGGCACGATCGGCACCAGGCGCGGCGCGAGCGTCTTGTCGCGGGTGAGCGCGGTGAGCACGCGCACGAAGGCCTGGGTGGTCGAGACCTCGCGCTCTTCGGCGGTCGGTTCGAGCACCGCCTGGAACATCTCGAGTCCGGGCACGGCCAGCGTCTCGCTCGACTTGCTGCGGCGTTGCGGCAGGAAACCACCCAGCGCAGCGCGCCGCTCGAGCATGTACTTCATCTCGGGCGACGAGGGATCCGGGCGGTAGAAGGGCAACTCGTCGAGTTGCTCGTCCGGAACCGGAATGTTGAAACGATCGCGGAATTCGCGCACCGAATCGGCGTCGAGTTTCTTCAGCTGATGGGTGGGGTTCTTCGCTTCGCCCGCGTGTCCCATGCCGTAGCCCTTGACCGTCTTGGCCAGCACCACGGTCGGCTGTCCCCGGTGATTGACGGCAGCGTGAAAGGCGGCATACACCTTGTGCGGATCGTGGCCGCCACGATTCAGCCGCCAGATGTCCTCATCGGTCATGCGCGAGACCATCTCGAGCAACTTCGGATGCTTGCCGAAGAAGTGCTTGCGCACGAATGCGCCGTCGTTGGCCTTGTAGGCCTGGTACTCGCCGTCGACGGTTTCCTCCATCACGCGCTGCAGGATGCCGTCCTTGTCACGCGCCAGCAAGGGATCCCAGTACGAGCCCCAGATCAGCTTGATCACGTTCCAGCCCGAACCGCGGAAGTCACGCTCGAGTTCCTGGATGATCTTGCCGTTGCCGCGCACCGGGCCATCGAGCCGCTGCAGGTTGCAGTTGACGACGAAGATCAGGTTGTCGAGGTTCTCGCGCGACGCCAGGCTGATCGCCCCCAGCGACTCGGGTTCGTCCATTTCGCCATCACCGCAAAACACCCACACCTTGCGCTGGCTGGTGTCGGCGATGCCACGCGCATGGAGATACTTCAGGAAGCGCGCCTGGTAGATCGCCATCAGCGGCCCCAGGCCCATCGACACGGTGGGAAACTGCCAGAAATCGGGCAACAGGTTCGGGTGCGGATAGGACGGCAATCCCTTGCCGGCCACTTCCTGGCGGAAATTGAGCAACTGATCCTCGGTGAGGCGACCCTCCAGGAACGCGCGCCCGTACAGGCCGGGCGACGAATGACCCTGGAAGTACACCAGGTCGCCGCCGTGGCCTTCGTGAGGTGCGCGCCAGAAGTGGTTCATTCCGGCGCCGATCATGGTGGCCAGCGAGGCGAAGGAGGCCAGGTGGCCACCCAGGTCGCCGCCATCGGGCGGATGATGGCGGTTGGCCCGCACCACCATCGCCATCGCATTCCAGCGGATGAAGGAGCGGATGCGCTCCTCATAGGCCGCGTTGCCCGGCGAGGGCACTTCCAGATGCGCCGGGATGGTGTTCACATAGGCGGTATTGGCCGAGAAGGGCAGGTAGGCGCCCGACCGGCGTGCCTTGTCGATCATCTTCTCGAGCAGGAAGTGCGCGCGTTCGGGGCCTTCACGGTCGATGACCGCCTCCAGCGCATCGATCCATTCACGCGTTTCGGCTGCGTCCGGATCAGTGGGATCGCCGCTAGCCGGCGACTGCATGGGAAGCGCAGACATGACGTCTCCTGGTGTTCTTGGGCGCTATGGGGGATCCACCCGATTCTAGGAAGGCACTCCTGAAAAGACAAGTTTATTTTTCATTATGTAGTTTTCATATCCACGATATGAAATAAACCGATAGTGGCCGTCGCTGCCGCCCTCACCGTCACTTCTCATTAAACTGATGCCGTTCAGGTCATGGGTGGGTCGATGTGATTGCCTCCTCGTTACACTTCGGACCATTCCGATGAAGCCGCGCAGCGACCCGTCCACCCGTCGTGCCGAGATGCGGGCCATGCGCTGGCTCTCGCTCTCTCACGCCTTCGGCGTCGGGTTGTTCGTGCTGTTGATGAGCACCTTCTTCTGGTACCTGAAGTCGGTCGAGGCCGACCAGCAGAAGCAGACACTGTACCGCGACGTGGCCAGCGCGCAGACCGCATTGAGGCGCGAGTTGCGCGACGACCGCGACGAGATCGGCCTGATGGCCGAGGAGTGGGCGTTGCAAGCCCAGGCCAGGAACCCGGCCGGCAACAAGGCCATCACGGACTTCCTCGCGCGCCAGGGCAGCGCCGTCTACGTCAGGATCGTCGCGGCCGACGATACGGTGCTGCGCAGCGTCTTCGCACGCGGGGTCGACCACTTTGCACTGCAGGGGCGCGACCGCTCCATCGCCGAAGCCAGCGGGCGCGCCGCATTCGCGCAGGCCAGAACGAGCCGCAACGCAAGTTTTGCAGCACCCTTCCCCACCGCCACCGGCGACGTGCTGGTCGAGTTGTACGCACCTGTCTTCAGGGACGCGAACTTCGACGGCGCGATCGTCGTGGGCTACTCGCTCAACCGCATTCTCGGAGGACCGCTGTTGCAGACGATCCGCGATCGCTATCAACTCGCCATCGTCAATCAGGCCAACGACATCCTGGTCAGTTCTTCCCTGTTCGAGACCGACTTTCCCCACCTCAGCTACGAACTTCCGCTCGATCCGCCCGGCCACGGCCTGCGCCTGCGCGCGCTGGCTTACGACGTACAGCCGCGCCTGATCGATCGCACCCTGGTCGCCGCGGTGGTGGGACTGTCGCTGGCGATCCTGGCCACGCTGCTGATGCTGTGGAGCCATGCCCGCCGGCGCCTGTTCGCAGAGTACGAGCGCGACCGCCTGTTCACGCTTTCACCCGACCCGCTGTGCGTCTTCGAGACCGATGGCACGCTGGTACGCGGCAACCCGGCCTTCGAGTCCGCGTTGGGCGGTGGCGAACGTCGGCGCCGCATCGATCGCTGGGTACACCCGGACGATGGCGAGTCGGTTTCGGCTGCGCTCGCGCACATCCGCCAGCCAGGCATGTCCTCGGCCAGCTTCGAGGCGCGCTTCCGGGCGCATCACGAAGTCGCCGGCGCGGACCGGCAAGCAGGAATCAGCGCCGACTGGCGCTGGCTGCACTGGTCGCTCAGGCGCGACCCCGATGCGCAGCGCTCCCTGCTGTACGCGGTCGCGCGCGACGTCACCGAGCGGCGCAGCGCCGAAGAGGCGCTGGCCGCCGAAACGGCATTTCGCCGCGCCATGGAGGATTCCATGCTTACCGGCATGCGCGCCTTCGACATGAGCGGCCAGATCACCTACGTGAATCGCGCGTTCTGCCGGATGGTCGGATACACCGAGCAGGAGTTGATCGGCTCGCCACCGCCGTATCGCTACTGGCCGACCGGCAGCGCTGCAACCAACCGGGAGAATCTCGAGCGCGTGTTGCGCGGCGACACGCCGCCGAGCGGTTTCGAGGTCAAGGTGCGACGCAAGGATGGTTCGCTGTTCGATGCGCGCATGTACGTCTCGCCCCTGATCGGCAGCGACCAGCGGCAAAGCGGCTGGATGACCTCGATGACCGACGTCACCGAGCCCAAGCGCATCCGCGAACAACTGGCCGCTGCCCACGAACGCTTCACCACCGTGCTCGACGAACTCGACGTTGCCGTCTCGGTGGTGGCGCGCGCCCCCGAAGGCTCGGGCGACGGGGCCGAGTTGCTGTTCGCCAACCGGCTCTATCGCAGGCTGTTCGGTGCCGACAGTTCCAGCCACCTGGCGCTGGCCTCGCGCGACACGCACCGCGGCGAGGCCGCCAGCGAAGTGTTCGATGCCAACCACGCCCGCTGGTTCGAAGTGCGCAGCCGCCAGATTCGCTGGGTCGACGGCAGCGCGGTCGAAATGCTGGTCGCCGCCGACGTCACGCGCCGGCACGATGTCGAGGAGCAGCAGCGCGAACAGGACCGCAAGCTGCAACGCACCTCCCGGCTGGTCACGATGGGCGAGATGGCCTCCTCCCTGGCCCACGAGTTGAACCAGCCGCTGACGGCCATCGCCAACTACTGCATGGGCTTGTCGGCGCGCGTCCGTGCGCGCGGTGCCACCGGACAGGCACTCACGATCGAGGAACTGCTCGGCCCGCTGGGCAAGACCGCCGCCCAGGCCGCGCGCGCCGGCGAGGTGATCCGGCGCATCCGCAACTTCGTCAAGCGCAGCGAACCGGAGCGGCGCCGCTGCGAGGTTGCACCGATCGTTGCCGATGCGGTCGGCCTGGCCGAGATCGACGCTCGCCGACTCGGCATGCAGATCATCACTTCGTTGCCGCCCGGCCTGCCACCCCTGTGCGCCGACCCGATCCTGATCGAACAGGTATTGCTCAACCTGCTCAAGAACGGGCTCGAGGCGATGCGCGAACTGCCCCCGGGGCACGACCGCAGCGTGGTGCTGGCTGTCATCGCGCACGGCGAAGCAGTGGAGTTCTGCGTCACCGACCGCGGCCTGGGCCTGTCCAGCGACGCCCAGGATCGCCTGTTCGAGCCCTTCTACACGACCAAGGCGGAAGGCATGGGCATCGGCCTGAACATCTGCCGCTCGATCGTGGAATCGCATGAAGGCCGACTCTGGGCCAGCACGCCGGAGGGCGGCGGCTGCAGTTTCCGCTTCACCGTTCCGGTGTCGCTCCAATCCATCACCGTCACGGATCCGGCATGATTCGCCTTTGCCTCGCTCGTCGACCATGACCACTGGACAACCTCCCGCCTCACCCGGCATCGACAGCACGTCTCAGCCGTCGGCGCGCGGCCTCGTGTTCGTCATCGACGACGACGAGGCGGTGCGCGACTCGATGCGCTGGCTGCTCGAGGCCAATGGCTTCGAAGTGTCGACCTTCGCCAGCGCCGAGGAGTTCCTCGCGCACCTGCCCGATCCCGAGCCGACGGCCTGCATCCTGCTCGACGTACGCATGCCGGGCATGTCCGGACTGGAACTGCACGAGGAACTGCTGCGCCGCGGCTCGAGCCTGCCGCTGATCTTCATCACCGGGCACGGCGACGTGCCGATGGCGGTTTCGCGCATGAAGATGGGCGCGCACGATTTCCTCGAGAAGCCGTTCAGCGATACCCAGTTGCGTCAACTCGTTTCCGATGCCCTGGCACGCGCCGAATCCGCGCGACACGACCAGCAGGCCGGGCGCGAGGCCAGCGAGCGCATCGATCGGCTGACCGGACGCGAACACCAGGTGCTCGAACTGATCGTGGCCGGACGACTCAACAAGCAGATCGCCGACGACCTCGGCATCAGCATCAAGACCGTCGAGGCGCACCGCGCCAACATCATGGACAAGCTGGGGGCGCGCACCATGGCC
>CAZXLV010000156.1:1752-6427 GCA_964641405.1 uncultured Limnobacter sp. | reverse complement strand
CACTGCGTGCTGCTGGTCGAGCCCGAGGGCGTCGCCTTCATCGGCGACATCGACCTGAGCGGCTTTGGCCCCTACTACGGGGATGCAAGCTCCGACCTGGGTGCGTTTCGCCGCACGCTGGCACGCCTGCCCGAATTGCCCGCGCGGGTGTGGGTCACTTCGCACCACCGCGGCATCTACACCGATCGCACGGCGTTCCTCGACGCGCTGGCCGCCTACGCAGCCAGGATCGACGAACGCAGCGAACGACTGCTGGCGATGCTGGCCGAGGCGCCCAAGAGCCTGGACCAGCTGGCGGCCGAGCGCCTGATCTATCCGCTGGACTACGGGGAGATCTGGGTGTTCGGCGCCGAGCGCCGCACCATTGCGCAACACCTCGACGAACTGATCGCCCGGCAGCGCGTCAGCGTGGACCAGGCCGGGCGCTTCCGCGTCGCCTGAAGCGGCAGCGCGCCCCCCGTGGGGCGCGGCGCCGCCAGCACGCTCAGCCCGCCAGGCCGAGCGCCCGGGCCACCCCGGCGCCGTAGGCCGGATCGCACTTCGTGCAGTTGTCGATGTGCCGCCGCTTGATCTGCTCCGGCGCATCGCCCATCGCGCGCGCGGTGTTCTCGAACAGCACCTGCTGCTGGTCCTTGCTCATCAGCCTGAACAGCGCACGTGGCTGCGAGTAGTAATCGTCGTCGTCCTCGCGAAAGTCCCAGCGTTCGGCCGGGCCATCGAGCGCCAGCGGCGGCTCGCGGTAGTCGGGCTGCTCCTGCCATTGGCCGTAGCTGTTCGGCTCGTAGTGCAGCGTGCCGCCCTGGTTGCCGTCGACGCGCATCGCACCGTCGCGATGATAGTTGTGGAACGGACACTTCGGCGCATTCACCGGGATCTGTGCGTGATTGACCCCGAGCCGGTAGCGCTGCGCATCGCCGTAGGAGAACAGGCGCCCCTGCAGCATGCGGTCGGGCGAGAAGCCGATGCCCGGCACGACGTTGGCGGGATTGAATGCCGCCTGCTCGACGTCGGCGAAGTAGTTTTCCGGGTTGCGGTTCAGCTCGAAGACGCCCACCTCGATCAGCGGATAGTCCTTCTTCGGCCAGACCTTGGTCACGTCGAAGGGATGGTAGGGCACGCGGGCGGCATCCTTCTCCGGCATCACCTGCACGAACATCGTCCAGCGCGGGAACTCCTTGCGCTCGATTGCCTCGAACAGGTCGCGTTGCGCGCTCTCACGGTCTTCGCCGATCAGCCTGGCCGCCTCGGCGTCGGTGAGGTTGCGGATCCCCTGGCGGGTCACGAAGTGGAACTTGACCCAGTGGCGCTCGTTGTTCGCGCTGATGAAACTGAAAGTGTGCGAGCCGAAGCCGTGCATGTGGCGATACGAGGCGGGAATGCCGCGATCGCTCATCGTGATGGTCACCTGGTGCAGCGACTCGGGCAGCAAGGTCCAGAAATCCCAGTTGTTCTTCGCGCTGCGCAGGTTGCTGCGCGGATCGCGCTTCACGGCGTGGTTCAGGTCGGGAAACTTCAACGGATCGCGAAAGAAGAACACCGGCGTGTTGTTGCCGACCAGGTCCCAGTTGCCTTCCTCGGTATAGAACTTCAATGCAAAGCCGCGGATGTCGCGCTCGGCATCGGCGGCGCCACGCTCGCCCGCCACGGTGGAAAAGCGCGCGAACAGGTCGGTCTTCTTGCCGATCTGCGAAAACAGCTTCGCGCGCGTGTAGCGGCTGATGTCGTGAGTGACGGTGAAGGTACCGAAGGCGCCCGAACCCTTGGCGTGCATGCGTCGCTCGGGGATCACCTCGCGGTCGAAGTGCGCCAGTTTCTCGAGGAACCAGACATCCTGGAGCAGTTGCGGGCCGCGCCGGCCGGCGGTGAGGATGTTCTGGTTGTCGGGCACCGGTGCGCCGGCGACCGTGGTGAGCTTGCTGTTGGCCATGTCGTTCCTCCCGGGGCGCGCGCACCCCGTCTGCAATTGCCGCGTGAGACCGCGGATGAACGGAGTCTAAGCCACTGCGGTCTGTGCACTAATCAATTATGATCATCGCAACGATAGTAAATTCCTATATCAACAGGCACTCGATCCGGCACTCAGGCTGCGGCGGGCGCGAGCGCTGCATCGAGCGCCCACGATGCGGCCGCCAGCCCCATGGTCGCGGTCACCATGACCAGCGATCCATACCCGGCGCAGCCTAGCGGGGCACCGCCCGTGACAGCGGCATCGCCGGCGAGCGCTTCGAGTGCGGCTCGCGGCGCGGGCTGATCGGAGAAGAGCGCCTCGACCCGGAACGGGCGGCCGGGCTCGCGCGGAAAGCCGTGCTCGCGGCGCAGCCGCGCCCGCACTGCTGCGAGCAGCGCGTCGCCGCGCACGCGCGCAAGGTCGTCGCGGCGCAGGCACAGCGGATCGGTACGCCCGCCAGCGGCGCCGCACACGATGATGGCCTGCCCGCGCCGGCGCGCGAGCGCGATCAGCACGGCCTTGGCGCGTGGTGCATCGATGGCATCGACAACCAGTGCGTCGGGCGGCACAAGGCGCTCGGCATTCTCGACGGTGACGAAATCGTCGACGGCCGCGACCCGGCACTGCGGCGCAATACCTGCAATGCGCGCACGCATGGCCTCGACCTTGGATGCGCCCAGCGTGGCGTCGAGCGCGTGCACCTGCCGGTTCAGGTTGGACTCGGCGATGTGATCGAGATCGATCAGCGTCAGCCGCCCCACCGCCGAGCGGGCCAGCGCCTCGGCAGTCCAGGAGCCGACGCCGCCGATGCCGACCACGCACACGTGCGCGCGCGCCAGCACCGGCAAGGCGGCTTCACCGTAGAGGCGCGCAATACCGCCGAAACGGCGCGCCTGGTCGATGTCGTGCCCAGTTGCCTGCTCGACCGGCGGGCGCACGATGGTGCTCGTCTCCTTCAGGACGCTGGCAGAAGTACCGAGGAGCCGGTGGTCCTGCGCGCTTCGAGGTCGCGGTGCGCCTGCGCCGCCTCGGCGAGCGGGTAGCGACGCTCGATCGGGATCCTGACCTTGCCGCTGGCAACCATGCGGAACAGTTCGGCCGACATCTCCTCGAGATTGGCGCGATTGGCAGTGTGCGCCATCAGCACCGGGCGGGTGACGTAGAGCGATCCCTTGAGGGCGCTGAGCGGCATCGGCGGCACCGCGCCCGAGGCGTTGCCGAAACTCGCCAGCAGCCCGAACGGTTGCAGGCTGTCGATGGACGCCTGGAAGGTGTCCTTGCCCACCGAGTCGTACACCACCGGCACCATGGCGCCATGGGTGATCTCGCGCACGCGCTCGACGACGTTCTCGCGCTTGTAGAGGATGGTGTGGTGGCAGCCGAACTGGCGCGCCAGCGCCGCCTTTTCCTCCGAGCCGACGGTGCCGATCACGGTGACGCCGAGCGCCCGCGCCCATTGCATGGCGATCAGCCCGACCCCGCCGGCAGCGGCATGAAAGAGGATGGTCTGCCCTTTCTGCAGCTTGTAGGTGCGCCGGAACAGGTACTGCACGGTCATGCCCTTGAGCATCATCGCGGCAGCGGTCTCGAAGTCGATGCCGCGTGGCAGCTTCACCAGCGGCCCGGCCGGCAGGTTGCGCAATTCGGCGTACGAACCCGGCGGGCGATCGCTGTAGGCGACGCGATCGCCGACCTTCACCTGCGTCACGCCCTGGCCGACCGCGGTGACCACGCCCGCTCCCTCCAGCCCGATGCCGGCGGGAAGCGGCTGCGGGTACAGCCCGCTGCGGAAGTAGACGTCGATGAAGTTCAGCCCGATTGCATGGTGGCGAACCTGGGCTTCGCCGGGCCCCGGTTCGCCGACCTGCACGTCGACGTATTGCATCACCTCGGGGCCGCCAGTCCGTTCGATGCGAATCGCTTTGGTCATGCTCGCGCGTCTCCCTCTCAGAACGTTCCCGGGTACGCCCCGCCGTCGATCAGCAGGTTCTGCCCGGTGATCCAGCCCGCCTGGGCACTGCACAGGAACGCGCAGGCCTGGCCGAACTCCCAGGGATCGCCGATCCGCCCCGCCGGAATGGTGTCGATGCGCTGGCGCATCGCCTCCTCGTAGGCTATGCCCTGGGCCTTCGCCTGGGCGCCGATCACGCTGCGCACGCGGTCGGTGTCGTGGAATCCGGGCAGCAGGTTGTTGATCGTCACGTTGTGCGCCACCGTCGTTCGCGCCAGCCCCGCGACGAAGCCGGTCAGGCCCGAGCGCGCGCCGTTGGACAGGCCGAGGATGTGCATCGGCGCCTTCACGGCGCCCGAGGTGATGTTGACGATGCGCCCGAAGCGCCGCGCGATCATGGCATCGACGCTGGCCCTGATCAGTTCGATCGGAGTGAGCATGTTGGCATCGAGCGCGCGGATCCAGTCCTCGCGGGTGAACTTGCGAAAGTCGCCCGGCGGCGGGCCGCCGGCATTGTTCACCAGGATGTCCACCTGCGGGCAGGCCGACAGCGCCTCGGCGCGGCCCGCCGCGGTGGTGATGTCGCAGGCCACCGCGATGACGGTTGCACCCGACTCGTCGCCGATGCGTTGCGCGGCCTCGGCCAGCGGCCCGGGCGTGCGCGCATTGATCACCAGGTTGGCACCTTCGCGCGCCAGCGACCGCGCGCAGCCGTAACCGAGGCCCTTGCTGGCGGCGCATACCAGGGCCCACTTGCCCGCTATGCCGAGATCCAT
>CAZXLV010000156.1:0-1652 GCA_964641405.1 uncultured Limnobacter sp. | reverse complement strand
CTCAGCGTCGCCGGCTGCCGCCGAACAGCGTGCCCAGCACCCCGCGCACGATTTCCCGCCCGATCGACGATCCGATCGAGCGGGCCGCGCTCTTGGTCATTGCCTCCACCGCCGAGTCCTTGCGCCCGCTGCCGGTCACCAGGCCGCCGAGCGCATCCTGGAGGATGCCGCCGATGCCGCCGCTGCGGGCGGCTTGCCCCGCCGCGTCGCTTGCCGTCGTCGTCGCGCCGGTGGCACGATCCTTCAGCTTCTCGTAGGCCGACTCACGCTCCAGCAACTGGTCATAGACGCCAGCGACCACCGAGGCGCGCAGCAGCGCCGCGCGCTCCACGTCGCTGACCGGGCCGATGCGCGAACCGGGCGGTGCCACGAAAGCGCGCTCGACGACGTTGGGGCGGCCCTTCTCGTCCAGCAGGGACACCAGCGCCTCGCCCACGCCCATCTCGGTGATTGCCTTCTCGGCATCGAAGGCCGGATTGGCGCGCATGGTGCTCGCCGCCGCTCGCACGGCCTTCTGGTCGCGCGCGGTGAAGGCGCGCAGTGCGTGCTGCACGCGATTGCCCAGTTGCCCCAGCACCCGATCGGGGATGTCGAGCGGATTCTGCGTGACGAAGTAGACCCCCACGCCCTTGGAACGGATCAGGCGCACCAGTTGCTCGACCTTGTCGAGCAGCGCCTTCGGTGCATCGCTGAACAGGAGGTGCGCCTCGTCGAAGAAGAACACCAGCTTCGGCTTGTCCGGATCACCCACCTCGGGCAAGCGCTCGAACAGTTCGGACAGCAGCCACAGCAGGAAGGTCGCGTACAGCTTCGGCGCATTGATCAACTGATCGGCGGCCAGGATGTTCACCACGCCGCGACCCTGCGCATCGGTCTGCATCAGGTCGTCCAGGTTCAGCATCGGTTCGCCCAGGAAGCGGTCGGCGCCCTGCTGATCGAGCGTCAGCAAGGCGCGCTGGATCGCGCCCACCGAGGCCGCCGAAACGTTGCCGTACGCGGTGGTGAAGTCACGCGCGTTATCGCCGATGAACTGCAGCATCGCGCGCAGGTCCTTCGCATCGAGCAGCGCCAGGCCGCGCTCGTCGGCAATCCTGAACACCAGGTTCAGCACCCCCTCCTGCGTCTCGTTCAGCCCGAGCATGCGCGCCAGCAGCAAGGGCCCCAGGTCGGAAACGGTGGCGCGCAGCGGGTGCCCTTTCTGTCCGAGCACGTCCCACAGCGTGACCGGGCAGGCAGCGAATCGTGGCGGCTCGAAGCCGAGCCTGTCGAGGCGCTCCTGCAGTTTCGGCGTCATCGTGCCGGCCTGCGAAATCCCGGCCAGGTCGCCCTTCACGTCGGCGGCGAACACCGGCACGCCGATCGCCGAGAAGCGCTCGGCCATGACCTGCAGGGTGACGGTCTTGCCGGTGCCGGTGGCGCCGGTGATCAGGCCATGGCGATTGGCCAGGGCCGGCAACAGGCACAGGTCGGTAGCGGCATGGCGGGCAATCAGCAGCGGATCGGGCATGGTGGCCAATGCTAAAATGAAAGGTTCTACGAGACGGGTATCAGACGGGTATTCGACCACGGCAGCGACAGCGCGGCAAGCGAGGTCGCCACGAGAGGAAGCGATGGCCGGGCATTCCAAGTGGGCCAACATCCAGCACCGCAAG
>CAZXLV010000155.1:0-6429 GCA_964641405.1 uncultured Limnobacter sp. | reverse complement strand
TCGCGCGACAGGCGGATCTTCTCGGCGTCGTACCAGGCGTCTTCGTACTGGCGCAACTCGCGCCGCACCACTTCGTCGCGGGTGCGCAGGTTGCCCGAGATGTTGATCCGCCGCACGTAGACGCGCCGGCCCGGGTCGACCAGGATCTCGAAGGCGACTTCCCGCTTTTCGCGGTCGATCTGCGGCACCGCGTTGACGTTGGCAAACGCGTAGCCGAGGGCGCCCAGGCGTTCGGAGATGCGCTTGGTGGACTGGGTGAGCTTGCTGCCCGAAAAGACGTCACCGGGCTTCAGGGCGACCATCGGCTCGAATTCCTTCTCGCGCCCGAGCAGGTTGCCGCCGAAGTGCACGGCCGAGACGCGGTACTGCTGGCCTTCGCTGACGTCGATGGTGATCTCGACGCCCTCCTTGTCGGGCGTGATGGCGACCTGCGTCGATTCGACGGCGAACTCGAGGTAGCCGCGATCGAGATAGAAGGAGCGCAGCGCTTCCAGGTCGCCGGCCAGTTTTTCGCGCGCGTACTGGTCGGCCTTCGAGTACCAGGTGAACCAGGTCGGTGTCGACAGGCGCATCTCGTCGAGCAGGGTCTTGGCGCTGAAGGCCTTGTTGCCCACGAAGCGGATGGCGGTGATGCGCGCGCTGTCGCCCTCCTCGATCGCCAGCGCGATGCCGACGCGGTTGCGCTCGAGAGGCGTGACGGTGGCGGTGATGCGCACGCCGTACTTGCCGCGCGACAGGTACTGGCGCTTGAGTTCCTGTTCGGCGCGCTCGAGCACCGCGCGATCGAAGATGCGCGACTCGGCGAGCCCCTGGTCGCGCAACACCTTCTTCAGCGCGCCCTTGTCGAACTCCTTGGCACCGGTGATGTCGATCGAGGCGATCGCCGGACGCTCCTCGACGAACACCACCAGCACATTGCCTTCGACCTCCAGGCGCACGTCGCGGAAGAATCCGGTGGCGAACAGCGCCTTGACCGCATCGGCCGCCTTCTGGTCGGTGAGTTGCTCGCCTACGTGCACCGGCAGGTAGCTGAAGACGGTGCCGGGTTCGACGCGCTGCACGCCTTCGACGCGGATGTCGCGGACGATGAAAGGTTCGAAGGCCGCGGCCGGGCTGGGCAGCAGGGCCGGAAGCAGCGCGGCCGAGTAAATGGCCAGCGCAAGACGCGCCGCCACCGGCTTGCGCCCCGGTCGGCGTCGCTCGAATGCCATGCGTCAGGAACCGATCAGGCGAGTGATGTCGTTGAACAGGGCCACTGCCATCATCATCATGATCACGGCGAGGCCCGCCTTTTGTGTGATCGCCATGAAGCGTTCGGACAGGGGCCTGCCCTTGACCGCTTCGAGCGCGTAATATACCAAATGACCTCCGTCGAGCACCGGGATCGGCAGCAGGTTCAGTACGCCCAGGCTGATGCTGATCAAGGCCATGAAGCTCAGGTAGGCGAACCAGCCAATGCGCGCGGTCTGGCCCGCCAGGTCCGCGATCGTGACGGGGCCGCTCAGGTTGCGCAGCGAGAGCTGGCCGGTCACCATCTTGCCCAGCATGCGCAGCGAGAAGACCGACATCTCCCAGGTCTGCCGGCTGGCCTGCCACACCGATTCGAGTGCGCCGTAGCGCACCGTCTCCATCGCGATGCGATCCTGCAGCGCAGCGCCGATGCGCCCGTGCGCAGCGTGCCCGGCCGAGTTGGCCGAGCCGGCCGAACTGGCCGATCCGGACGCAGCCGGCTGCTGCGGCACGGCCGCCGGCGTCACGACCAGGCTGAGCTCGTCGGGCCCGCGTTGCACGGTGACAGCGAGCGGCTTGCCAGGGTTGGCCTGGACCCGCTCGATCACGTCGCTGGCACGCCGCACCGGTGCCCCGGCAACCGACAGCAGCTGGTCGCCAACCTGCAGGCCGTCACGTTCGGCCGCAGCACCCTGCACCAGCCCGCCGATCACCACCGGTCCCGGCTCCACGCGCAGGCCCAGGCTGCGCAGGAAGTCGCGCTCGGCCTCGTTGGCGGGCAATCGGGCGGTGTCCAGGCTCAGTGCGCTCACCGTGCCATGACGATCGACGCGCAGCCGCGCGGTACGCTGCTCGATGACCGCATCGAGCAGTTGCAGGCGCAGGTCGTTCCACGAACGTACCCGGGTACCATCGACTGCGAGCACGCGGTCGCCGAGCTGCAATCCGGCTGCAGCGGCCGCGCTGCCGGCGGGTGGCTGATCGACCAGCGGCGCCGGTTGCTGGGTGCCGATCCAGCCGATCAGCGCGTACAGGGCGATGGCCAGCAGGAAATTCGCCAGCGGGCCAGCCACCACGATCGCTGCGCGCTGCGGCAGGCTCTTGCGGGTGAATGCGCGTGGCAGTTCGTGCTCGGGGATGGGCTCGCGATCGGCTTCGCGTTCGTCGAGCATGCGCACGTAGCCGCCGAGCGGGATCGCCGACAGCGTCCATTCGGTACGCTCGGCGCCAACATGCCAGGTGAGCAAGGGTCGACCGAAGCCGATCGAGAAGCGCAGCACCTTCACCCCGCACCAGCGCGCCACCAGGTAGTGGCCAAGCTCGTGCACGAAGATCAGCACCGTGAGGGCCACCAGGAAGGCAAGCAGGGTTTCGAGCATGCTCATGCAGCGCACCGTGTCAGTTGCAGGCGCGCCACCGAGCGCGCCTCGCGGTCCAGTTCGAGCACCGCATCGACGCTGCTTGCGGCCGGGCGATGCCCCAGCACCTCCAGCGCCGCCTCGTCGACGCGGGCGATGTCGATGAAGCGCAGCCCGCCCTCCAGGAAGGCCGCCACCGCCACCTCGTTGGCGGCGTTGAGCACGCAAGGCGCCGCCCCGGCCGCACGCAGCGCCTGGCGCGCCAGGCGCAGGCACGGAAAGCGCTCCTCGTCGGGCGCCTCGAATTCCAGCCGGCCGATCTCGGCCAGGCCAAGCGGCGCCACGCCGCTGTCGATGCGTTCCGGATGCGCCAGCGCATGCGCGATCGGGGTGCGCATGTCGGGATTGCCCATTTGCGCCAGCACCGAGCCGTCTTCGTATTCGACCATCGAATGCACGATGCTTTGCGGATGCACGATGACCTCGAGGCGCGACGCGGGTACGCCGAACAGGTGAAACGCCTCGATCAGTTCCAGTCCCTTGTTCATCATGGTGGCCGAGTCGACCGAAATCTTGCGACCCATCGACCAGTTCGGGTGAGCGCAGGCCTGTTCGGGCGTGACAACGGCCATTTCGGCGAGACTGGCGCAACGAAACGGCCCGCCCGATGCGGTGAGCAGCAGGCGCCGCACGCCCGCTGCCGTGCCACCGGCGGCCGGCCCGGGCGGCAGGCACTGGAAGATCGCATTGTGTTCGCTGTCGATCGGCAGCACGCTGGCCCCGCCCGCACGGCAGGCGTGCAGGAAGACCTCGCCGGCCATCACCAGCGATTCCTTGTTGGCCAGCAGGATTCGCTTGCCGGCGCGCGCGGCCGCCAGCGTCGGTGCAAGCCCGGCCGCACCGACGATCGCCGCCATCACGGTGTCGACATCTTCGTGTGCCGCCACCCCGGCCAGCGCCGCTTCGCCGTGCAACACCTCGGTGGCAATCGCTGCGCCGGCCAGGCGCGCACGCAGGGCATCGGCGGCCGCGGCATCACCCACCACCGCATAGCGCGGGGCGTGACGCCGGCACAGGTCGGCCAGCCTTGCGATCTGGCGCAGCGCCGTGAGCGCAAAAACGCGGTAGCGCTCTGGATGGCGAGCCACCACGTCAAGCGTGCTGCGCCCGATCGAGCCGGTGGCACCGAGAATGGTGAGGGTGCGCATGGCGAGGATTATCCCAGCAGTCCGTGCAACAACACCGCTGCCGGCATGACAGGGATCAGCGCATCGACGCGATCGAGCACGCCACCATGGCCGGGCAGCAAGGTGCCGCTGTCCTTCACGCCGGCCTGGCGCTTGAGCAGGGACTCGTGCAGGTCGCCCACGATCGACAACGCGGCCAGCGCAACCAGGGCCAGCACCGCACCCGCCGGGGTCCATGCGCCGACCAGGCGTGCCGGCAGGGTCTGGGCCAGCGCCGGAGCGCCTGCCGCCAGCAATCCGCCGAGCGCAACGGCGAACAGGCCGCCGATGGCGCCTTCCCAGCTCTTTCCGGGGCTGATGCGTGGCGCCAGCTTGCGCCGGCCGAAGGCGCGCCCGAAAAAATAGGCGGCAATGTCGGCCACCCACACGATCGACATGGCCACGAACAGGGCCAGCGGGCTGATCCCGCGCAGCGCGACCAGTGCCACCCAGCACGCCAGCAACAAGGCAGCCGCCAACGGCCAACCGCCGCGCCGGGCATCGTGGCGGCGCAGGTGTCGCGGACCACAGGCGATCCAGGCCAGGGTGGCCAGCCCACCGACGGTCGGGGCGAACCAGGGCGGCCAACCGCGCAGCAGTTGCCAGGCGAGCAGCGCCGCCGCGCAGGCGAGCAGGGCTGCCGCGGCGAGCGGCGCCGCTGCCTCGTGCCCCAGCAGGCGGCTCCATTCGTACGCCGCAACCGTCAGGAATCCCATCACGACGGCCGCCCACACCCAGGCCGGCAAAAGGAAGATCGATGGCAACAGGATCGCCATCAGGGCCAGGGCCGTGACGACGCGTTGGCGCAGCATCAGGACGTCAGCCTGGCTCGGCGGCGGTGATCTGCGCGCTGGTTCGCCCGAAGCGGCGCTCGCGCGTGACGAACGAAGCGAAGGCGCGTTCGAGTGCGGCGGCATCGAAATCGGGCCAGAAGGCGTCGGTGAAGTACATCTCCGTGTAGGCAAGTTGCCAGAGCATGAAGTTGCTCACGCGCTGCTCGCCACCGGTGCGGATGAACAGGTCGGGCTCGGGCGCATAGGCCATCGACAGGTGGCGCGCCAGCGTGGCTTCGACGATGTGCTCGGGTTGCTGCGCCAGTTCGGGCTGCTCGCGCAGCGCCTTGCGCATCGCCTGCACGATGTCCCAGCGTCCGCCGTAGTTGGCGGCCACGGTGAGCGTCATGCGCCGGTTGTCCGCCGTGCGTGCCTCGGCCTGGACGATCAGGTCGCGCAGTCGCGCTTCGAAGGCCGACAACTCGCCGATCACGCGCAGGCGGATGCCGTTGGCCTGCAATTGCCTCACCTCGCGCTCGAGTGCCGCGATGAACAGGCGCATCAGCACCGAGACTTCGTCGGGCGGGCGACGCCAGTTCTCCGAGCTGAAGGCGAACAGGGTGAGGAACTCGACGCCGCGGCGCGCGCAAGCCTCGACGGTGGTGCGCACCGCTTCCACGCCCTTGGCGTGCCCGGCAACCCGCGGCAGGTGCCGCGCCGTTGCCCAGCGGCCGTTGCCATCCATGATGATCGCCACGTGGCGCGGCACGCCATTGCGACTGCAGGCCGGCGGCGCGGCGGTCGAACTGGGGAACGGCGAGCCGGGCAAGGGAGAATTCATCGGCGGCAAGGGGCGCAGGGGAGTCGTCGGGCGGGCCGGCTCAGACCGTCATGATCTCCTGCTCCTTGACAGCGAGCATCCGGTCGATCTCCACGACATAGTGATCGGTCAGCTTCTGCACCTCGTCCTGGGCCCGCCGTTCGTCGTCTTCGGACACCTGCTTGTCCTTGAGCAGCTTCTTGAGTTGCTCGTTGGCATCGCGACGCAGGTTGCGCACCGCCACCTTCGCCTGCTCGCCCTCATGCTTGACCACCTTGGTGAGTTCGCGACGGCGCTCCTCCGAAAGCGGTGGCATCGGCACGCGGATCAACTCGCCGCTGGTGGCGGGGTTCAGGCCCAGGTCAGCCTCGCGGATGGCCTTGTCGACCACCTGCACCATTTTCTTCTCCCACGGCTGCACGGCAATCGTGCGGGCATCCTGCACGGTGATGTTGGCGACCTGCCCGATCGGCACCATGCTGCCGTAGTAATCGACCATGATGTGATCGAGCAAGCCGGCGTGCGCGCGCCCGGTGCGGATCTTCATCAGGCTCGCGCGCAGCGACTCGATCGACTTCTGCATCTTCTGCTCGGCAGACTGACGTGTCTCGGCAACGCTCATGACGCTTCCTCCGCGGGAAAATCGCCGGCGCGCGGCGTGCGCGACGCAGCGACGGATTCAGACATGGACCAGGGTCCCCTCGTTGTCATCGCCGCAAACCGCCCGCAGCAGCGCGCCGGCCTCGAGGATCGAGAACACCTTGATCGGCAGGTTCTGGTCGCGGCACAGCGCGAATGCGGTGGCATCCATGACCTGCAGGTGACGGGCGATCGCCTCGTCGAAGGAAATGCGCCGGAACCGGGTGGCTGAACGCTCGGTCAACGGGTCGGCGCTGTAGATGCCGTCGACCTTGGTCGCCTTGAGCACGATCTCGACCCCCATCTCGGCACCGCGCAGCGCGGCCGCCGTGTCGGTGGTGAAGAACGGATTGCCGGTGCCGGCCGCGAAGATGACGACCTTG
>CAZXLV010000154.1:0-6463 GCA_964641405.1 uncultured Limnobacter sp. | reverse complement strand
CTAGACACCATGATCGCCCGCGCTTTGGCGGGCGACCATGATGTCTACGGCGGCCAGGCACTGGCGGCACGACCCGCGAGGCGCCCGGTCGCGAAGCAGGCGGTCAGCAGGTAACCGCCGGTCGGCGCTTCCCAGTCGAGCATTTCGCCGGCGCAGAACACACCCGGCACGGCGCGCAGCATCAGGTTGGCATCGAGCGCTTCGAAGCGCACGCCGCCGGCGCTGCTGATCGCCTCGTCGATCGGCCGCGCGGCGGCCAGCCGCAAGGGCAGGGCCTTGATCGCCGCGGCCAGCCGCTGCGGCATGGTGAAGTCGGTCGGCGGCACGATCTCGCGCAGCAATCCCGCCTTGACACCATCGATGCCGGCACGCATGCGCAGGTGGTTCGCCATCGAGCGTTTGCCGCGCGGGCGGGCCAGTTCGGCGGCCAGCCGGGATTCGCTGCGGTCCGGGGCGAGGTCGAGCCACAGACACGCCGCGCCGCTCGCCTCGATCGCTTCGCGCAAGGCGGCGGCGAACACGTACACCAGGCTGCCTTCGATGCCGTTAGCCGTGATGACGCACTCGCCGCGCCGCGCGTGGTGCTCGCCATTGGGGCCGACGATCGATGCGACGATCGATTTCAGCGGCTGCCCGGCGAAGCACTGGCGAAAATGCTCGCTCCAGCCGCGCTGCGATCGATGGCCGGCTTCGAAGCCGCAGTTTGCCGGGCGCAGTGGCGCCAGGGCGACCTTGCGAGCCTCCAGAAGGGGAACCCAGGCGGCGTCGGAGCCGAGCCGTGGCCAACTCGCTCCGCCCAGGGCGAGCACGACCGCTGACGCCTGCACGGTGCGATCGCCCTCGGGGGTCGTGAAGTGCAGTGCCGGTGCGCGCGCGATCGCAGCCGATGCGTCGCAGGTGTCGCCTGCGAGGTCGCCATCCGCCGGCGCCCAGCCGATCCAGCGATGACGCATGTGCAGGCGCACGCCGGCCGCACGCAGTCGCAGCAACCAGCGGCGCAGCAAGGGCGCCGCCTTCATTCCCGCCGGAAACACCCGGCCCGAACTGCCGACGAAAGTCGGCACGCCGAGCCCGAGCGCCCAGGCGCGCAGGGCTGCCGGATCGAACCCGCCGATGATCGGCTCCAGTTGCGCACGGCGCGCGCCGTAGCGTGACATCAGCGCATCGAAGGGCTCGGAGTGGGTCAGGTTCAGGCCGCCCTTGCCGTCCAGCAGGAATTTACGCGCGACCGATGGCATGGCATCGTAGACGTCGACCCGCGCACCGCCTTCGGCAAGCGCCTCGGCTGCCATCAGGCCGGCGGGGCCCGCGCCGATCACCGCCACCGCCGCGTCGTCGCGGCGCTGCGGTGATGTACTCACGAACCCGGCAAGGGATCGGGATCGGACTCCCAGGGGGCCGAGGGGCGCGGGGTGTGCGCAAGCCAGCTGTCGAGCGCCTCGACGTGCTCGGTTTCCTCGGCGGCGAACTCGGCGGCCAGGCGCCTGACTTCGGGGTCGCTCGAACCCTGGCCCACCGAACTGTAGTACTCCATGGCACGCAACTCGTTTTCGCGCGCGTACTTCAGCGCCTGGTAGGCAGTGAGCGAGGCGTCGAAGGCTTCCTCGCCACCGACCTCGTGGGGGGTGTTCCATCGATATTGCCAGGACCTGACGGCGGGCAGTTCCACCGTGCCGACCCTCGCCTTGATGTCGTCGCGATGCATTTGGGAAAAGCGGACCATGTCACGAAACAGCTTGGCGACGTCGTCGTTGCGGTACGCCTCCATCATGTCCGCCAGTTCGAGGTAGCGATCGGCCGCTTCCTGTTCGAGTGCGATGGCGTGGGCGAGAAATTCGGGCAGGGTGTAGTCCATGGCAGGTCCGTGGCAGATGTGGGTCGACCGGGCGAGTCGGAAGCTTCGCGCCTGGCCGCCGATCGTGGAATGACACAGGTCAATCGAGTCTGCCTGGGGGACAGCCTTCTGGACAGACCGACTTGGTCGGCGAATAATTCCTCGACGCAAGCATCGCTTCCAGAGCCTCCTGTGCGTAGGTGCGCGTCCATGGTTCGATCCTTGATCCTGCTCCAGGCGCCGGGTGCGGCGATCGACCTCAGGCCCATTCTGTCGACCGGCGCCTGGCGTGTCCAGCACGTCGACAAGCTGTCCGCGCTGGCCATCGAGTTGCCGGCGGACCCATGCCCGGCGGCCGTTGCAGTCATCGACGATGTCGCGCGCTTCGCGCCCGGTGAATTGTCCAGCATGCTGGCGAACTCGCAGCGCGAGTGGCTGGCGATCGCGACCCGCGAAGTGACCAACGACAAGCGCTTCGCGATGTTGTTCGCACAGTATTTCTTCGACTTCCACACCCTTCCGATCGACGCGCGCCAGCTGCTGTTCTCGCTGGGCCATGCGTTCGGCAAGGCGATGATGCGCGAGCGGCTTTCGAGCGAGGCGATGTCGGTGCGCGGGCGCTTCGGAATGGTCGGCACCAGCGCGTCGATGCAGGCCATGTACCGGGTGCTCGAGAAGGTGGCCCGCGCGGATGCGCCCTTGCTGATCAGCGGCGAGAGCGGCACCGGCAAGGAACTCGCCGCGCTGGCGATCCATCGTGAGTCGGCGCGCCGTGACGGGCGCTTCGTGGCGGTGAACTGCGGAGCGATCCCGACCACGCTGATGCAGGCGCAACTGTTCGGATACGAGAAGGGTGCATTCACCGGCGCGCACCAGCGCAGCATCGGCAGTTTCGAATCCGCCAACGGCGGCACGCTGTTCCTGGACGAGATTGCCGACCTGCCGCTCGAATCACAGGCAAGCCTGCTGCGCTTCCTGCAGGAGTCGACCATTGTGCGCATCGGCGCGCACGGCCCGATCCGCATCGATGCGCGCGTGCTGGCGGCCACCCACGTCGACCTCGAGGCCGCGGTGCGTGCCGGACGCTTTCGCGAGGACCTCTTCTACCGGCTCAACGTGCTTCACCTCGCGCTGCCGCCCCTACGCGCTCGCGGCGATGATCTCACCCTGCTCGTCGAACATGTGTTCGAGCGCTATCGTTCGGACAAGGCGCCGGCGGTGCGCGGTGTCTCCGGGGAGGCGCTGGAGGCGATGCGCGCGCACGGCTGGCCGGGCAATGTGCGCGAACTGTTCAACCGCCTGCACAAGGCCATGATCATGTGCGAACGCGCCTCGATCTCGGCCGTCGATCTCGGGCTCGAGCAAGCGCGCAGCCCTGGCGTTGCCAGGTCGCTCACCCAGGAGCGTCGGCAGATCGAGCGCGACATCGTGATCGCCGCACTCGATCGAAACCGCTACAACATGGCAGCGACCGCGCGCGAATTGTCGGTGTCGCGCGTGACGCTGTATCGGCTGGCCCAGCGACTCGCCATTCGGCCGCGCGACCAGGTTCTCGATGCAAACCCCGGGGGAAAATCATGAGCCTGGACCGGCATTGGCGGACAGGGCGGGCGCTGGCGCTCGCATTCGGGGTCAGCGTCGCTGCGGCGTGCCTGTCGCCCGCCGTGCAGGCGCAGGACGAACAACGAGGTGTGCAGGAAGCGGACGCCGGTGCCGCCACGCGGCTGGCCGACATCGAGCGCCGACTGGCCGACAGCGAACGACGACTGCGCGAGTTGAAGGCGCTCCTGGCCGAGGAACAACGCCAGCTCGAAGCGGATCGGCGTGCGCTTGCGCGCCACCTTGGCCGTCCCGACGTGGCACTCGAGCGCCTGGCCGGCCGTGGCCAGCCGGGCGATCTGGCGCAGGCACCCGCCGGGCCGGTGGGCGAGGCGCCCAGTCCGCCCGAGCGGCCGGTCAGCACGGCGCGCATCTTCGAGGAGCCGACTGCGCTCACGCCGCGCGGCAGGTTCGTGGTGGAGCCGAGCTATCAGTTCGTGCATTCCACCAACAACCAGGTTGCCCTGGTGGGCTACAGCGTCATTCCCGCCATCACCATCGGCCTGATCGACATCCGGCGCGTCTCGCGCGACATTTCCACGCTGGCGCTCACCGCGCGCTATGGGCTGAGCAATCGTCTCGAACTCGAGGCCAAGCTTCCCTGGGTCGGCTCGCGCAGTTCGACGCAGACGCGGCCGCTCGCCACGCCATCGGTCACCGACCAGTTCTTCGACAGCAGCGGCTCGGGCATCGGCGACGTCGAACTGGCCGCGCGCTACCAGCTGAACGAATTCCGCGGCGACAACCCGGTGTACATCGGCTACCTGCGCTACAAGTCGCGTACCGGCAAGGGCGTGTTCGAGGTGCCCATCGATTCGAGCACCGGCCTGCAGACCGAGTTGCCGACCGGCTCGGGGTTCCAGGCTGCGCAGGCCGGACTCACCTTCCTGCTTCCCTCCGACCCGGCGGTCTTCTTCGGCGGCGCGGCCTACACCTACAGCTTCGCGCGCGACGTCGGCAACGGCTTCGGCAGGGTGCATCCCGGCGGCGTGTTCGACGTCAACCTCGGCATGGGCCTGGCGTTGAACGAGCGCTCCTCGTTCAGCCTGGGCTACCAGCACAGCATCGTCGGCCGGACCAGCCAGCGCGACCCCGAATCGACGGCACGGGTGCTTGCCCCACTGGGTACGCTGCAACTCGGTACCCTGCGCTTCGGGGTGGCCTACCGCCTGAGCGCAAGGACCAACCTGAACATGTCGCTGGGCATCGGCGTCACCAAGGACACCCCCGATGTCGAGTTGACCTTGCGGGTGCCGTTCTCGTTCTAGCGCCGTGCGGCATCGATCGCCTGCTGGCGCAGCGCGTCGGCAAAGGCCGACGAGCGCAGCGCCTGCAGGCTGTTCAGGGCCACGCTGATGTTGGTCTCGGCCTGGATGCGGGTCGCTTGCACCGAGTTCTGGATCGACGTGGCCAGGGCGTTGGCATCAGGCAGCCTGGTGACCACGATCACCTGGCCGCTGCCGCCGATCGGGATCGTGAGGCTCATGGTGGCCGGCTGCACCGCTGCGGATGGCACCCCGCCAGCCGGGGCGGTCGCGGCCGGCGCACTCGCCAGGGTCGACGCCGACCCGCCGGCCGTTGCCGGGGCACCTGGGGTGCCCACAGCCGGGACCGACACGGGCGCGGGCGGCCGCAACGAGGCGTCCTCTCCGGTCGCGACCGCAACTGCATGCGCCAGGCCGTCGCCGTACCCGGCTTGCAGGCCCGACGCGATGTTCGTCGTCGACGTGAGCGCGGAAGTGCCCGAGGTCGCCGGCGCCGCTGCCGATTCCGCCGCCAGCCCGGCCGCGGCCAGCGCTTGCGCGGCGGCGTCCGAGGCGGCCGCGGACACGTTCCCGGCGAGCGTGTTGCCCGGCCCGATCCGGATCAGGTTGGCGAGGTCGCCCGCGATCTGCACGTTCGGCAGCATGCCGGCCGAGAGCCGGCCCAGGTCCGTCATCACCAGCAGCGTGCGCACCACCAGTTCGCCGTTGACCCGCACCAGGCGCTCGATCGCGAAGTTGGCCACCAGCGTCCCCAGGTCGAGGCCGCCGCGCATCTGCGCCAGGTCGGCATCGGCCGTCACCGGCCAGGAGTCGACTGCGACCGGCTGGCTTGCATGAGCACAGGCCGCCGCGCTCATGAGCGTTGCCAGCAAGGTGCCAGCCGTCGCAACCAAATGCCTGTCCGATTTGTCCATGATGCGTCCCCGATTCAGAAGCGCTCGGGCCCGGGCACGCCGAGCGCAAAGGCGCCGATGCCCTCACGCTGGATGCCCGCGGCGAGCGGCGCCGGCAATCGCGAATGCCAGTCGGCGGGATCGTTGAAGCGCGCCAGCTCCCGGTGGCTGCGGATCACGAAGAAGATGCCGCCCATCCAGAGCGAGGCGAACTGCTCGCGCGTCACGATGCGGGTTCCCAGGGCGGGGTCGCCCAGCAGTACCCGATCGCCCTCCTGCCCCTTCAACACCACGAAATGCCGGTAGCCGTTGTCGCTGATGAGCGCGATCGCGGGCATGTGCGCCTGCACCAGTTCGTCCAGCGACACCTGCACGCCGTCGGCGCGGTAGCCGCGGGCTTCGAGATAGCGCTTCATGTCGAGCAGCGAAAAGCCCTCGACGCGGATCTTTGCCTGGTCGCCGGCCGCGTACATGGCCTGGAAGACCGACAGTTCGTCGATCGGCCGTCCGTACTGGTAGGTGAGCAAGGTGGCAATGGCTGCCGAGCCGCAGCTGAAGTCGAATTTCTGATGAAGCGTGGTGCGGAAGGCCAGGCTGTTCCTGATCTCCTTCATCGTTCGCACCGGCAACACGTAGCCGTGCGACGGTTCGGCCATGAAGGGCGCGCTGCCGAGTGCCTCGGCCGCCTGCGGCGCCAGCGACGCGGTTGCCGCGGCGACGAGGGTTGCCAGCTGCAGTGCGCGCTTCACGCCGGCCTACTGCATCTGCAGGTTGAGGATCGTCGAATTCTGGATGACGACGTTGTTGCCGGAGTTCTGCACCACCATCGGCACCCCGTTCAGCGCGAGTTCGAGCGACACCGTGCCCGAGGC
>CAZXLV010000153.1:0-6554 GCA_964641405.1 uncultured Limnobacter sp. | reverse complement strand
AACTGGCCGGCAATCCCCGTTTCGTCGAATCCTGCCTGGGAGTCGGCAGAGTCCCTGAACCCCCCCGATCCGGATCCTCACCATGAACCCTCGAATCGCCAATCCCCTCCTCGCCGCGCCCACGCGCGTGATGCCGCAGCACGTCGCCGTGATCGGTGCAGGCTCGATCGGTCCCGACATCGGCTACTACCTCAAGAGCGCGCTGCCCGGCCTGAAGCTCACCCTGGTGGACATCGCGCAACCGGCCCTCGATGCGGCACTGGTGCGGCTGCGCGGCTACGCCGAGAAGGCGGTGGCGCGCGGCAAGATGAAGCCGGCGGAATCCGACGCGGTCCTGCACGACCTGCACGGCAGCACCGACTACGACGCGCTGGCCGGATGCGACTGGGTGATCGAGGCCGCCACCGAGAACCTCGCGCTCAAGCGACGCATCTTCGCCGAGGTGGAAGCACGCGTCAGCGCCGATGCAATGATCACCTCCAACACGAGTTCGCTGCCGGCGGCACGCATCTTCGCGCAGATGCGTCACCCACGGCGCGCCACCGTCACGCACTTCTTCGCACCCGCCTGGCGCAACCCGGCGGTCGAAGTGATCGACTGGCCGGGTGCCGACACGGCGCTGGTCGATCACCTGCGCCGCCTGTTCTGCGCCACCGGCAAGCTGCCGCTGGTCACCGCCGATGCCCCCTGCTTCATGCTCGATCGCATCTTCGACAACTGGTGCAACGAAGCGGCGCTGCTGCTCGGGCAAGCCACTGCCGGGGAGATCGACAGCGTGGCCAGCGCCTACGTGCACGCGGGCCCCTTCTTCGTGCTCAACCTCGCTCGCGGCAACCCGATCATCGTCGAGACCAATACCTTGCAGGCCGATGAGGAAGGCGAGCACTATCGACCGGCGGCCATCTTCAACTCGGTCGATCGCTGGCTCACCGTGGCACCGAACCAGCCGCTCGAAGTCGGCGCGGACAAGGCCGCAGCGGTTCGCGAACGCCTGCTCGGCGTGCTGTTCTCGCAGTCGGTCGACATCCTCGATCGCGGCATCGGCAGCGCGGCCGACCTGGACATCGGTTGCCGCGTCGCGCTGGGCTTCAAGCGCGGGCCGCTCGAGTTGATGCGCGAACTCGGCGAGGCCGAAGCGGCGCGCGTGATCGAGCGCTTCCGGCACGATCGCCCCGGCATGCCCGGTCCGGCGCGCGCGCTCGCCGAGTACCAGCGCTTCGAGCGGCATGTGCTGGTGGACGAGGTCGACGGCGTGAAGGTGATCACGCTGCGCCGTCCGGAAGCCCTGAACGCGCTGCACGACGAAATGACCGACGAGATCCTCGCCGTCATCCGCCGCTTCGAAGGCGACCCGCAAGTGGCCGGTTTCGTGATCGTCGGCTACGGCGCGCGTGCGTTCTGCGCCGGCGCCGATATCGGCCGCTTCCCCTCCATGCTGGGCGACGCGCGCGCCTCGGAACAGTACGCGCGCGATTGCTCGCGGCTACTGGTGCACCTGGACGCCATGGACAAGCCGGTAGTCGCGGCGCTCAACGGCATGGCGCTCGGCGGCGGCTTCGAACTCGCCATGCGCTGCCACGCGCTGGTGGCGGTGCGCGACGCGTGGATGCAGCTACCCGAGATCACCCTGGGAATCGTGCCCGGCATCGGCGCGATGGTGGTGCCGTACCGGCGCTGGCCACAGGCCGCCACCGTGTTCCACGACATGCTGCGGCGTGGCGAGCGACTGCGCGCGGTGCGCGCCCACGAGCTGGGCATCATCGACGAACTCGCCGACGACGTGACGGCGCTCATCGCCAGCGCGGTGGCACGAGTGCACGCGCTGGCGGGCGGGCGGCCCCGCATTCCCGAGGGTCCGGTGACGATCCCGGCGTTCGACGAAGGCGTCGCCACGGCTGCCAACGGCATGACGCTCAGCGCCACCGCAATCGGGCTGATCGGGAACGCAGTGCGCGAGGCCGCCGCCGCACCCAGCCTCGCGGCTGCACTGGAAGCCGGCTACCGGGCATTCGGCGCGAGCGCCTGCACGGCAGCCGCGCGCGAAGGCATCGGCGCCTTCCACGAGCGGCGCAGCCCCGACTTCGGCAAGACGGGCTGACATGCGACACGTCCTGCGCGGATGCGCCGATCTCGAACGAAACCTGGCCAGGCACTGGCGGCTCGCCTGGTCATCGCCACGTCGCGCCTTGCCCGCTGGGGGTGGATTCCCTATGCTGGCGCGTCGCCGACGCCCGCCCTGCAATGGCGTTCGCACCCACCGACGATCGGCATGAACCTGCAAATCACGATGCTGCTGGTGCAGGATGGCATCACCAATGGCGCCATCTATGCGCTGCTGGCGCTGGCGCTGGTACTGGTGTTCGCCGTCACGCGGGTGATCTTCATTCCGCAGGGCGAGTACGTGGCGCTCGGGGCGCTCACGCTGGCGAGCCTGCAGGCCGGCAAGACGCCGGGCACGGTGTGGCTGTTGCTGGGCGCCGGTGTGACGGTGGCGGCGATCGACCTGGTCATCGTGCTGCGCAGCGGCAAGCGGCATCGCATCGCATCGATCGTGGGCTGGAATCTTGCGTATCCGCTCGCCGCCGCGCTGGCGGTCGTGCTGCTGCAACCGCGTGGCATGCCGCTGGCCGTGCAGGTTGCGCTGTCGCTGATCCTGGTGGTGCCGCTGGGGCCGATGGTCTACCGGCTCGCCTTCCAGCCGATTGCGCAAGCCTCGGTGCTGGCGCTGCTGATCGTGGCGGTGGCGGTGCATTTCACGCTGGTCGGACTGGGCCTGCTGTTCTTCGGTGCCGAGGGCTCGCGCACGCCACCCTTTTCCACTGCACGCTTCGAGCTGGAGGGCATCGCGATCAACGGCCAGAGCCTGTGGGTGGTCGCCACCTCGCTGGTGCTGATCGTGGCCTTGTACCTGTTCTTCGAGCGCAGCCTGTACGGCAAGGCGCTGCGCGCCACCGCGATCAACCGCACCGGCGCGCGCCTGATGGGCATTTCGACGGTGATGGCGGGCAAGCTCTCGTTCCTGCTGGTGGCGCTGATCGGCGCACTGTCGGGGATCCTGATCGCCCCGATCACCACCATCTACTACGACACCGGCTTTCTCATCGGCCTGAAGGGCTTCGTCGCCGCCATCGTCGGCGGGCTGGCCAGCTATCCGCTGGCCGCGGCCGGTGCGCTGCTGGTCGGACTGCTCGAGTCGTTCTCGTCGTTCTGGGCTTCCGCATTCAAGGAGGTCATCGTGTTCACGGTGATCATTCCGGTACTGCTGTGGCGCTCGCTGGCCACGCGCCGGGTGGACGAGGACGAATGATGAGGCGAGCGCCGCTGCCCGCCTTCCTGGTCCTGCTCGCGCTCGGGCCGGCGGTGTTGCCCGAGTTCCAGATCACGCTGCTCGACTACATCGGCCTGTACGCACTGGTGGCGCTGGGCCTGGTGCTGCTGACCGGCGTCGCCGGCCTGACCTCCTTCGGCCAGGCGGCCTTCGTGGGGCTGGGCGCATACGCCAGCGCGTGGCTGACCACCACCGCGGCGATGCCGGGCTGGCTCGCCTGGGCCGGCACTTCGCCGTGGAGCGGGCTCGCCCTGGGACTTGTGCTTACGGCCGCCGTGGCATGGGTGCTGGGCATCCTGACCTTGCGCCTGTCGGGGCACTTCCTGCCGCTGGGCACCATTGCCTGGGGGATCAGCCTGTACTTCCTGTTCGGCAACCTCGGCTTCCTGGGCGGGTACACCGGCATCATCGATATTCCGTCGCTCGAACTGGCCGGCCTGTCGATCAGGAGCTCGCGCCAGTTCTACTACCTGATCTGGCTGGTGCTGCTGGGCGCCATGTGGTTCACCCGCAACCTGCTCGATTCCCGCGAGGGGCGTGCGATCCGCGCGCTCAAGGGCGGCGCCGGCATGGCCGAAGCGATGGGCGTCGATACGGCGCGCTCGAAGATGGTCGCCTTCGTCGTGGCTGCCCTGTTCGCGGCGATCTCGGGCTGGCTCTATGTGCACATGCAGCGCTTCGTCAATCCCAATCCGTTCAGCCTGAACCTGGGCATCGAGTACCTGTTCATGGCGGTCGTGGGTGGTGCCGCCAGCGTCTGGGGCGCACTGGTCGGCGCGACCATGATCACCGTGCTCAAGCAATGGCTGCAGGATCTGCTGCCGGCGATCTTCGGTGCCGCGGGCAACTTCGAAGTGATCGTGTTCGGCATCATGATGGTGCTGGTGCTGCAGCGCGCGCCCGATGGGCTGTGGCCGATCTTCACGCGCCTGCTGCCGGCGCGACGCGAACCGCAAGGCGGCATTGCCGCGATCATCGTATCCGCCGCCGAACCGCTGCCGAAGCGGCCCGCGCCCGCACCCGGGCGCGAACTGCTCGAACTGGATCGCGTCAGCAAGCGATTCGGCGGGCTGGTGGCCAATCACGAGATGAGCTTCACCGTGCGCGCGGGCGAAGTGATGGCGCTGATCGGCCCGAACGGGGCCGGCAAGAGCACGCTGTTCAATTGCATCTCGGGGGCCAATCCGGCCAGCGAAGGCCGCATCCGCTTTCTCGGCGAGCGCATCGACCAGTTGAGCGCGCGCGCCATCGCGCGTCGCGGCATGAGCCGCACCTTCCAGCACGTGCGCCTGCTGCCCGAGATGAGCGTGCTGGAGAACGTCGCCATCGGCGCGCACCTGCGCGGGCGCGGCGGCGTGCTGGCGGCCGGACTGCGCCTCGAGCGCCGCGAGGAGCGCCGCCTGCTCGCCGAGGCGGCGCGCCAGATCGAGCGGGTCGGACTGGCCGCGCAGATGCACGAGGCTGCGGGAAGCCTGGCGCTGGGCCAGCAGCGCATCGTCGAGATCGCACGCGCGCTCGCGGCCGACCCCTGCCTGCTGCTGCTGGACGAACCCGCGGCCGGCTTGCGCTATCGCGAGAAGCAGGCGCTGGCCGAACTGCTCGGCAAGCTGCGCGGCGAATCGATCGGTATCCTGCTGGTCGAGCACGACATGGAATTCGTGATGGACCTGGCCGACCGGGTGGTAGTGATGGAATTCGGCCAGAAGATCGCCGAAGGCCTGCCGGCACAGGTGCAAGCCGACCCTGCGGTGCTCGAGGCCTACCTGGGCGGGGTCGCGGCATGAGGCATCCGGCGCCCACCGCGCACGAGCCGCAAGCGCCCGGCCAGGATGCGGCGCCGATGCTCGAGGTGAGCGAACTGTGCGTGGCCTATGGCCGTGTCGAGGCGCTGCACCGCGCCAACCTGTCGGTGCGAGCCGGCCAGATCGTCACGGTGATCGGCCCCAACGGAGCCGGCAAGACCACCATGCTGTCGGCGATCATCGGCCTGCTGGCGCGCAGCGGCGGCACGGTGCGCTTCCTGGGGCAGGACACCGGTACACTCGAAGTCGAAGACCTGGTCGCGCGCGGCATGGGCCTGGTACCCGAGTCGCGCGCCCTGTTCGGCGAACTCAGCGTCGCCGACAACCTCGAACTGGGCGCGTTCGCGCGCCACCTGAACGGGCAGCGGGACCATGCCGAGACGATGGCGCAGGTGTTCGCCATCTTTCCGCGCCTGAAGGAACGGCGCGCGCAACTCGCCGGGACGCTTTCGGGCGGCGAGCGCCAGATGCTCGCGCTCGGGCGCGCACTGATGGCCAGGCCGCGCCTGCTGCTGCTCGACGAGCCGAGCCTGGGCCTGGCCCCGCTGATTGTCAGGGATATCTTTCGCGTCATCGCCGAGCTCAGGCACAGTGGCGTGTCGGTGTTGCTGGTGGAGCAGAATGCGCGCGCCGCCCTGCAGGTCGCCGACTATGGCTATGTGCTGGAAACCGGTGAAATGGTCCTGCAAGGCGCGGCCGCGCAGCTGGCCGACGACCCGCGCGTCATCGACTCCTACCTGGGCGCCGGACGCAAGCGATGAACACGGACGAACCACCGGTCGCGGCCAGCCAGTCGCGGCAAAGGTTCAATGAGGCAATACTGGCGATTCACTACGGACGAGGAGCGAAACGATGAAACGAGGAAGCATCCTGCTGGCCCTCTCGGGGCTGGCCCTGGGCGCGACGCTGTCGGTGCAGGCACAGGTGAAGATCGGCGTGATCACGTCGGCCACCGGGCCCACCGCCTTCGTCGGCATCCCGCAGAAGAACACCGCGACGCTGCTGCCGACGAAGATCGGCGATCTCACCGTCGAGTACATCTCGTACGACGACGCCAGCGACTCCACGCAGACGGTCCAGCTCACCCGCAAGCTGCTCTCGGAGTTCTCGATCGACGCCATGATCGGACCCTCGGGTTCGCCCAACGCAATGGGCGTGCTGCAGTTCATGGCCGAGGCGAAGACACCGATGCTGGCACCGGTGGGCACCGGGGCGGTGGTGCTGCCGATGGACGACCAGAAGCGCTGGGTCTTCAAGGCCCACCCGAACGACGACGTGATCAGCGACGGCCTCATCGAGGCGATGATCAAGCGCGGCGTGAAGACGGTCGGCTTCATCGGCTACAACGATCCCTACGGCGAGGTCTGGTACAAGACCTTCGCGCCGATGGCCGAGAAGGCGGGCCTGAAGATCGTCGCCAACGA
>CAZXLV010000152.1:0-6569 GCA_964641405.1 uncultured Limnobacter sp. | reverse complement strand
TGATCGTGCCGGCGTGGATCATGAAGTACTACATCCTCGACCTGTCGCCGCACAATTCGCTGGTGCGCTTCCTGGTGGAGGCCGGCCATACGGTCTTCATGATCTCGTGGAAGAACCCGTCCGCCGCGGATCGTGATCTCGGCATGGACGATTACCTGAAACTCGGCATCCTGGATTCCCTGGCCGCGGTCGGCGCGATAGTTGGGGATCGCCCGGTGCACGCCGTGGGCTATTGCATTGGCGGCACGCTGCTGTCGATCGCCGCGGGCGGCCCGCTCGCGCGCCGTCAACGCGCGCCGCTCGCGAGCGTGAGCCTGCTCGCCGCGCAGGCGGATTTCAGCGAGCCGGGCGAACTGTCGCTGTTCATCAGTCCGAGCCAGATCAACATGCTCGAGGCCGTGATGCACCAGAGCGGCGTGCTGGAGGCGAGCCGCATGGGCGGCGCGTTCGCGATGCTGCGCTCCCAGGACCTGCTGTGGTCGCCGGCGATCAACACCTACCTGCGCGGCCGGCGCGACCGCCCGAACGACTTGATGGCCTGGAACGCCGATGGCACGCGGATGCCTTGGCGCATGCACACCGAATACCTGAAGCGGCTGTATCTCGACAACGAACTGGGTCAGGGCCGCTTCACGGTCGCCGGCGAACCGGTCGACCTCGCGCAAGTCACCGTACCGATGTATGTCGTCGGTACCGAAACCGACCACGTGGCGCCATGGCACTCGGTCTACAAGCTGCGCGGCCTCACACGCTCGACCGACTACACCTTCCTGCTCACCTCCGGCGGCCACAACGCCGGCATCGTGAGCGGGCCCGCGCATCCGCGCCGGCGCCATCGCGCGCGCACCTGGAGCGATGCGACGACGACGCTGACACCCGACGAGTGGTATGCGCAGACAGACCCGGTTTCCGGCTCCTGGTGGCCGCATTGGGCACAGTGGCTTGCGGCGCACTCGTCGGCGGAGCGCGTGGCGCCGCCCGCAATGGGCAATGCGGCGCGTGGCTACGCGCCGGTGGCGGACGCGCCCGGAGAATACATTCACCAGAAGTAGGCACGGGGGCACACCATGGCGGCCAGCAAGCGTATCGCTTATGTGACGGGAGGCATGGGGGGGATCGGCACCGCGATCTGCAAGCGCCTTTGCCGCGACGGCCACACGGTCGTGGCGGGCTGCGGCCCCGGCTCCCCGCGCAGGGACCGCTGGCTCGCGGACATGCGTGCGCAGGATTACGTCGTGCACGCCTCGGAGGGCGATGTCTCGAACTGGGAGTCGACCCGCGCCACGTTCGAGCAAGTCGTTCGCGAAATCGGCCCTGTCGATATTCTCGTCAACAATGCGGGCATCACGCGCGACGCCACGTTCCGGCGCATGTCGCACGAGCAGTGGCACATCGTGCTCGAGACGAATCTCAACTCGCTGTTCCATGTGACGAAGCAGGTGATCAACGGCATGATCGATCGCGGTTTCGGCCGCGTCGTCAACATCTCCTCGGTCAACGGCCAGCGCGGCCAGATCGGTCAGACCAACTACTCGACCGCAAAAGCGGGCATCCACGGCTTCACGATGTCGCTCGCCAAGGAAGTCGCGGCGAAGGGCGTCACCGTGAACACGGTGTCGCCGGGTTACATCGCGACCGACATGCTGCGTGCCATGAAGCCGGAAGCGCTCGAACAAATCATCGCGACGATCCCGGTGAAGCGCCTCGGGCTTCCCGAGGAAATCGCCTCGATGGTGTCCTGGATCGCGTCGGACGAGGCGGCGTTCGCCACCGGAGCCGATTTCTCGGTGAACGGCGGTCTGCACATGGGTTGACGCCGATTGATCGGCGTCAAGGCACCACCGGCACTTTGCCTGTCCCATGGCGTGCAGTCCGGGTTGCGCGCTTTTCGCCGGATCTGCGCGGCTGCACGGGCAACGGTGGGGCCCGAAGCGAGCCTCCGGAGATCCTTCGATGGGAACGAAAGTATTGCACCCGTGGAATCTCGCGGTGCTGGCCACGATCGCATCGTGTCGTGCGCTGGGAATACTACCCGGCCAATTTCCTCGGCTTCGTGCAGCTTGCGGCTCTGTGCATGCTGCTCAAACAGTCTTGAGATAGGTTCTCGCGACCCTGGCAAACGGCATCGACGACCGCCATGCGAATGCCGGCTATCTCACGAAGCCTGCCGGCCCTCTTGACAGCCTAGCCCGCTTTTCTCACCGCCCGACGGGTTTTCCGATTGATCGGCAAGGCGAGTGAAGGGCGATGCGCATGGCGGCGGAAAGAGAAGCTGCTGGGGCCGATGGGCGCTTTCCGGCGATACGAGCCCGCCGCCGTGCGCGACAGCGGTTCGGGGATTGAGAGTAGCGGCCGTCTGGTTCGTGGGGCGGCTTAGCGCGCCGCGGCGCTCAAATTGTGGAAGGCCGTGATGAACTCGCGCTGGTCGGGGCAGGCCGAACTCATCGCGAGCTTTACGCGTCGCACACTCACGGTGACGACCGCGCCGATCTTCAGCAGCTTGAGCCGGATGGTGTTCGCGCAGGCGCGCGCGAGCGCGGTGCCGGTCAGTCCAACCCGGCGCAGCGCATGCATCAGCACGTAGGCCGCCGAGGCGAGCCACAGGCGTAGCTGGTTGGCGCGGAACGTGGCGGCCGAGAGTCGATCGGCGAACAGATCGAGCTGCGCTTCCTTGATGCGGTTCTCGCACTCCCCGCGGGCGCAGTAGAAGTCTTCGTACAACTCACGCGCTTGCCATTGCTGCACAGGCAGTGAGGTCACGATGAAGCGTGGGTTGGACTTGTCCCCGGTCTGCTCGGCCTTGGCGATGACGCGGCGCGCCCGGCACCAGCTCTTGCGCGTCCGATAGAGGAGCTCTTTGAAGCGTCGCGCCGGGCGCTGCGTCGCCTGCGACTCGGCCCTGGCTTCCTGCAGCTCGGCCCCAATGGCGCGCACCAGGCGGCTGTTCCTGGCGAGCCCGAACACGTAATCCACCGCGTTTTGCTCGCACCAGCTCATCAGCTCCTCGCGGCAGAAGCCGGAGTCGGCGCGCAGGATAATCTTCACTTGCGGCCAGCGCTCGCGGATCTGCGCGACGATCCGTTCGAGTTCTTCGCGTGCCCCGGCGGCCCCGTCAAGGTTCGCGCGGCGCAGCTTCGCGCACAGCAGATGCTCGCCGGCGAAGATGTACAGCGGCAGGTAGCAATAGCCGTCGTAATAGCCGTGAAAGAAGCGTCCCTCCTGGTGCCCGTGCAGCGGATCGTCGGTGGCGTCCAGGTCCAGGACCACCTCCCCGGGGGCTGCGCGATGGGCATCGAGAAATACCTGCACCCACAGCCGCTCGATCGCTTCGGTGTCGGGGCGGATCTTGTGGTAACGAGTGCTTCCCTGCGAGGCGTGCAGCTCCAGGCGGTTCAGCGTGCTCTTGCCCGCCAGCGCCGCGCAATCGGCGCGACGCCGCGGCTCGAGCTTGCCCAGCAGCGCGCCGAACACCGGGTCATGGCGCAGGCGCTCGTGGTCATTGAGGTCTTCATAGCCCAGCGCCAGTCCAAAGACCCGCTGCCCGATCAGCGTCCTGACCGTGTGCTCGATCAGCTTCGGATCGCGCTCATCGACAAAGCATCCGGCCAGCCGATCGATCAATCCGATCGCCGCATCGGTCTTGCCCAGCAGCAACGCCCCGGCATCCGAGCTGACCGTCCCGCCGTCAAAGGCCGCCACCACCCGGCGGCGATCTACGCATGAAAACTCCAGCTGTTCGGCGTTACACTGTGTCGGCATCGGGGCCTCCGGTGATTGTTTGCTAACTCGTTCTTCGCAAAACAAGTTTTACTCAATCACCGCCCCGATGCATCCCCCAGTGTGAGAAATCCGGGCTAACTGCGTATTCCGGTCGATCGTGACCGCTGATTCCGGATTGACGTGACCGGGGATTCCGATTTGGTGTGACCGCGGTTTCCGAATTCGTGTGACCGATTTCGGGATCGGTCGGCGGGCGCGGAAGGTGAAGTGCTTGAAGTGGGTACCCTCGCCGGTTTGACCACCGGGGAGGACACATGCCGACACGAGCACTGCACATGCGCAAGATCCGAGACCTGATCCGTCTGAAGTACGTCGCGCGCCTCTCGCATGAGCAAATTGCGCGTGCGCTGGCCATTTCCAAGGGCGTCGTCGCCAAGTACGTGGCGCGCATCGAGCGCGCGGGAGGCGACCCGCAGGCGCTGCTGGCGCTGTCGGAGACGGAAATACTCGCGCGGTTGGCGCCCGCGCCGCGCCGCAGTGCCTACGGCGGGCGGGTGGCGCCCGATTTTGCGCACGTGCAGGCGGAACTGCGCCGTCCCGGCGTAACACTCACGCTGCTGTGGCAGGAGTACGTGGCCGCGCACGCCGAGGTGGCGACCTATCGTTTCACGCAGTTCACGGACCTCTATCGCGCCTACGTGGCGAGCCTGCGCCGCTCGATGCGCCAGGTGCACCGCGCGGGCGAGAAGCTCTTCGTGGATTACGCCGGGCAGACCGTGCCGTACGGGCGCGAGGGAGATCGAGCCCAGGTCTTTGTCGCCGTGCTCGGGGCGTCCAATTACACGTTTGCCTGCGCGACGGCGCACCAGCGACTCGAGGACTGGAGCGGCGCGCTGGTGCGCGCACTCGAGTTCATGGACGGCGTTGCGGCGCTGATCGTGCCCGACAACGCGCGGGCGCTGATCGCCGATCCCGACCGTTACGAGCCGCGCGCCTCGGCCACGATCGCGGATCTGGCCGGGCACTATGGCACCGCGGTGTTGCCGGCGCGGCCCTACCGGCCGCGCGACAAGGCCAAGGTGGAAGTCGCCGTGCAGATCGTGGAGCGCTGGATCCTCGCGCGACTGCGCCATCGCGTGTTCGCCACGATCGAGGAAGTCGACGGCGCGATCGGCGAGTTGCTCGATGATCTGAACACCCGGCCCTTCAAGCGCCTGCCCGGATCGCGCCAAAGTGCCTACGAGACGCTCGATCGGCCGGCGCTCAAGCCCTTGCCAGTGAATCGCTACGAGTTCGCCCGCTACTACACGGCGCGCGTCAACATCGACTATCACGTCGCGATCGAGGCGCACTTCTACAGCGTCCCGCACGCGCTCGTGCACCAGAGCCTGGAGGTGCGCGTCACCGCGCGCGGTGTCGAGATCCTGCATCGCGGGCGACGCGTCGCGGCGCATCCGCGCGCCTTCACGCGCTTTGCGCACACGACGACACCAGAGCATCTGCCCGCTGCGCACCGCGCGCATCTGGAGTGGACCCCGGGGCGACTGGTGCGTTGGGGCGAGACGCATGGGGTCGCCTGCGCCGAGGTGATCCGCCGCATCCTCGCCACGCGCCTGCATCCCGAGCAGGGCTATCGCTCCTGTCTCGGACTGTTGCGCTTGGAGAAGCAGCACGGCAGCCAGCGGCTCGAGGCGGCCTGCGCGCGGGCGCTCGCGCTCGGCAGCGCCGCCTACCAGACCGTGGCCTCGATCCTGAAGCGTCGCCAGGAAAGCTTGCCGCTGCCGGGCGATGCGAACTGGAGCGCACCCGAACACGCGCACCTGCGCGGACCGAAGTACTACCAATAAACCGATGGAGGAGACCCGATGATCGTGCAACAAACACTCACGCAACTGCGCGCCTTGAAGCTCGAGGGCATGGCACACGCCTTCGAGGAGCAGATCGCGCTGCCGACCAGCACCGCTCTGTCGTTCGAGGATCGCCTCGCGCTGCTGGTCGAGCGGGAAGCCGCGCACCGCAGCGACTGTCGTCTCACGCGCCTGTTGGCCAAGGCGCGCTTGAAGTACGCCCAGGCCTGCCTCGAGGACCTCGACACCCGCGCCAGCCGTGGCCTCGATGCCCGCCTGATCACCAGCCTCGCGCACGGCGAGTGGGCCGAGCGCGCGCACACCGTCCTGATCTCGGGCCCCACCGGCGTCGGCAAGACCTGGCTCGCCTGTGCGCTCGCGCAGCGCGCTTGCCGGCTCGGCAAGAGCGCCCTCTATGCCCGCGTGCCGCGCCTGCTCGAGGAGCTGCGCATCGCGCGCGGCGATGGCACGCACAAGCGCCGTCTCCTCGCCCTCGCCAAGCTCGACGTTCTCGTGCTCGATGACTGGGCACTGCAGCCCCTCGAGGCCTACGGCCGCGACGATCTGCTCGAGCTTCTCGACGATCGCACCGAGCGGCGCGCCACCGTCATCACCGCGCAGCTGCCGATCGAGCACTGGCACGGCTGGATCGGCGAGGCCACCATCGCCGACGCCATCCTCGATCGACTGCTGCATCACGCGCATCGCCTAACCCTCAAGGGCGAGTCGTTGCGCCGATCGTCCAAAGACCCTAAACCCGCCGCCACGACGATGACATCGTGACCGACTGAGTTATCATCCCCGCAGAGCACTTCACCACCCGCTCGACCGGTCACGTGAAATCGAAATCACCGGTCACCATCGCCGGAATACGCACTAACGGCTTTCGAGCGCAGGCCGCCGATGGGCAATCCGTGTTCAGGCCGGCCTCGATTGGTTGTGCCGAATATCCGCCGGGCTCCGAGATTGACTGTGCCAAGCTCATGTATGTGGCGATGACCC
>CAZXLV010000151.1:0-6588 GCA_964641405.1 uncultured Limnobacter sp. | reverse complement strand
GTTCGACGGCGGATCGTGGGCCGCAGTTTGGTAGGATCGGCCCTCGCTGACAGGTGCGCGCCGTATCCATTCGAGGGCTCCGATGACGACCAGGGCCAGGCAGGCAAAAAAAGGCGCGCAACCGGTCACGCTGGATGCCCTGCGCGCGGACATCGACGCCGTGGATCGCCAGATCGTCGAGTGCCTCAGCCGGCGCGCCCGCCTCGCGCAGCAGGTCGGCGAAGTGAAGGGGCGCAGCGACGCGCCGGTGTACCGCCCCGAACGCGAGGCGCAGATCATGCGCCGCCTGCGCGAACTGAACCCGGGTCCGCTCGCGGGTGATGCGATCGAGGCCATCTATCGCGAGGTCGTGTCGGCCTGTCGCGAACTCGAGCGGCGACTGCGCGTGGCCTACCTGGGCCCGGCCGGCACCTTCTCCGAGCAGGCACTGCTGCGTCATTTCGGCTCGTCGGTCGAGATGCTGCCGTGCGCCACCATCGACGAGGTGTTCCGGGCCACCGAAGCGGGAGGCGTCGACTTCGGGGTGGTGCCGGTGGAGAATTCCTCCGAGGGGGCGGTCAATCGCACACTCGACCTGTTCCTGCAATCGGACCTGCTCATCAGCGGCGAGGTGTCGCTGCCGGTGCGCCAGAACCTGATGAGCCGAAGCGGCAAGCTCGAGGGGGTGCGGCGCATCCTGTCGCACCCGCAGTCGCTTGCCCAGTGCGCCGGCTGGCTCGAGCGCCAGGCGCCAGGCGTGGAGCGTGTGCCGGTGGCGAGCAACGCCGAAGCGGCGCGACTCGCCTCGCTCGACGAGGCAGCCGCGGCGGTGGCGGGCGAACACGCGGGCGCGCGCTACCGGCTGCAGACGATTGCGCGCAGCATCCAGGACGACCCGAACAACCGCACCCGCTTTGCCGTGATCGGGCACTACGCCTGTGCGCCGACCGGGGCCGACCAGACCTCGCTCATCCTGTCGGTGCCCGATCGCGCGGGTGCCCTGCATGCGCTCATCGAGCCGCTGGCTCGCCACGGCGTGTCGATGAAGCGCTTCGAATCGCGTCCGGCCCGGCAGGGGCTCTGGGAGTACTACTTCTACATCGACGTGATCGGCCATCGCGAAGATGCCGCCGTGGCGGCGGCGCTGGCCGACCTCGGCGCACAGGCGGCGTTCTGCAAGGTGGTGGGTTCGTATCCGCGCGCCAGCTGATCGCAGCGCGCCGCGCCGGCGCGAGATCGGCCCGGCATCTCGGTTATCCTTGCAGGCGGCAGGCCGGGCACGTTCGCTGCGCGGCTGTTGCGAACCCCACGCCAAGAACCATGCATATCCAGGCCCCCGAGTACGTCCGCAAGATCGCCCCCTACCAGGCCGGCAAACCGATCTCGGAGCTGGCGCGCGAATACGGGCTCGACGCAGCAAAGATCGTCAAGCTCGCGTCCAACGAGAACCCGCTCGGCATTCCCGAGTCGGCACGCACGGCGATGACGGCGGCGATGGCCGATCTCGAGCGCTACCCCGATTCGAACGGTTTCGAGCTGAAGGCGGCCATCTCGCGCTTTCACCAGGTACCGCAGGACTGGATCACGCTGGGCAATGGCTCCAACGACCTGCTCGAGCTGGCTGCGCATGCGCTGCTGCAACCCGGCTGCTCGGCGGTCTATTCGGAGTACTCGTTCGCGGTGTATCCGCTGGCCACGCAGGCTACCGGGGCACGGGCCATCGTCGTGCCGGCACGTGCGCTCGGTCACGATCTGGAGGCCATGCGTGCCGCCATCACCGACGATACGCGGCTGGTATTCGTGGCCAACCCGAACAACCCGACCGGCACCTTCCAGCCTGCCGACGCGGTGGCGGCGTTTCTCGCTGCCGTGCCGCCCGGGGTGGTGGTCGTCCTGGACGAGGCTTACACCGACTACCTGGACCCGGCACTGCGTTTCGATTCGGCGCAGTGGGTGCGCCAGTTCCCGAACCTGATCGTCACGCGCACTTTCTCCAAGGCTTACGGCCTGGCTGGCCTGCGCGTCGGCTACGGGCTCGCGCAGCCCGAGCTGACCGACCTGATGAATCGGGTGCGCCAGCCGTTCAACGTGAATTCGCTGGCGCTGGCGGCTGCGCTGGCGGTGCTTGGCGATACTGCCTTCCTGCAACGCAGTTACCAGAGCAATCGCGCCGGCCTGCAGCGATTGCAGTCGGCATTCGAGCGCATGGGGCTCGAGTACGTGCCGTCGTACGGAAATTTCGTGCTGGTGCGGGTGGGTGACGCCGCGCAGGTGTACGAGGGCTTGCTGCGCGCCGGCGTGATCGTGCGGCCGGTGGGCAACTACGGCCTGCCGCAATGGCTGCGTATCACGGTCGGCCTGGCGCAGGAAAACGAGATCTTTCTCGCCGCCTTCGAGCGCCTGATGGGCACGGGACAGACCACCGCGCAGGCCGCCACGCGGACTGCGGGGAACCCGGGGTGACGGTTGCGGTTCGCAAGCTCGCGATCCTCGGCGTCGGATTGATCGGGGGCTCGCTGGGGGCGGCGCTCAAGCGCGCCGGTACGGTCGGGCAGATCGCCGGCTATTCGTCGGGCGACGATGCCCAGGTGGCACGCGCGCTCGGCCACGTGGACCTGGCCTGTTCCAGCGTGGCCGAGGCGGTGGCAGGCGCGGCTTACGTGGTGCTGGCCGCGCCGGTAACTGCCATGCCGGCGCTGTTCCTTGCGCTGCGCGATGTGCTCGATGCGCAGGCGATCGTCACCGATTGCGCCAGTACCAAGCGCAGCGTAATCGAGGCGGCGCGCCATGGCCTGGGCGATGCCTTCCTGCGCTTCGTGCCGGGCCATCCGATCGCGGGCTCCGAGCGCAGCGGCCCGCAGGCGGCCGATCCCGACCTCTTTCGCGATCGACGCTGGCTGCTGTGTCCGCTCGAGGTCACGCCGCAGCAACATTGCGAGGCGGTGACGCGCCTGCTCGAACCGACTGGCGCGCTGGTCGGCACGCTCGATCCCCGGATGCACGACCGCATCTTCGCCGAGGTGTCGCATTGGCCGCACGCGGTGGCCTTCGGCTTGTCGGCGGCCATAGCGGCGGGCGAGTTGTCCGATCGCGCGCTCGAATTCTCGGGCGCCGGCCTGCGTGACACGACCAGGGTGGGCGCTTCGGCGCCGTCGTTGTGGGCCGACATCCTGCTGGATAATCGCGACGCCTGCCTGTCCTCGGCCGGCCGGTTTCGTGCGATCAACGATGCCATCATCGCGGCGCTCGAGAGCAACGATCGCGAGCGACTGGTGGAAATCCTCGCGGGCGCAAGCCGCTGGCGAAATCGCCTCGTTTGAGCCCGGCCTGCTCCTACCGCATCCGCTGCGCCGCCTCCCAGACGCAGGCCTTGTCGCGCCGTGGCGCCTGCGCCTGTGCGCGGGCCCACGGAAAGTCGAAATAATGGTCGTGCAAGGCACTCAGTTCGCGCACTGTCTCGGGCGGAAAGCCGTGGCGGTTGCCGCGCCCGTCGAGCAGCAGATCGTTCATCAGGCGCGCGAAGCGGGGCGGGGCGTCCCATTCGGCGGCAAGGTGATTGAGTACGTGCGGAAACCGCTGCCGTGTCAGCGACAGCCGACACGGCTCGGGCAGTGAGTCGAACAGGCGCAGTGCGCGCGCGTCGAGCGCCTCGTTGCGGCTCTGTAGAATCATGGGCTGTCGCATCATGGGCTGTCCTGCGTTCGTCACCACAATGTAGCGCCGGCCCGCTTCCGCCCGCAGGAAAAAGTTCATGTCGCGCAGCTTTCGCATCGCTCCCGGCGGTTGCCTGACCGGCTCGATCCGGGTTCCCGGTGACAAGTCGATCTCGCACCGTGCCATCATGCTCGGTGCGATCGCCGATGGCATCACCGCGGTCAGCGGGTTCCTCGAAGGCGCCGATGCGATTTCCACGATGGAGGTGTTTCGCGCGCTCGGCGTGGTGATCGATGGTCCGCGCCAGGGACGCGTGACCGTGCACGGGGTCGGCCTGCGCGGCTTGCGCGGCGCGCAACGCGCGCTCGATTGCGGCAACGCTGGCACGGCCATGCGCCTGCTCATGGGACTGCTGGCAGGCCAGCGCTTCGAATCGACGCTGGTTGGTGACGAAAGTCTCGCCAGGCGGCCGATGCGCCGCGTCGCCGAACCGCTGATGGCGATGGGTGCGCGCATCGAAACGCGCAACGGCTGTCCACCGGTGCGCCTGCTGCCCGTACCGCGCCTGCAGGGTATCCGCTACGCGATGCCGATGGCCAGTGCGCAGGTGAAGTCGGCGCTGTTGCTGGCCGGGCTCTACGCCGAGGGTGAAACCACCGTCGTCGAGCCGGCGCCCACGCGCGACCACACCGAGCGCATGCTGCGTGGGTTCGGCGTGGCAGTGACGCGCGACGGTGCCGCGGTGAGCTTGCGCGGCGGCCAGCCATTGCGAGCGGTGGCGATCGATGTGCCCGCCGACATTTCGTCCGCGGCGTTCTTTCTGGTCGGTGCCACCATTGCGAGCGGCTCCGACCTGATCATCGAACACGTCGGCATCAATCCCACCCGCACCGGCGTCCTGGACATCCTGCGCCTGATGGGCGCCGATATCGAGGTGTGCAATGCCCGCGAGGCAGGCGGTGAACCGGTCGCCGACCTGCGCGTGCGCGCGGCGCCCTTGCGCGGGATCCAGGTCCCGCCCGAACTGGTGCCGCTGGCGATCGACGAGTTCCCGGCGCTGTTCGTGGCCGCCGCCTGCGCCGAGGGCCGCACTGTGGTGACCGGTGCGGCCGAGTTGCGTGTCAAGGAGTCCGACCGCATTGCAGTGATGGCCGAAGGCCTGGGTGCACTCGGGGTGAGCGCCACGCCGACCCCGGACGGCATGGTGATCGAGGGCCGCGGTAGCGGGACGCGCGTCTTCTCCGGTGCGGGCGTGCGGGCACACGCCGATCACCGCATCGCGATGTCCTTTGCGATGGCCGCGCTACGCGCGAGCGATCCCGTCACCGTTCACGACACCATCAACGTCGCGACCTCGTTTCCCGGTTTCGAAGCGTTGGCTGCCGACGCAGGCCTGGCCATCGAAGGGCTGGCTGGAGCGTGAGCGTCGGCGTGATCACGATCGACGGGCCGACGGCGTCCGGCAAGGGCACCATCGCCCAGCGCGTCGCGCATGCGCTCGGATGGCACTACCTCGATTCGGGCGCGCTGTACCGCCTGTGTGCGCTGGCGGCACTGCGCGACGGCGTCGACCTGGACGACGAGGCCGGCCTGGCGCGCGCGGCGGCGGTGCTGCCGGTGCGCTTCGATGCGCAGCGGGTCGAACTCGGCGGCCACGACGTGACCGAGGCAATCCGCGACGAGGCGGTCGGCAACGCTGCCTCGCAGATCGCGATGCTGCCCGCCCTGCGCGCCGCGCTGCTGGGCCTGCAACGCGCCTTTCGCCGCCCGCCCGGTCTGGTGGCTGACGGGCGCGACATGGGCACGGTGGTATTTCCCGACGCGATGCTCAAGGTGTTCCTTACCGCTAGTGCCGAATCGCGTGCGGTGCGCAGGCATAAGCAGTTGATAGAAAAGGGCTTTTCTGCTAGTCTTGACGACCTTCTGCGGGATCTGCGACGGCGTGACGAGCGCGATGCAAGGCGTGCGATTGCACCGCTGCAGGCCGCGAAGGATGCGGTGGTGATCGACTCCACACACCTCGATGTCGACCAGACGGTCGAACAGGTGCTGAAGGCGTTTCATTGCCGCATTCGTCGTTGAGTCGCCGGCTTCGGCGAAAAAGGGTGTTCGTCGCCTGTGCGCGCATGCGGGCCGCCGGCGATGAACGGGTCGTCAACTCCGCTGGGTTGCCGCCCCGCGTTGCTGCCTTCAGGCAGCCTGGGCCTAGCGTCCGGACAGCGCGGGAATCGGCCATTCGGCGCGTCGTGAAAACACTGGAACCATTTTGACTACTGCAAGCGCAACTGCAACCACCAGCGAAAGTTTTGCCCAGCTGTTCGAGGAATCCCTGTCGCGCCAGGAAATGCGCCAGGGCGAAGTCATCACCGCCGAGGTGGTAAGGCTCGACCACAATTTCGTCGTCGTCAACGCCGGACTGAAATCCGAGAGCTTCATCCCGATCGAGGAGTTTCACGACGATCGCGGCCAACTCGACGTGAACATCGGCGACTTCGTGTCGGTGGCCATCGAGGCGCTCGAAGACGGCTACGGCGAGACGCGTCTGTCGCGCGACCGGGCCAAGCGGCTGTCGGCCTGGATCAGTCTCGAGAAGGCGCTCGAATCGGGCGAGCAGGTCGATGGAACGATCACCGGCAAGGTCAAGGGCGGGCTCACCGTCATGACCAACGGCATTCGCGCCTTCCTGCCCGGCTCGCTGATCGACACGCGCCCGGTCAAGGACACGACGCCCTACGAGGGAAAGACCCTCGAGTTCAAGGTCATCAAGCTCGACCGCAAGCGCAACAACGTGGTGCTGTCGCGCCGCGCGGTGGTCGAGCTCACCCAAGGCGAAGAGCGCGCCAAGCTGCTCGAGACGCTGCATGAGGGTGCGATCGTCCACGGCGTGGTCAAGAACATCACCGACTACGGGGCGTTCATCGACCTGGGCGGCATCGACGGCCTGCTGCACATCAC
>CAZXLV010000150.1:0-6594 GCA_964641405.1 uncultured Limnobacter sp. | reverse complement strand
GACGATCGTAGTGTGAACAGGCCCTAGACCAGGCGGAACGCCGCGATCGACACCACGGTCGGGAGCGCGGCCGCCGCGAACAGGCCCAGGGCGCTGATCTCCTCGTGCTCGAAACTGCCCTTGAGGATCGAATAGCCGGCCGGGTTCGGCGCATTGGCGATCACGGTGAGCCCGCCCCCGGTGACGGCACCGGCCACCAGCGAGTACTTGAATTCCTCGCTCAATCCCTGCACCAGGGATCCCAGGTAGGTGAGCGCCGCATTGTCGGTCACGGCGGTGAGCGCCGTCGCACCGTAGTAGACCGCCGTCGGGCTCATCCCGGCCAGCAGTTGCTGCAGCCACCACTGCTGCTGGCCGCCCAGCACCACCAGCCCGGCCAGGAAGAACGCCACCATCAGTCCCTCGCGCAGGATCAGGCGATCCTGGTGTCGCTGGTAGGCGTGCGCGATGCCCAGGAAGAACAGGAACAGCCCCATGAACACGACGGCGTGGTGGGCGAACACGACCACGCCGGCCAGGAACAGCAGGTGCACGACCAGCAGTGCCGGCGGCACCGGCGTGTCGCCGCCGCGCGGTGCCGCGCGCACAGCCGCCAGTTCGGCGCGAAAGAGCCATGTCACGCCGAGCGCATTGACCAGCACCGCCAGCGCCGAACGCCAGCCGAAGTGCAGCAGCATGTAGGGCAGGTCCCAGCCCCAGGTGGCGGCGACCATCAGGATCGGCGGCGCCGCGTACGGCGTGAGGGTGCCGCCGATGGACACGTTCACGAACAGCACGCCCAGCGTGGCGTACTTCAGCCGCGTCGACAGTCCGGCGCGGTAGAAGCGGTCACGCAGCAGCAACGCGGCCAGCGTCATGGCGGCCGGTTCGGTGATGAACGAGCCGAGCAGCGGCAGCAGGAACAGCGCCAGGAAATAGGTGGCCATCGGGCGCGACATCGGCAGCACGCGCGCGGCCACCTGGACGGTGTCCAGCGCCAGACGCAGGATCGGCCGGCTGGCCGCAATCACCATGATCACGAAGACGAACATCGGCTCGGTGAAGTTGCGCGACTCCAGGTACTGCAGCGCCTGACCGCGAGCGCCCACCAGGGCCAGGTAGACGATCAACACCATGGCCCAGAAGCCGAACACCGCCTCGACCTCGCCCAGCAGGTGCCAGATGCCGGCGTGCGCCGGCTGCGCGCGCGCCAGGCGCTCGAAGGCCTTGGCCGAAAAGGTGTGCGCAACGGCAACGACGAACAGGATCGCCCCGCCGAGCTGGACGGCGTCAGGGCTCATGCAAAGTAGCGATCGAAGTCGCGCTCCAGGCGCTCCTCGATGCGCGCCCTGAACATGGCCAGCAGGATGCCGAGTTCCGCGTCGATCACCACCTTGTCCTTCGTGACCTGCAGGCACCCGGCCAGCCCGCTGCGCGAAAAGTGCAGCGAATTGCCGTCCCAGGTGCTGTCGATGTCGAAGGACTCGGCCATGTCGTCGGCCACCCGCTGTGCGGCCTCCCTGGCCTTCCTGAGGCCGAGCCGGTGCTTGCGTTGCAGGTGGATCGCGGACATCGCGGTCTGGGTGATCACCGGCCGCTCGATAGGGGCCCGGTCGATCAGGCGGCGACCGGGGTCGGCAAGGGCTGGCCGGACGCGTACGCGACCAGGTTGTCGGCGGCCAGCATCGCCATGGCCACGCGCGAGGTGCGCGTGGCGCTGCCGATGTGCGGCGTGAGCACGACGTTGGACAGCGTGAGCAGCGCCGGATTCAGCGCCGGTTCGCCCTCGTAGACGTCGAGGCCGGCTCCGGCGATGGTGCCCGCGCGCAAGGCCTCGGCCAGCGCCGCGTCATCGACGATGCCGCCGCGGGCGATGTTGACCAGGGTGGCGGTGGGCTTCATGGCCGCCAGTTCGCGTGCGCCGATGGCGTGGTGCGTGGCCGCCGAGTAAGGCAGCACCAGCACGACGTGATCGGCCCGTGCCAGCAGCGCGTCGAGTTCGACGCGCTGTGCGCCCAGCTCGTCCTCGTTGGGTGCGCGGCTGCGGTTGTGATAGAGGATGCTCATCTCGAAGCCGCGCGCGCGCCGCGCGATCGCCGAGCCGATCCGGCCCATGCCGACGATGCCCAGCGTCGTGCCGTGCACGTCGGCGCCCAGGAACTGGTCGAAGGCCCAGCGACGCCACTTGCCGGCGCGCAGCCAGTGCCCGGATTCGGTGACACGCCGCGCGGCGGCCAGCAGCAAGGCCCAGGCCATGTCGGCGGTGGCCTCGGTGAGCACGTCGGGGGTATTGCTGACCACGATGCCGCGCTCACGGCACGCAGCCAGGTCGATGTGGTTGTAGCCCACCGATGCCGTGGCCACGGCGCGCAGGTGCGGACAGGCGGCCAGCAGCTCGCCGTCGATGCGATCGGTGGCCACCACGTACAGCGCCTCGCGATCGGCGGCGCGCGCCAGCAGCGTTTCACGCGACCATTCGTCGTCGCGCTGGTTGGAATCGATCTCGAAGTGCGGCGCCAGCCGCTCGATGACTTGCGGAAACAGCTGGCGCGTGATCAGGAGCCTGGGTCGTGGATTCATCGGCCCGATTATAGCCATCAGCCGCGAATGTCGAATACCTGGCGCAGGTACTGCAGGTAGGCGACGTCATCGCACATGTTCTTGGCCGGTGTATCGGTGAGTTTTGCCACCGGCTGGCCATTGCAGCGCACCATCTTGATGACGATCTGCAGCGGCTCGGTGCCGAGGTCGTTGGTGAGATTGGTGCCGATGCCGAAGGCGATCCGGGTGCGATCACGGAAGCGCTGGTACAAGGCCACCATCAACGGGAAGGTCAGGGCATCGGAGAACACCAGCGTCTTGGTGCGCGGGTCGACGCGATTGTCCTCGTAGTGGCGAATGAGCCGCTCGCCCCACTCGAAGGGGTCGCCCGAATCGTGCCGGGCGCCGTCGAACAGCTTGCAGAAATACATGTCGAAGTCACGCAGGAACGCGCTCATGCCGTAGACGTCCGACAGCGCGATGCCCAGGTCGCCGCGATACTCGCGCGCCCAGGTCTCGAAGCCGAACACCTGCGTGTCGCGCAGCCGCGGGCCGAGCGCCTGGCAGGCCTGCAGGTATTCGTGCGCCATCGTGCCCAGCGGAGTCATGCCGTGCTTCATCGCGTAGTGCACGTTGGAAGTGCCCGCGAAGCTCGCGCCGAGCTTCTCGCGGCAGGCGAGCAGCACCTCCTCGTGCCACAGTCGCGAGAAGCGCCGGCGCGTGCCGTAGTCGGCCAGGCGCAGGCCTTCGAGCTCGGGATGGCCGGCAATCAGCGTGATCTTGGCATCGAGCCGGCGCCGGCCCTCGGCGTAATCGGGCGTGCCTGTCGTCTCGCGGAAGTAGATCTCGTTGATGATCGCCAGCACCGGGACTTCGAACAGGATGGTATGCAGCCAGGGGCCGCGAATCACCACTTCGATCTCGCCATTGCCCAGCGGCGAGGGCTTGATGGTGAGGTACTTCCGGTTCATCTGGAACAGGCCGAGGAAGTCGACGAAGTCGCTCTTGATGAAGCGCAGCCCGCGCAGGTATTCGAGTTCGTGCTCGTCGAAGCGCAGCGAGCACAGCGCCTGGATCTCCCGCTCGATGGCATCCAGGTGCGGGCGCAGGTCGACACCGTCGGTGCGGCACTTGAAGCGGTACTCGACCTGCGCACCGGGAAAGTGATGCAGCACGACCTGCATCATGGTGAACTTGTACAGGTCGGTGTCGAGCAGGGAGGTGATGATCATCGGGATGGGCGTGGCGGCACGCCGGGCCGGCGCATCCGGAGCATCATAAGGCATGGCGCAGCGCTGGCGCGCCATGCCTTGCGCTCAATGCGCGCCCTGGACCACGAGCGGGATCTCGGTGGCGGGCGGCGTGTTGCGGCTGCGCCCGCAGCGCACGATGCCGTCGATCATGACCATGCCGATGCCGGGAATGTCGCCCAGTTGCACGCTCTCGAGCAGGTTGCGACCGGCAGTGTGCTGCGCCCGGTCCATGAACACGAAGTCGGCCGCGCGCCCGGCTTCGACCAGTCCGCACCCGAGGCCGCGGATGCGCGCGGTGTTGCCGGTGGCGAAGCAGAACACCGACTCGGCCGGCAGCCCCGCCATGCTCGACAGCAGGGCGATCATGCGCAGGATGCCCAGCGGCTGCACGCCCGAGCCGGCCGGGCCGTCGGTGCCGAGGATCACCCGGTGGGGGCACTTCAGTTCGAGCGCTGCGCGCGCCGCGGCAATGGCGATGCGCTCGTTTCCGTTGTGCACGATCTCGATGGCGCGCGTCGATTTCTCGCACAACTCGCAGACGTGTGCCTGCGGCAGCGCCGTATGCCCGCCATTGATGTGCCCGATCACGTCGGCGTCGGCCTCGAGCACCACGTCCTTGTCGATCAGGCCGGAGCCGGGAATCGACGGCCCGCCAGTGTGGATGGTGCTCTGGATGCCGTACTTGCGCGCCCAGGCGACCATTTGCCGCGCTTCCTCGCCCGCCTTGACCGAGCCCAGGCCGACCTCGCCCAGCAGTTTCACGCCGGCCTGCGCCAGTTCCTGGAAGTCCTGCTCGACCATCCCGTGCTCGATCACCGGCGCGCCCGCCAGCACCTTGACGCCGCCGGGACGGAAGTTGTCGAAGGCGCGCTGCGCGGTGATGGCCAGCGCCTTGAGGCCGACGATGTCCTTCGGGCGCCCCGGCAGGTGCACCTCGCCGGCCGAGATCATGGTGGTGACGCCGCCGTGCATGGTGGAGTCGATCCAGCCCAGTTGCCCCTGGCGCGGCGTCCAGTCGCCGAACACCGGATGGACGTGGCTGTCGATGAGGCCCGGGCAGACGCAGGTGCCGCGCGCGTCGATGGTCAGGTCGGCCTGGGCGAGATCGCAGTCGGCCTGCCGGCCCACCTGTTCGATGCGCCCGTCGCGAACGACGATGGTGTCGGCGTCGAGCAGCGGGCGATCGATGTCGCCCGAGAGCAGCAGCCCGATGTTGCGGACGACTACCTTGCCGGAACCGGCTTCGCTGACGACTTGTGCCATGTCTTGTCTCCTTCTCGAATGGGGACCGGCGCCTGCGCGCGGCCCGCTGGCCGCGCCACGGCAAGCTCGTCGCCCGCCGCGGCCGCGGCCCCGACGGTGCGAAAGACGGCGTCGATGACGAACGACTTCCAGTGCGCGATTGCCTCGGGAGCCTCGAGGTTCTCCCCGAAGAAGGCCGACAGCGTGAAGCGGTTGGACTGGTAGAAGTAGCCGGTGGCCGCGATCAGCAGGTACAGGTCGCGCGCCGAAATGCCGGGGCGAAACAGGCCCTGCGCGACGCCGCTGCGCAACAGCGCCTCGATGATGCCGATGGCGGGCGCGGAATACTCGCGAGCCCGCAACGACCTGGTGATGTGCTTGCCGCGGTGGAGGTTCTCGCTGTTGAGCAGCGCGATGAATTCGGGGTTGCGGCGATAGTAATCGAGCACGAAGTGGATCACCGCCTCGAGCGCCTCGAGCGGCCGTTGCGGATCCAGTTCGAGGCGGGACTCGGCTTCGTTGAAGCGGCGATAGATTTCCTCCAGGGCCGCGATGAACAGCCCTTCCTTGCTGCCGAAGTAGTAGTAGATCATGCGGTCGTGCGAGCGGGCAGCGCGCGAAATCTTGTCGACGCTGCCGCCGCTCAGCCCGTGCCGGGCAAACACCCGGATCGCCGCGCGCAGCAGCTTGTCACGGGTGGCCATCGCCGAGCGCTCGCGAACGCCGGGCTTGCGCCGAACGCCGATGCCTGCGGCAGAAGCGGGGGCTGCCGTGCCGGCAGCCATCGCAGCGGCCTCCCCGGCGCGCCGCTGCCGCACCGCGCGGCCGCTGCTCATTGGTCGGCGAAGGCGCGCTCGATGACGTAGGCGCCCGGCACCGAGGTATTGCCCTCGGCGAAGCCACGCTCATCGAGCAGGTGCTTCAGGTCGCGCAGCATGGCGGGGCTGCCGCAGATCATCACGCGATCTTCGGCGGCGTCGAGTTCCGGCGTACACAAGTCGGCGTGAAGCTTGCCGGTGCGGATCAGGTCGGGAATGCGCCCCATGTTGCGATACTCCTCGCGCGTGACGGTCGGGTAGTACTGCAACTGCGTGGAGACGATGTCGCCGAGGAATTCGTGCGTCGGCAGGCGCTCCACCAGCACGTCGTGATAGGCCAGCTCGTCGATCTTGCGCACGCCGTGCACGAGCACGATCTGCTCGAACTTCTCGTAGGTTTCCGGGTCGCGCACGATGCTCATGAACGGTGCCAGTCCGGTGCCGGTCGCCAGCATGTAGAGCCGCTTGCCGGGCAGCAGGTAGTCCACCACCAGCGTGCCGGTAGGCTTGCGCCCGACGATGATGTCGTCGCCCACCTGGATGTGCTGGAGTCGCGAGGTGAGAGGCCCTTCCTCGACCTTGATGCTGAGGAACTCCAGGTGATCCTCGTAGTTGGCGCTGGCGATGCTGTAGGCGCGCAGCAGCGGCTTGCCGTCGACGCGCAGCCCGATCATGGTGAAGTGGCCGTTGCTGAAGCGCAGCGCGGCATCGCGCGTGGTGGTGAAACTGAACAGGCGGTCGGTCCAGTGGTGCACGCTCAG
>CAZXLV010000149.1:0-6724 GCA_964641405.1 uncultured Limnobacter sp. | reverse complement strand
CCGGTGATCGTGAAGGCGGCCGGCGGCGGCGGCGGTCGCGGCATGCGCGTCGTGCACACCGAAGCGGCACTGCTCAACGCGGTCACCATGACCCGTAGCGAGGCGCAGGCGGCATTCAACAATCCGGCGGTCTACCTGGAGAAGTTCCTCGAGAACCCGCGTCACATCGAGATCCAGGTGCTCGCCGACGAGTACCGCAATGCGATCTACCTGGGTGAGCGTGACTGCTCGATGCAGCGGCGCCACCAGAAGGTGATCGAGGAAGGTCCGGCACCGGGCATCGCCCGGCGCGTGATCGACCGCATCGGCGTGCGCTGCGCCGAAGCCTGCCGCAAGATCGCCTATCGCGGCGCCGGCACCTTCGAATTCCTGTACGAAAACGGCGAGTTCCATTTCATCGAAATGAACACGCGCATCCAGGTCGAGCACCCGGTCACCGAGCTGATCACCGGTGTCGACCTGGTGCAGGAACAGATCCGCATCGCCGCCGGCGAGAAGCTGCGTTTTCGCCAGCGCGACATCGTCATCCGCGGCCACGCGATCGAGTGCCGAATCAATGCCGAGGACCCATACCGGTTCACGCCCTCGCCGGGCCGCATCACCGCCTGGCACGCACCGGGCGGGCCCGGCATCCGCGTCGATTCACACGTCTATGCCAACTACTTCGTGCCGCCGAACTACGACTCGATGATCGCCAAGGTGATCGCCTACGGCGACACCCGCCACCAGGCGATCCGGCGCATGCGCATCGCGCTGTCCGAGATGGCCATCGAGGGCATCCAGACCAACATCGCGCTGCACCGCGAGTTGCTCGCCGATGCGCGCTTCGTGGCCGGTGGAACATCGATCCACTATCTCGAGCAGAAGCTCGCGCTGCGCAAGGGATGACAGAGCCTGCGGCGCATCCTGCGGGCCGGCGCAACAGCATGTGGTCGGAAGTCGTTTTCGTGGTCGCGGGCGACGCGCTCGATGCCTGGTCCGATGCGCTGCTCGAAGCCGGTGCAGCCAGCGTGCAGGCCGAGGACGCGGACGCGCAATCGCCCGCGGAGCAGGCGCTGTTCGGCGAACCAGGCGAACCGGCGCCCGCCAGCGGCTGGCCGCACACCCGCCTGTCGGCGCTGATCGACGAGCAGGCCCTCGATGGCGCCACCTTGCTGGCGCGTGCCGCAGCGCGCTGCGGCCTGTCGGCGCCGGCGCAGTTCGAGCGGCGCTCCGTCCCCGAGCGGGACTGGGTGCAGGCGACGCAGGCACAGTTTGCCCCGATCCCGGTCGGGCAAAGGCTGTGGATCACGCCCTCGTGGCACCTGCCGGTCGAGCAGCGCGGCACCGATGCCACGCGGCGCATCGCGGCGCGCCATGTCATCGTGCTCGATCCCGGCCTGGCCTTCGGCACCGGCAGCCATCCGACCACGCGTTTGTGCCTCGAATGGCTCGATGCCTGCCTGCGCGGCGGTGAGCGCGTCATCGACTACGGCTGCGGCTCGGGCCTGCTGGCAATCGCTGCAGCGCGCCTGGGCGCATCGGAAGTGTGCGCGATCGACATCGACCCGCAGGCGCTCGAGAGCGCCCGCCACAATGCGCGCAACAACGGCGTGGCCATCGAGGTGCGCGGCACCGACCAGCCGCTGCCGGGGCCGGCCGACGTGGTGCTCGCCAACATCCTGGCCAATCCGCTGCGCGTGCTCGCGCCGCTGCTGAGCGGGCTGCTCGCCCCCGGCGGACGACTGGTGCTCGCCGGCCTGCTCGATCGCCAGGCCGAAGCCATCGCCGCATGCTATCCCGAGGTCGCCCTGCGCGCCTGGCGCTCGCTGGAGGGCTGGACTTGCCTCGCCGGAGCCCGTCGATCATGATCGAGCCCGGCCATGCGTCGCCTGCCGCGCAGCGGCGACACTGACGCCCGATTTCACGATGGCGCTCGCAACCACCTGCCCGCAGTGCAACACCAGCTTCAAGGTCGTGCCCGACCAGTTGAAGCTGCGACGCGGCCTGGTGCGCTGCGGCGCCTGCCAGCACGTATTCTCCGGCATCGACTACCTGCGCTACGTCGACGAGTCGCAAGCGGGGGCAGCCGACAAGGCCGCCGCGCACCACCACAGCGACGAGGACCTGCACACGGCGCTGTTTCTTCCCGAGACCTTGCTGGCCAGTCCGCCCGAGGCGGACGAGCCAGTCAATGCACAGGCCGAAGCGGCGAACGCACCGGCCGAACCATTCATCGAACCCACCATCGAAGCGGACCAGGCGGCAAGCGAATCCGAGCCAACGTCATCGACACCGACATCGCCGGGGATCGATAACGAGATCTATCTCGACATCCCCACCTTCGTGCAGACGCTGACGGCCGGCAACATCGAGCACCAGCAGGAGCACCAGCAGGAGCAGGAGCACGAGCACGCCGGCGAAGTCGAACACGAACACGCGGTTCGCACTGCAGCCGACCAGTACGCCGCGCATCCCCTCCCCGACCCGATCGAGTCGCTCACCGCAACCACCCCGGCCGGTTTCGGGCACACCGGTTTGCCGCTCGACATGCATGCGGCGGCGCGCACCGCGACGCACGTCGCGCCCGCCAGCGCGGCGGCTGCGCGATCGCCGGTACCAGACACCGCAGCAGGCGAGGACGAGGAGTCAGTGATCGACTACTTCTCGACCGGCCGCCGGCGCAGGGGCTTCATGAACCGCCACCGGCCACTCGCGCTGAGCGCCGCCCTCATCCTGGCGCTCATGCTGGCCAGCCAGTGGGTCATCGGGCAGCGAGCGATGATCGCCGCGCGTGTGCCGGCCTTGAAGCCGCTGATGTCGGCGGTACTGAGCCCGTTCGGGTTGCGCGTCGGCGTGCCGCGCGATCTCGCCGCGCTCACCATCGAATCGTTCGAACTGCAGGCCTCGGCCACACCGGGCGTGCTGGCGATGTCGGCAGTGCTGCGCAATCACGCCGACTACAGCGTGCAGTGGCCGTCGCTGGAACTGACGCTGACCGACCCCGGCGAGCGCGTGCTGGTTCGCAAGGTGCTCGGACCCGATGACTACCTGCGCGAGACCCACGCCGACGGTTTGCCGCCGCGCGCCGAGCGACCACTGCGCCTGGCACTCGAGGCGAGCGAACTGCAGCCCGCCGGCTACTCGGTCGCGCTGTTCTACCCCTGACCCTCCCAATCGGAACTGCAATGCCCCGACGCGTACTGATCAGCGGCTCGGTCGCCTACGACACGATCATGGTGTTCGAAGGCCACTTCAGGGATCACATCCTGCCCGATCGGGCGCACATGCTGAACGTCTCGTTCCTGGCGCCGAAGATGCAGCGCGAGTACGGCGGCTGCGCGGCCAATATTGCCTACAACCTGCGCGGCCTGGGCGGCCACGCGGTGGTGCTGGCCACCATCGGGCGTGACGGCGAAGACTACCTCGCGCGCATGGATGCGCTCGGAATCGACATCTCGCAGGTACGCCAGCTCGGGTCGCACTTCACCTCGCAGGCCTTCATCACCACCGACCTGGCGGACAACCAGATCATCGCATTTCATCCGGGCGCCATGTCTGAAGCACACCAGGTCTCGGGGCGCGCTGCGCAGCGTGCCGGCGAAGCCGCAAGCTTCGGCATCGTGGCGCCCAACGGGCGCGAGGCGATGCTGCAGCATGCACGCGAGTTCGCCGAAGAGCACGTGCCGTTCGTGTTCGACCCCGGCCAGGGACTGCCGATGTTCGACGGTGCGGCCTTGCGCGAATTCATCGACATCGCCACGGCGGTCGCCGTCAACGACTACGAGGCGTCGCTGCTGGTCGAGCGTACCGGATGGAGCGAGCCGCAGATCGCCGAGCGGGTGCAGGCGCTGATCGTGACGCGCGGCGCGCAAGGCTCGCGCCTCCATCATGGCGGACAGGTGATCGACATCGCACCGGCGCCAATCGGGCGCGCGCTCGACCCGACCGGTTGCGGTGACGCCTATCGCGGAGGGTTGCTGTACGCACTGGCCAGTGGCGCCGGATGGGCCGACGCAGCGCGCCTCGGCAGCGTCATGGGTGCGATCAAGATCGAACACCAGGGCGCGCAGAACCACTCCATCGATCGCGCCGAGGTCGCGCGGCGCTTCGAGGCCACCTACGGTCGCAGGCCCTGGTAAAGGCGCGCTGCCAGCACCGCGGCATCGAGGGCCGCGTCGAGCCCGAACAGCTTGCGCCGGCTGCCGGCACCACCGATCATCACCAGGGCGCGTCGCGGTACACCCAGTCGCTCGGCCAGAAAACGCGCGATCTCCTCGTTGGCACGACCATCGACCGGTGGCGCGGCCACGCGCAATTTGAGGCAGCCGTCGTGCTCGCCGACGAGCTCGGTGCGCCGCGCGCCTGGTTGAGCGACGATCCGGATGCGCCACGCCCCCGCGCGGCCACTCAGCCAGGACGGATCGGCAGCCAGTTCAGGACGCCAGCGCCATGAAGGCCGGCATTGCCGACTGCAGCAGCGTCAACAGCAACTGGATGATCAGGATCAGCAGCAGCGGCGAGAGGTCGACACCGCCCACCAGTGGCACGATGCGGCGGATCGGGGCGAGGAACGGGCGCGTGAGCGCATCGATGGTCGGTGCGATCGGCGCGTGCGGGTTGACCCACGACAGCACGGCGAGAAACAGCACCAGCGCTGTAAGCAGCCACAAGGTCCACTTGATCAACCAGAACACCGCCAACAGCACCACGACGCCGAAGGCCGGAATGCGCCTGCCGCCGAACATCATCACCCACGCGATGGCGAGTACCACCGTCACCAGCAGGGCTGCGAGCAGGCTCGCCCAATCGACGCTGCGCACGTTCTGGCGCGCATCAGGAAGCACGCTGCGCAAGCGCAGCACCAGCCAGTCGGTGATGGCGATCACGAACTGTCCGACGGGGTTGCGTGCGCCGAGTCCGATCCAGTTCAGGTACGCACGCAAGACACAGGCGGTCGCCAGCAGACTGCCCAGTGTTTCGATCAGGAGCCAGAGTGCCTGGTGCATGGTGTCCGGTTCGAAGGCGCGCAAGATTCTCGCATAAAGAAAAGAGTCCCGCGGCGCCTTGCCGACGCACGCGGGACCCGGGAGCGGAGGCAGACCCGGCTCTCGGGGCCGGGGCCACCTCCGCGGCAGACGCCAGGGACTACGGGCGATTGCCGGTCGGGAACGGCCACGCTGCGGCCGGATTCAGGGGCTTGGCAGCCGGCGCGGGTGCAGGCTTCTTGACGGCCGGCTTCCTGGCGACCGCCTTCTTCGCAGCCGGCTTCTTGGCTGCAGCCTTCTTGGCGGCCGGCTTCCTGGCTGCAGCCTTCTTGGCGGCCGGCTTCTTGGCGGCGACCTTGCGGGCACCGACCTTGGCAGTGGCCTTCTTGACAGCTTTCTTGACCGCCTTCTTGACCGTCCTGGCAGCCTTCGCGACGCGCTTGACGGCCTTCTTGGCGACCTTCTTCGCGGCGGGCTTGCGCGCTGCGGCTTTCTTGACGGCTTTCTTGACGGTCTTCTTGGCTGCCGGCTTCCTGGCGGCGGCCTTCTTTACCGCCGGCTTCTTGGCGGCAGCCTTCTTCACCGCTTTCTTGGCGGCCTTCTTCACTGCAGGTTTCTTCGCAGCCGCTTTCTTCGCGGCCTTCTTGGCGGTTGCCATGAGGATCTCCTTTGCTCAGGATGTTGCGATGATGGAAACCCGTGCCGGGACGCCCGCAGGCGCCATCCGGTACGAGCTATTCATCGGCGCAAGAACACGATGCAAGCGTGTTGCCGTTCCTACGCTAATGAATTCGGCGCAAAAAAAACGCCGTGCCCGAAGGCGCGGCGTCATTGCGAGATCGTCGCAGAACCGGGAACGACTCCCCGCGGGCATCGCGTGCCGCTTCGTCGTCGCCGACCGTTCGTTGCCTGCTGCTGCGAACAACCTCAATTCGGATCCTGTCTCACGGCACCGTGCCGCCTGATTGCCACTGCCGCCGGAACCTGCCTCAGTCCCACGCGAGCGCACCACCGGTCTGGTACTCGATGACGCGCGTTTCGAAGAAGTTTCGTTCCTTCTTCAGGTCGATCATTTCGCTCATCCACGGGAAGGGGTTGTCTTCCGGGGCAAACAGCGGATCCAGTCCGATCTGCTGCGCGCGCCGGTTTGCGACGAAGCGCAGGTAGCCCTTGAACATCGGCGCGTTCAGCCCCAGCACGCCGCGCGGCATCGTGTCTTCGGCATACGCGTACTCGAGTTCGACGGCGCGCTGGAACAGCGCGCGCACCTCGTCGCGAAAGTGCGGCGTCCACAGATGCGGATTCTCGAGCTTGATCTGGTTGATCAGGTCGATGCCGAAATTGCAGTGCATCGACTCGTCGCGCAGGATGTACTGGTACTGCTCCGCCGCACCGGTCATCTTGTTCTGGCGGCCGAGCGCCAGGATCTGCACGAAGCCGACGTAGAAGAACAGGCCCTCCATCAGGCACGCGAAGACGATGAGCGACTTCAACAGCGCCTGGTCACTGGCGTGCGAGCCGGTCACGAACTGCGGGTCGGTCAAGGTGTCGATGAAGGGAATCAGGAATTCATCCTTCGCGCGGATCGACGCCACCTCGTGGTAGGCGTTGAAGATCTCGCCTTCGTCGAGGCCGAGCGATTCGACGATGTACTGGTAAGCGTGCGTGTGGATCGCTTCCTCGAAGGCCTGGCGCAACAGGTACTGCCGGCACTCGGGCGCCGTGATGTGGCGATAGGTGCCCAGCACGATGTTGTT
>CAZXLV010000148.1:0-6841 GCA_964641405.1 uncultured Limnobacter sp. | reverse complement strand
CGACGGCGTGCTGCTGCTGGTCGATGCGGTGGAGGGGCCGATGCCGCAGACGCGTTTCGTCACCCGCAAGGCACTGGCACTAGGCCTGAAGCCGATCGTGGTGGTCAACAAGATCGACCGGCTCGGCGCGCGCCCGGATTGGGTGGTCAGCCAGACCTTCGACCTGTTCGACAAGCTGGGTGCGACCGAGGAGCAGCTCGACTTCCCCGTGGTCTACGCATCGGCGGTCAACGGCTTTGCACTCGAGAAGCTGGCCGACCTGCCGGAAGACGGTGTCCAGGGCCCCGGCGAGGCTGCCGCCGACGGCCTGTCGATGAAGCCCCTGTTCGAGGCCGTGCTGCGCCAGGTGCCGGCACGCGACGATGACCCCGAGGGCCCGCTGCAGTTCCAGATCTCGGCGCTCGACTATTCGAGCTACGTCGGCAAGATCGGCATCGGCCGCATCAACCGCGGGCGCATCCGTGGTGGCCAGCCGGTCACGGTGCTGTACGGCGACCCGGCGCAGAGCGGCGTGGTGCCGGTCGCGGCCAGGGTGAACCAGGTGCTGCGCTTCAGCGGCCTGGAGCGGGTGGTGGTCGACGAGGCGCAGGCGGGCGACATCATCGCGATCAACGGCATCGAGCAGCTCGACATCGGCTCGACGGTGTGCGACCCGGTCCGCCCGCAGGCGCTGCCGGTGCTCACGGTCGACGAACCGACCATGTCGATGGAGTTCATGGTCAACACCTCGCCGATGGCGGGTCGCGAGGGCAAGTTCGTGACCAGCCGGCAGATCCGCGAGCGCCTCGAACGCGAACTGAAGAGCAATGTCGCGCTGCGCGTCGAGTTCACTGCCGATTCCGATACCTTCGTGGTGTCGGGCCGTGGCGAGTTGCACCTGACCATCCTGCTCGAGAACATGCGTCGCGAGGGCTACGAGCTGGCCGTGTCGCGCCCGAAGCCCAAGCTGCGCATGGTCGACGGCGAGCGCCGCGAACCGTATGAACTGCTCGCCATGGATCTGGAGGATGCCCACCAGGGCGCCGTCATGGAGTTGCTCGGTCGGCGTCGCGGCGAGTTGCAGGGCATGGAGCCCGACGGCAAGGGCCGCGTGCGGCTCGACTACCGGGTGCCGGCACGTGGCCTGATCGGTTTTCACAACGAATTCCTCAACCTCACGCGCGGTACCGGGATCATCAGCCACGTGTTCGACGAATACGGCCCCTGGGCGGGCGACATCGAGGATCGCCGCAACGGCGTGCTGATCTCGCAGGACGACGGCGAGGCGGTCGCCTACGCGCTGTGGAAGCTGCAGGAGCGCGGCCGGATGTTCGTCAGCCCCGGCGATCCGCTCTACGAGGGCATGATCATCGGCATCCACACGCGCGACAACGACCTGGTGGTCAATCCGGTCAGGGAGAAGAAGCTCACCAACGTGCGCGCCTCGGGCAAGGACGAGCACATCGTGCTGACCCCGCCGATCCAGCTCACGCTGGAGAAGGCGGTGGAGTTCATTGCCGAGGACGAACTGGTCGAGTTGACGCCCAGGAGCATCCGCCTGCGCAAGCGCCACCTGAAGGAACACGACCGCAAGCGCGCCGCGCGCGAAGCCGAAGCCGCCTGAGGCGATCGTTCCGGGCGCGTCCGGGAAGCAGTCGGCAGCGATTCTCGCAGGCACCGCCACGTGCTCTGCGCAGTGCCGGCGGAGCGTCGCGACAGTCCCGCGTACGAAGGATTGCGTCGTCGATACAACACTCCCGACGAACGGCGCCTTTCCGACACTTGTTTTTGTTGGCGTTGCGTGCAAGACGCGTCATGCTTCGCACCTGTGGAGAAGGCGCGGTTTCCCTCTGAAAACGCGCTGTTCGAAACGAACATCGCACCCACGGATTCAGGAGGATCCAGTATGGCCACTGCCAAGAAGGCTGCCAGGAAACCCGCTGCCAAGAAGGCTGTCAAGAAGGCTGCCGGCAGCAAACCGGTCGCGAAGAAAGCCGCCGTGAAGAAGGTCGCTGCCAAGGCACCCGCAAAGAAAGCGGCTGCCAAGTCACCGGCCAGGAAAGCTGCTGCCAAGGCGCCCGCGAAGAAAGCGGCTGCCAAGGCACCTGCAAGGAAGGCTGCCGCCAGCAAGCCCGCGGCAAAGAAGGCCACGGCTCGCAAGCCCAACGCCGCCTTCATGAAGGCCCTCACCCCCAGCGTGGCGCTCGCCTCGATCGTGGGCGACAAGCCCCTGCCGCGTACCGAGGTGGTCAAGCGGATGTGGGACTACATCAAGAAGGGCAACCTGCAGGACGAGGTCAACAAGCGCCTGATCAACGCCGACGACAAGCTGCGGCAGGTCTTCGGCAAGGCGCAGGTCAACATGTTCGAAATGACCGGCCTGCTCGGCAAGCACCTGAAGTAAGCGCGGCCGCTTGCAGTGACGAAGGGCAGCCTCGCGGGCTGCCCTTCCCGCATCTGGAGCACCCGCATGGATGACAAGGCCGCGCGTGCCTGGCGGCGTGGCGCAGCCTGGCTGCTGGCGTTTGCGCTGCTGGCAATTGTCGGCGCGCTGATGCGCTCGCGCGGGCAATTCGACGCCTGGACGCTGGCGCACTGGATCGGCAAGCCGCTGGCCACCGCCGTGCTGTGCCTGCTGGTCTGGCGACATGCGGCCGCGCTCGACCTGCGCTTGCGCCGCGGTGTGCTGGCCGGGCTGGCCTTTTCCCTGCTGGGCGACGTCCTGCTGATGCTTTCGGCGCGCCTGTTCATCGGCGGCCTGCTCGCCTTCCTGGTGGCGCACCTGTGCTACCTGCGGGCGTTCACCGTGGATACGCGCCTGCTTGCCCGGCCGCTCGCCTTCCTCGCGCTGGCTGCAATCGGGACGCTGATCCTCTGCTACCTCTGGAACGGATTGGCACCGCCGCTGCGGGTGCCGGTGATCACCTACATGCTGGTACTGGTGGCGATGGCTGCGCAGGGTCTCGCGCGCTGGCGCAGTCACCCGGGCAAGGGCACGCGCGCGGCCGCAGCGGGCGGAGTGCTGTTCGTGGTTTCCGATTCGCTGTTGGCGATCGATCGATTCCAGGCGCCGATTCCGGCGGCGCCACTCTGGGTGCTCGCCACCTATTGGGCCGCCCAATGGGGGATCGCTCAGTGCGTGCGCCCCGTGCGCCAGTAGGCCGGATTGCCGTAGCTGTTCTTGAGGTAATCGATGAACACGCGCACCCGCAACGGCAGGTGCTTGCGTTGCGCGAAGACGGCATGGATCGCGTTGTCCGGAGCCGCGTAGGCATCCAGCACGGTGCGCAGGCGGCCCGCAGCGAGATCTGCGCCGACCTCCCATAGCGAACGCCAGGCAAGGCCGCGCCCGGCCAATGCCCAGTCGCGCAGCACGGCGCCATCGTTGCATGCCAGGGGACCGGATACGCGTATCGACACCGCTCGACCGGCCACCACGAACTGCCAACCGCGCGCCTGGTTGCCGTAGGTGCCGAAGGTCAGGCAATCGTGCTGGGCGAGGTCGGCGGGCGTGGCGGGCGTGCCGCGACGCTCCAGGTAGGCGGGGCTGGCGATGACCACGCGCCGGTTGTCGGCCAGTTTCAGGCCCACCAGGCTCGAGTCGTCGAGCGTGCCGATGCGGATCGCGACGTCGATGTTCTCGTTGACGATGTCGGTGAGCCGGTCACTCAGGTCCAGTGACACCGACACGTCCTGATTGGCCGCCAGGAACGCCGGCATCAGCGGCGCCACGTGAATGCGCCCGAAGCCGGCCGGTGCCGTCACCCGCAGGTGGCCGCTTGCCTTCACCCCACCCAGCGACACCGAAGCCTCGGCGTTGTACAGATCGTTGAGCAATCGCTGGCAGTCTTCGAGAAATGCGCTGCCCTCGAAGGTCAGCGTGATCCGGCGCGTCGTGCGGGTCAGCAGCTTCACGCCGAGCCGATCCTCGAGCGCGTCCATGCGCCGACTGATGACCGCCGGTGCGACCCCCTCGGCCTGTGCGGCGGCCGAAAGACTGCCACGGGCGGCCACTGCGACGAAGGTCTCGATCTGCTTGAATCGGGACATGGTGCGCGCCGGGCGCTCCGATTATTGCGAAAAAGTAAAAGCTGAACTGATTCTACAGGGGTTTTTACCCTGATTGAGGCGCGATATCCTTGCGCTCATGGCAAATCGCATCAAGGCCGTCGTCTTCGACGCCTATGGCACCCTGTTCGACGTGTACTCGGTGGCGAGCCTCGCCGAGCAGCTGTTTCCCGGGCGCGGCAACGAGCTTTCGCTGCTGTGGCGGCAAAAGCAGCTCGAGTACTCGTGGTTGCGCACGATGTCCGGGCGCTACAAGCTGTTCCAGGATGTCACGCGCGATGCGCTGCGCTTCGCCGCCCGTCGCCTCGAGCTGGCGCTGTCGGAGGGCGACGAGGCGCGCCTGATGAGCCAGTACAGCAGTCTGTCGCCGTTTCCCGAGAACGTCGCGGCGCTGCGCGCACTGCGCGAGCTCGGGCTGCCGCTGGCGATCCTCACCAATGGCAATCGCGCGATGGTCGAGGTCTCGGTACGCAGCGCCGGCATGCAGGGGCTGTTCGAACACCTCCTGACGTCCGAGCAGGTGCGCCGCTACAAGACGCAGGACGAGGTCTACGCACTGGCACCGGCGGCCTTCGGCTGCGCCCGCGGCGAGATCCTGTTCGTGTCGTCGAACGGCTGGGATGCCATTGCGGCGACCTGGTACGGTTTCGACACCTTCTGGATCAATCGCTCGGGTGCTCCGCTCGAGGAACTCGACACGGCGCCGACCGCCACCGGCCACCTGCTCTCCGACGTGGTCGAGCTGCTGCGCGCGCGGCGTGTGCGCACGGCGGCCCGGCGCGTTTCCGACCACCACCGAAGCGATTCCCGCTGAACCCGTTTCCACGCAAGAGAGGTCTCTCCATGAACGCAACCACCACCCCGAACCTGCCCGAGGGCGTGCAGATCCATGCGCCGGTGAGCGCGGAGTTCGCGCAGATCCTCGCGCCCGAAGCACTGGCGCTGGTCGCCAGGCTGCATCGCGCGTACGAGGCGCGCCGCCAGCAACTGCTCGCCGCGCGTGTCGAGCGTGCGCGCCGCCTCGACGAGGGCGAGCGCCCGCACTTCCTGGCGCAGACGAAGGCGGTGCGTGAAGGCGACTGGAAGATCGCGCCGATTCCGAAGGCACTCGAATGCCGTCGTGTCGAGATTACCGGTCCGGTCGAGGCGAAGATGATCATCAACGCCTTCAACTCGGGCGCCGACAGCTACATGACCGACTTCGAGGACTCGAACGCGCCGAACTGGAGCAATCAGGTCCAGGGGCAGGTCAACCTGAAGCAGGCGATCCGCCGCGAGCTCTCGCTCGAACAGGGCGGCAAGATCTACCGGCTCAACGACACCATCGCCACGCTGCAGGTGCGACCGCGTGGCTGGCATCTGGACGAGAAGCACGTCACCGTCGACGGCAAGCGCGTCTCGGGCGGGCTTTTCGACTTCGCCCTGTTCATGTTCCACAACGCCAGGGAACTGCTCGCCCGCGGCGCCGGACCCTACTTCTACCTGCCCAAGCTCGAGAGCCATCTCGAGGCGCGCCTGTGGAACGATGTCTTCGTGGCCACCCAGAAGGAGCTTGGGCTGCCGCAGGGCACCATCAAGGCCACCGTGCTGATCGAGACCATCCTTGCCGCCTTCGAGATGGACGAGATCCTGTACGAATTGCGCGAGCACAGCGCGGGCCTGAACGCCGGTCGCTGGGATTACATCTTCTCGTGCATCAAGAAGTTCAAGGTGGACCGGAACTTCTGCCTCGCCGACCGCGGCAAGGTCACCATGACTTCGCCGTTCATGCGTGCCTATGCGCTGCTTCTGCTGAAGACCTGCCATCGACGCAACGCTCCGGCCATCGGCGGCATGAGCGCGCTGATTCCGATCAAGAACGATCCGCAGAGGAACGAAGCGGCGATGGCAGGCATCCGCGCCGACAAGACGCGCGACGCCACCGACGGCTACGACGGCGGCTGGGTGGCGCACCCGGGGCTGGTCGAGGTGGCGATGCAGGAGTTCGTCAAGGTTCTCGGCGACCGGCCGAACCAGATCGACAAGCAGCGCGATGACGTGAACGTGAGCGCAGCCGACCTGTTGAGTTTCCAGCCCGAGGCGCCGATCACCGAGCACGGCCTGCGCATGAACATCAACGTCGGCGTCCACTACCTGGGTGCCTGGCTGGCCGGCAACGGCTGCGTGCCGATCCACGACCTGATGGAGGACGCCGCCACCGCCGAGATCAGCCGCTCGCAGGTATGGCAGTGGATCCGCTCGCCCAAGGGCGTGCTCGACGATGGGCGCAAGGTGACGCCCGAACTGGTGCGCGCCCTGATTCCCGAGGAACTGGCGAAAGTGAAGGCCACGGTGGGCGGCCAGACGACGACCTACGACCGCGCGGCGGGGATCTTCGAGCAGATGAGCACGCAGGAGGCGTTCGCGGAATTCCTCACCCTGCCGCTGTACGAGGAAATCGAGTAGGCCTGCCGGCCTGCCGGGCTATCGGCTCACGCCTTCTCAGGTCTTGAGCCGATAGCCGGTGCGCAGGATCCACGCCGCGACCACCAGCGAGGCCGCCAGGAAGGCCGTGGTCATGGCGAGGCTGACCGCCACGCTGACGTCGGACTTGCCGTAGAAGCTCCAGCGAAAGCCGCTCACCAGGTACACCACCGGGTTGAACAGGGTCACCGTGCGCCAGAACGGCGGCAGCATGTCGATCGAGTAGAAGCTGCCGCCGAGGAAGGTGAGCGGGGTGACGATCAGCAGTGGCACCAGCTGCAGCTTCTCGAAGCCGTCGGCCCAGATGCCGATGATGAAGCCGAACAGGCTG
>CAZXLV010000147.1:0-6855 GCA_964641405.1 uncultured Limnobacter sp. | reverse complement strand
CCGCTGCGCATCAAGCTGGGGCTCGATCCCACCGCGCCCGACCTGCACCTGGGCCACACCGTGGTGCTGAACAAGCTGCGCCAGCTGCAGGATCTCGGCCACACGGTCATCTTCCTGATCGGCGACTTCACCGCCATGATCGGCGATCCGTCCGGGCGCAACACCACCCGCCCGCCGCTCACCCGCGAGCAGATCGAGGCCAACGCGCACACCTACTTCGAACAGGCGAGCCTGGTGCTCGACCCGGCACGCACCGAGATCCGCTACAACTCGGAGTGGTCCGACGCGCTGGGCGCGCGCGGCATGATCCAGCTGGCGGCGCGCTACCGGCTGGCGCGCATGATGGAACGCGACGACTTCACCCGGCGCTTTCGTGCCGGCCACCCGATCTCCCTGCACGAACTGCTCTATCCGCTGATGCAGGGCTACGATTCGGTGGCGCTGAAGGCCGACATCGAACTGGGCGGCACCGACCAGAAGTTCAACCTGCTGGTCGGGCGCGAACTGCAGCGCGAGTACGGGCAGGAGCCGCAATGCATCCTGACCATGCCCCTGCTCGAGGGGCTCGACGGCGTCGAGAAGATGTCCAAGTCCAAGGGCAACTACGTCGGCATCACCGAGCCGCCCGGGGAGATGTTCGGCAAGCTGATGTCGATTTCCGACCCGCTGATGTGGCGCTACTTCGAACTGCTGTCGTTTCGCTCGATCGCCGAGGTGGCGGCCTTGCGCGCCGAGTGTGAAGCCGGGCGCAATCCGCGTGATGCGAAGGTGATGCTGGCGCTGGAGATCGTCGAGCGCTTCCATTCGCGCGCGTCCGCCCAGGCCTCACGCGCGCAGTTCGAGGCGCGTTTCCGGCACGGCGCGCTGCCCGAGCAGATGCCCGAACGGGTGCTGCAGGGTGCGCCGATGCCGATTGCCCAGGTGCTCAGGCAGGCGCAACTGGTTCCGTCCTCCAGCGAGGCCAACCGCAACATCGAGCAGGGCGGCGTGCGCGTCGATGGCCAGCGGGTCGTCGACAAGAGCCTGGCGCTGCCTGTCGGCAGCTATGTCGTTCAGGTCGGCAAGCGCCGCTTTGCCCGGGTCACCATCCAGGCCGCCGCGTGAGGGCGGGGCGCCGGCGCGCGCAAGGGGGCATGCCGGCGGGCATCCGGGCCATTGATTGCGACCGCGGCAGTATGCCCGGCGGCCTCGATGGCCGACAATGGCGATGTGCACCGATGTCCAGCCGCGTCGGCCTGCCGTGTGCCGCCAGCCACGCAGGCGCGTATCCAGGGAGATTGATCCGATGAAAATATTCAGCGACTCCATCACCGACGGCCAGCCGATTGCGAGTGAATTCGCCTTCTGCCGCATCGATCCGAAATCGCACGTCGCCCTGTCGTCCAATCGCAATCCGCACCTGGCCTGGTCGGGCGCGCCGGTGGGCACGCGCTCGTTCGCCATCATCTGCCACGACGTATCGGTGCCCAGTCGCGGCGACGACGTCAACCAGGAGGGCCGCGAGATCCCCGCCACGCTCGCGCGCGTCGATTTCTTCCATTGGGTGCTGGTCGACCTCCCCGCGCAACTCGATGCCGTGGCTGCGGGCGAGTTCTCGGACAAGGTCACGCCCAGGGGCAAGGCCGGTCCGTCCACCCGCCACGGCGCGCGCCAGGGCATCAACGACTACACCGGCTGGTTCGCCGCCGATCACGACATGAGCGGCGACTACTACGGCTACGACGGGCCGTGCCCGCCCTGGAACGACTCGATCGTGCACCGCTACGTGTTCACGGTGTACGCGCTCGACGTCGAGCGCCTGCCGCTGATGGGCCGCTTCGGCGGCCCCGACGCCCGCAAGGTGATTGCCCATCACCGGCTCGGCGAGGCCTCGATCAGCGGCACCTATACGCTCAACCCGAGACTGGCGCCGGCGGCGCAGTAGAATTCCCGCTGCCCCGAGGTGACCCACATGTTCGACCGCAACATCGGCATTTCCCTGACTGACCCGGAACTCTGGAACGCCATCCGGCTCGAGAACCAGCGCCAGGAGGCGCACATCGAGCTGATCGCCTCGGAAAACTACGCCAGCCCCGCAGTGATGGCGGCGCAGGGCAGCCAGATGACCAACAAGTACGCCGAAGGCTATCCCGGCAAGCGCTACTACGGCGGCTGCGAATTCGTCGACGTCGCCGAGCGACTCGCCATCGAGCGCTTGAAGAAGCTGTTCGGCGCCGAGTGCGCCAATGTGCAGCCGCACTCCGGCGCGCAGGCCAATGAGGCGGTGTTGCTGGCCTTCCTGAAGCCGGGCGACACCATCATGGGCATGAGCCTCTCCGAAGGCGGGCACCTCACCCACGGCATGGCGCTGAACATGTCGGGCAAGTGGTTCAGGGTGGTGTCCTACGGCCTGAACGAGGCCGAGGAGATCGACTACGACGCCATGGAGCGCACCGCGCACGAGCAGCAACCGAAACTGATCATTGCCGGCGCCTCCGCCTACAGCCTGCGCATCGACTGGGCCCGCTTCGCCAAAGTGGCCCGCGACATCGGCGCCTTGCTGATGGTCGACATGGCGCACTACTCGGGCCTGATCGCCGGCGGCGTCTACCCGAACCCGGTGCCGCACGCCGACATCGTCACCTCGACCACCCACAAGAGCCTGCGCGGGCCGCGCGGCGGCTTCATCCTGATGCCCGAGCGTCATGAGAAGGCGATCAACTCCGCGATCTTCCCCGGCCTGCAGGGCGGGCCGCTGATGCACGTCATCGCCGCCAAGGCGGTCGCCTTTCACGAGGCGCTGCAACCCGGCTTCACGAGCTATGCGCGGCAGGTGCTGGTCAACGCGCAGGTGCTCGCCCAGACCCTGCTGGAGCGCGGCCTGCGCATCGTGTCGGGGCGCACCGAGTCGCACCTGATGCTGGTCGACCTGCGCGCCAAGAAGATCACCGGCAAGGAAGCCGAACGCCTGCTGGGCGAGGCGCACATCACCTGCAACAAGAACGCCATCCCCAACGACCCCGAAAAGCCGATGGTCACCAGCGGCATCCGCCTCGGCACGCCGGCCATGACCACGCGTGGCTTCGCCGAAGACGAAGCGCGCCAGGTCGGCCTGCTGATTGCCGACGTGCTCGACAATCCGGGCGATGCCGGCATGCTGGCATCGGTGCGCGAGCGGGTCGGCCAGTTGACGGCGAAATTTCCCGTCTACGGGTGAGGGGTCCCGGTCAGACCAGGATGGTGGTATCGCTGTAGCGCGCCAGCGTCGCGTCGTGCGTGACGAGCCTGAGTGGCTCGACCATTGCCTGCGCCACCAGCATCCGGTCGAACGGATCGGCGTGCAGCGGCGGCAGTGATTCGAGTTGCGTCGCATGGTCGGGCGTGATGTCGATCATCAGGTATCCCGACTCGCAAAACCAGCCGAGCGCGTCGCGCGCCGTCACCGGCATGTCGCGCGGATAGCGGGCGTGCTTGAGCGCGATCTCCCAGATCGAGACGGCGCTGACGTGAACCAGGTGATCGGCCGATGCGATCAGTGCTCGCGCCGTTCGTGGCAGACGCCGGTCATCCGTGATGGCCCACAGGGCGACATGGGTGTCGAGCAGCAGGCGCACCGCTGACGCTTCCGTCAACCTGCACCGAACAGTTGCGCGATCTCGTCCGCGTGCCGATCGATCGATTCCGGCACCCTGAATTTGCCGCGGGCGACTCCGAGCCGATTGTCGGCACTCGTCTGCCCGATCGGCACCAGTCGGGCCGCAGGTTTGCCGTTGCGCGCGATGACGATCTCGCGCACGCTCCCCGACTCGAGCGTCGCGACCAGTTGCGACAAGGTGGATTTCGCCTCGAGCATGTTGACGGTCAGCATTGGATACACGCAATTCGCGCAGGTAGTTAGCCAAGTCTGGCTAGTTTAGATGCCGACGTCCCGGTGATCAAGTGACCGTTCGGCTCGGCCGCACGGTAATCTTCGCGCATGCGCTGCCCCTTCTGCGATCACGCCGACACCCAGGTCATCGAGACCCGCGAATCCGACGACGGCGAGAGCACGCGCCGGCGCCGGCGCTGCCTGAACTGCGACAAGCGCTTCACCACCTACGAGCGGGTCGAACTGTCGCTGCCCGCGGTGGTGAAGAAGAACGGCGTGCGCACCGAATTCGATCGTCGCAAGATGCGCGCGTCGATGTCGCTGGCCCTGCGCAAGCGTCCGGTCGGCGCCGAAGCGGTCGATGCCGCCATCCACCGCATCGAGGAGAAGCTGCTCAGCCTGGGCCTGCGCGAGGTGCCCAGCGAGCGCATCGGCGAACTGGTGATGCGCGAGCTGAAGAAGCTGGACAAGGTCGCCTACGTGCGCTTTGCCTCGGTGTACCGGAACTTCGAGGACGTCGACGAGTTCGCCGATGTGATCCTCGAAGTACAGACGCGCAAACGCCGGTCCTGATCGGCGGCGCGCTGGCGACGCGCATGTCGCCGAACTCGCGGCGCGCGATAATGTCGCCCCATGTTCACTGCCGCCGACCACGACTTCATGCAGCGCGCGCTGCGCCTGGCGCAACTCGGCCTCGCCACCACCACGCCCAATCCGCGCGTCGGCTGCGTGATCGTGCGCGACGGCACCATCGTGGGCGAGGGCTGGCACCGGCGCGCCGGCGAGCCGCACGCCGAAGTGCTGGCGCTGGCCCAGGCGGGCGCGCGCGCGCAGGGCGCCACCGTCTACGTCACCCTGGAGCCCTGCAATCACCAGGGACTGACGCCGCCCTGCGTCGATGCCTTGCTGGCCGCCCATCCGGAGCGGGTCATCGTGGCGATGGAAGATCCGAACCCCTCGGTCAACGGCCAGGGCCTGGAGCGCCTGCGCGCTGGCGGCATCGATGTGCGCTGCGGCCTGCTGCAGCAGGAGGCGCGTGAACTGAACATCGGCTTCGTCTCGCGCATGGTGCGCAAGCGGCCCTGGGTGCGGATGAAGGTTGCCGCCAGCCTGGATGGCCGCACCGCGCTGCCCGACGGGCGCAGCCAGTGGATCACCGGCGAGGCGGCGCGCATCGACGGGCACGCCTGGCGGGCACGCGCCTGCGCGGTGCTGACCGGCATCGGCACCGTGCGCGGCGACAACCCGCAGCTCACGGTGCGCCATGTGCCCGCCTCGCGCCAGCCGCTGCGGGTGCTGGTCGACTCGCGGCTGCAGGTGAATCCGGCGGCACGCATCCTGGAGGGCGGCGCTACCCTGGTGGTTTGTGCGCTCGAGGCGCCCGGGCGCAGTGCCGCCACCGCCGTGCTGAACGAACTGGGCTGCGAGGTGATCACCCTGGCCGATGCGCGCGGCAAGGTCGATCTGCGCGCGCTGCTGCTCGAGTTGGGGCGCCGCGGCATCAACGAGCTCCACGTCGAAGCCGGCTATCGCCTCAATGGCTCGCTGCTGCGCGAGCAGTGCGTCGACGAATTGCTGCTCTACCTGGCGCCGATGCTGCTCGGCAATGCCACTGGCCTGGCCGACCTGCCGGCGCCGGACGGGCTCGACAAGCGCCTGGCACTGGACTGGCGCTCGATCGAGCGCATCGGCGATGATCTGCGAATCCTGGCACGCTTGCCGGAAGGGACCTGATCCATGTTCACCGGAATCATCGCGGCGGTGGGCCGCATCGAACGCATCGAGGCGCTCGGCGAAAATGCCGGCCTGCGCCTGACCGTGGAGGCCGGCGGGCTCGATCTGTCCGACGTGGCGCCCGGAGACTCGATCGCCATCCAGGGCGCCTGCATGACGGCGATCGACCTCGAGGGCTCGCGCTTCCGGGTCGAGGTGTCCAGGGAAAGCCTGGCGCGTACCAGCGGACTGGAGCGGCCAGGCCAGGTCAACCTCGAAAAGGCCATGCGCCTGGATGAGCGCCTCGGCGGCCATCTGGTGTCGGGACACGTCGATGGACTGGGCGAGGTCGTCTCCTTCGAGCCGATCGGCGAGTCCTGGCGGCTGGTGCTGCGCGCACCCGCCGAATTGTCGAAGTTCCTGGCCTACAAGGGCTCGATCACCGTCAACGGCGTCAGCCTGACCGTGAACCACATCACCGACGTGCCGGCGGGCACCGAGTTCGAGATCAACCTGATTCCGCACACGCTGGGCGCCACCACGCTCGGGGCGCTGGCGCCCGGCGCGCGCGTCAACCTCGAGGTGGACCTGATCGCGCGCTACGTGGAGCGCATGCTCGCGGCTACGACAGTCCCGTCGTCGCGCTGATTGCGATCGTCGCGCCGGCGGCCAACTCGTCGAGCAGGCCGCGCGCCAGTGCCACCGACGGCTCGTCGAAGTCGACGAAAGCCAGCGTGCTGTCGTAGTGCGGACGCCGCATGACGACGGTGTCGTCGGCCAGCACGAAGCCGCGCGCAAAGCTGCGCGCCGACTCTTCGCTGCGCAGGATGCGCAGGCGCGGGGTGTGCCGGTGCACCAGCGCGACCAGTCGCGGACATCGTTGCTCGACGAACGCCGGATCGTGCAGGATCACTTCGATCCGCCGGTCCGGGCCGCGCCCGAGCAGCGCATCGAGTGCTTCGGCGAATGCCTTGCGCTCGAAACCGTAGAATTCGCCGCGATCGTCGGCAATGCGCAGCGATCGCTGGGCGCGCGTCACGATGCGATCGAAGGCGGCACGCGCCTCGGCACGCGTGTCGAGCCGGCGATAGCTTTCGAGGTCTTGCGGATCCATCCGGACATCGTGCGTCGCAACCATGACCTGCGGAGTATCGCCGCGACGCACGGTGCATGGTCGGCCGTCCGGCGGCGAAGGCCCCCCGCACAGCGTAAAATGCCCGCCATGACACTGACACCGACGCCCGAAATCATCGCCGAGCTCGCCGCCGGCCGGATGGTCATCCTGGTCGACGAGG
>CAZXLV010000146.1:1435-6996 GCA_964641405.1 uncultured Limnobacter sp. | reverse complement strand
ACGACGCGCGCCAGGTACTCCAGGTTGACCTGGTGGCAGATGCCGGTGTTGGGCGGCACGACCTTGAAGTTGCGGAAGGCCTTCTGGCCCCACTTCAGGAAGCCGTAGCGTTCGCGATTGCGCTCGTAGTCGAGGCGCTCGTTGATGTGGAACGCCTCGGCGCTGGCGAACGCGTCCACCTGCACCGAGTGGTCGATCACCAGTTCCACCGGTTGCAGCGGGTTGATCCGGGTCGGGTCCCCGCCCAGCGCCGCCATGGCATCGCGCATGGCGGCCAGGTCGACGATGGCCGGCACGCCGGTGAAGTCCTGCAACAGCACGCGTGCCGGCGAAAAGGAGATTTCGCGCGCGGGTACCGCATCGCCGCGCCAGCGCGCGAGCGCCAGCACGTCTTCGCGGGTGACCGAGACGCCGTCCTCGGTGCGCAGCAGATTCTCCAGCAGGATGCGCAGGGAGTAGGGCAGGCGGGAGACATCGATGCCCTCGCGCGCGAGGGCATCGAGGCGGAAGATCTCGTACTGGCGCGGGCCCACGTTCAGGGTGGCGCGGGCATCGAAGCTGTTCATGGTGGAAGCCTCCGTCAAGCAGGCAATGGGCGCCGAAGGCCGACGGCCTCGCGAGCCGAACTCAGGGGATTTTCACGGGCGGGACGAACCCGATCCGCTCGTGCACGTTCGCCAGCGTCTTCGCGGCGATGGCGCTTGCCCGCTCGCGGCCCAGGCGCAGGATCCGATCGAGCTCGCCGCGATCGTCGAGCAGCTTCATTGTACGGTCGCGCAGCGGGGTGACAAAGTCGACCACCGCTGCCGCAAGGTCATCCTTGAAGGCTCCGTAGCCCTTGCCCTGGTAGGCGACGACGATGTCATCGATGGCCCGTCCGCTGAGCGCGGCGTAGATGCGCAGCAGATTCGCCACGCCCGGCTTGGCGACCTCGTCGAAGATCACTTCGCGGCCCGAGTCAGTGACGGCCGAGCGGATCTTGCGCGCCGAGTGCTTCGGGTCGTCCAGCAGTTCGAGGATCCCGGCCTGCGAGGAGGCCGACTTGCTCATCTTCACCTCCGGCTGCTGCAGGTCGCGAATCCGGGCGGCATCTTCGACGATGTGCGGCCGCGGAATGGTGAAGGTCGGGCCGAAGCGCCGGTTGAAGCGCTCGCCCAGGTCGCGGGCGAGTTCCAGGTGCTGACGCTGGTCTTCCCCGACCGGCACCTCGTCGGCCTGGTACAGCAGGATGTCCGCAGCCATCAGGATCGGATAGGTGAACAGGCCGACGCTGGTGCGATCGAAGCTGCCGCGCGCGGACTTGTCCTTGAACTGGGTCATCCTGCTCGCCTCGCCGAACCCGGTCAGGCACCCCAGCACCCAGGCCAGCTGCGCGTGCTCGGCCACCTGCGATTGCACGAACAGCGCCGAGCGCTGCGGATCGACCCCGGCGGCGAGCAATTGTGCCGCCGATCGGTAGGTGCGCTCGCGCAGCAGCACCGGATCGTGCTCGGCGGTGATCGCGTGCAGGTCGACGATGCAGTAGATGGTGTCGTGATCCTGCTGCAGCGAGACCCACTGCCGCAGCGCGCCGAGGTAGTTGCCGAAGTGAAACGAGTCGGCGGTCGGCTGGATGCCGGAGAAGACGCGCCGAAGCGGGGCGAAGGCTTGGGTATCGTTCATGTGCGCATTTTGCCATCGACGCGTGCCACGGCCGGGGCGGTCGGTGCGGCTGGGCTGGGCGCCGGTGGTAGCATGCCGCATGGACCAGACCAGTGCCGATCACAGCGTCAGCTGGAGTGTCGATGGGCGCGGTGTTGCCACGGTCACCCTGAACCGTCCGCAATTCGGCAACGCCTACCACGAAGGACTGTTGCAAGGGCTGATGGCCGCCATGGATGCCCTGGCGGAACCGTCGCCAGTCCGGGTGGTGGTCATCCGCGGAGCCGGGCGCCACTTCCAGGCCGGTGCCGACCTTGCCTGGCTGAACGATGTGGCGCGGCAATCGGCCAGCGAGAATGTGCGGGCGTCCCGGCTGACCGCGCAGGTCGTGCATCGCCTCAACCTGCTGCCCCTGCCCACGGTGGCGCTCGTGCAGGGGGCCTGCTTCGGCGGCGGCACTGGCGTGCTGGCGGCTTGCGACGTGGTGCTTGCCGCCGACAGCGCGCAATTCTCGATTGCGGAAACCCGCTGGGGCCTGATGGCGGGCATCATCATCCCGCAACTCAACGACGCCATCGGCGTGCGCCATCTCCGGCGCTATGCGTTGACCGGCGAGCGCTTCGATGCACACGAGGCGCGCCGCATTGGCCTGGTGCACGAAGTCGTGCCCGGCGCCTCGCTCGACAGCGCCGGGGCGCGCATCGTCGAGCACCTGCTCGAGAACGCGCCGCAAGCGAATGCCCAGACCAAGGCGCTCGCGCTCGAATATGCCTGGGGCGACCTCTCCGCGCGCTCGTTCGAGCGCCTGGTCGAGCAGCATGCCGCTCGCCGCCAATCGGACGAGGCGCGCGAGGGGCTCGCGTCGTTTCGGGAGAAGCGCGACGCGAGCTGGTATCCGGGGCCTGCGCCGCTTGCCGAAATCTGAGCCCGGCGAGACGCCGAAGGTCAATATCGCCCTGCAAGGCGGCGGGTCGCACGGGGCGTTCACCTGGGGCGTGCTCGATCGCCTGCTCGAAGATGGCAGACTCGACTTCGAGGGCTTGTCGGGAGCCAGCGCCGGCGCCATCAACGCGGCGCTGCTGGTGCACGGCTGGCACGAAGGCGGTCGCGACGGCGCGCGAGCCGCGCTCGAGCGGTTCTGGCAGTCGGTCGGTGCGGCGTCCGGGATCTTCGGCAGCGCGCCGCTCGGGCCGTGGGCGGAGCTGATCACCCGCACGCTGTCGCCCTATCAGTTCAATCCGGCCAACCTCAATCCGCTGCGAGCCTTGCTGGCGAGCCAGATCGACTTCGAGCGCCTGCGCAAGGCTGGCCGCTTCCGGCTCTTCCTGTCGGCCACCAATGTGCGCACCGGCCGTGTGCGGATCTTCGACATCCATGAGATCGAGGTCGACGTGGTGATGGCGTCGGCCTGTCTGCCGACCGTGTTCCAGGCCGTCGAGATCGGCGGCGAGTCGTACTGGGATGGTGGCTACCTTGCCGATCCGCCCCTGTACCCCTTCTTCTACGAATGCGGCAGCCGCGATCTGCTGGTGGTGATGGTCAATCCGCTGGCGCGCGACGCCACGCCCAGGCAGCCGGGCGACATCCTCGACCGGGTCAACGAGATCTCCTTCAATGCCTCGCTGATCGCCGAAATGCGCGCCATCGCGTTCGTGCACAAGCTGCTCGACGGCGGCTGGCTGAAGGCGCAGTACGAATCGAAACTGCGCAACGTCCTGGTGCACCTGGTTCGCGCCGACGATGCGCTGAGCGGGCTGGGCTCCGACAGCAAGTTCCAGACCTCGCTGCCGTTCCTGCTCGATTTGCGCGAGCGGGGTCGACAGTCGGCCGATGCCTGGCTGGCCGCCAGCCTGCACCACGTCGGGCACCGCTCCTCGATCGACCTGCGCCGCACTTTCCTCGCCGGGTGACGCGCATGGTCGATGCAGCGCGCGCGCCGAACGTGCGTGAAGACGAGATGGAGTTCACCGCGATTCGCGCCCAGGGCGCGGGCGGCCAGAACGTCAACAAGGTCTCCAATGCGGTGCAGCTGCGCTACAGCATCTACGGCTCGTCGCTGCCCGATCGCGTGAAACAGCGCATGCTCGCCCTGGAGGATCGGCGCATCTCGGGCGATGGCGTGGTCGTCATCAAGGCGCAGCGCTTTCGCAGCCTCGAGAAGAACCGCGAGGATGCGATCGCACGCCTGCAGGCGCTGGTGGCGCTGGCCGCGCAGGAGCCGCTGGAGCGCCGCCCGACGCGCCCGACGCGCGCATCGCGCCTGCGGCGCGTCGAGGAAAAGGTTCGGCGCGGGCAGGTCAAGGCGCTGCGACGCCGGGTGGCGGAATGATCGGCGCGCGCGGCCGGATTGGCGTCGCGGCGCGAGAGTCGCGACAATAGCGGTTGACACGGTTTCATCGGCAAGGCATCCAGGAGGGGCACGCATTGGCAAAACCCAACTACGCATTCGCAAAGAGACAGCGCGAGCTTGCGAAGAAACAGAAGAAGGAAGAGAAGCTCAAGCGCAAGACCGAGCCGGGCGATGGCGCCGAGGGCCAGGCGTCCGAGGACGCGCCAGCCGGCGCACCGCCCGATGCAGCGGGCGAACTCCCTGCCGAAGCGGCCCCTGGCGACGAATAGGCTTGCCTGCTTCGCAGGGCCCGCCGGTCGGCAAGCGGCCCGCCACCTACAGGCGAGACAGGCGCTCGAGCGCCCGTTCGAGCGTCGCTTCGGTCTTGGCGAAGCAAAAGCGCACCAGCCGGTTCTCCACCGCACGCTCATGGAACGCCGATAGCGGAATCGCGGCCACGCCGATCTCGCTGGTCAGCCAGCGGGCGAAATCGACCTCGCCCAGTTGCGAGATCGCGCTGTAGTCGACCAGCTGGAAGAACGTGCCCTCGCTCGGCAGCAGGCGAAAGCGCGTGCCGGCAAGCCCGGCGCGGAACAGGTCGCGCTTGCGCTGGTAGAACGCAGACAGGCTGCGCCACGGCTCGGGATCCTCCATGTACCTGGCGATCCCCACCTGCATCGGCGCATTGGCGGTGAACACGTTGAACTGGTGCACCTTGCGGAATTCCACGCTCAGCGTCGCTGGGGCGGCACAGTAGCCGATCTTCCAGCCGGTTGCGTGAAAGGTCTTGCCGAAGGAGGAAACGACGAAGGCGCGCGCCGCCAGCAGGGGGTGGCGGCTGGCCGACTGATGCGCTTCGCCGTCGAACACCATGTGTTCGTAGACCTCGTCCGAGATCACGAACAGGCCGTGGGCGAGCACGATCGATTCCAGTTCGCGCAGGTCGGCTTCGCGCAGGATGGTGCCGCTGGGATTGTGCGGCGAGTTGATCATGATGGCGCGCGTGCGTGCCGTGACGGCTGCGCGCACCGCCTGCCAGGGCACCCGGAAACCGGCATCCATCGGCACCACGACGGCCTTGCCGCCGGCCAGTTCGATGCTCGGGATGTAGCTGTCGTAGACCGGTTCGATCACGATCACCTCGTCGCCGGGGCGCACCAGGGCGAGCACGGCGGTGAAGATCGCCTGGGTGGCGCCGGCCGTGATGGTGATCTCGGTGTCCGGATCGTAGTGGGCGCCGTAGAGTGTCGCGATCTTTTCCGCGACCCGCTGGCGCAGCGTCGCCACGCCAGCCATCGGCGGGTACTGGTTGTGACCGTGCCGCATAGCTTCAGCCACCGCGTCGATCAGCCGCGGATCGCAGTCGAAGTCGGGGAACCCCTGGCCGAGGTTGACTGCCTGTTTTTCGGCGGCCAACGCCGACATCAGCGTGAAGATCGTGGTGCCGACCTTCGGCAGCCTGGTGCCGATCGTTACCGCGGCGACGCTGTGCGGTGCATTCATGTCGAAGCCTTCCACGGAGCAGTGATTATAGGTGGGCAATGCAGCCCGATAAGGCCGCATGCAGGGCGGGCGCGTCGGGGCGTGCGAT
>CAZXLV010000146.1:0-1335 GCA_964641405.1 uncultured Limnobacter sp. | reverse complement strand
CCCCCGCCTGAACGCCGCGCGCGATGGTCGTCACACTGGCATCGGTGAACACCAGCCAGTCGAGCCAGACATTGGTGTCGAGCACGGCCTTCACATGGTGCCCGGGGCGCAGCCGGCCGATGGAATCGACTTCGGCGCGCAGCGAATTGCGATCATTGCCCGCCCTATACCACTACCGGTTCGCGCTCGAGTTCGACGCTGAAGCGTTGCCTTACCGAGTCGCGGATGCGCTCGGCCAGCGCAAGGATTTGCGCACCGCTGGCATGCCCGTGGTTGACCAGCACCAGCGCGTGGCTTTCGTGTACGCCCGCGTCGCCCTCGCGATAGCCCTTCCAGCCACATTGGTCGATCAGCCAGGCCGCCGACAGCTTGACCGGTGGTGCCGGCGCGGGCCCCGACGTGTCCGCGCCGGACGTCGTGCCCGCCGGTGCAGCGACAGTGCTGCTGGACAGCGGGTAAACCGGCAGCCCGGGATGGGCCTGGCGCACACGCTCGGCGAAACCGGCCGGCACGAGCGGATTCTTGAAGAAGCTGCCGGCATTGCCGATCTGCGCCGGATCGGGCAGCTTGCGGCGCCGGATCGCACACACCGCGCGCGCGACGTCGTGCGCAGTGGCGGCCTGGATCGCCATGGCGCGCAGTTCATCGCGGATCTCGCCGTAGTCCAGGCGCAGCCGCGGTTGGCGTGACAGGCGCAGCCGTACCGCGGTGATCAGCCAGCAGTGCCCGGACGCATGCTTGAAGACGCTGTCGCGGTAGCCGAAGGCGCACTCCGCCGCATCGAAGCGGCGCCTGTGGCCGTCGTCCAGCGACACCGCATCGAGCGAGTCGAAGCACTCGCGCAGTTCGACGCCATAGGCGCCGATGTTCTGGATCGGGCTCGCCCCGACGCTGCCCGGGATCAGCGACAGGTTCTCCAGCCCGTACAGGCCCTGTGCCAGGCTCCACTGCACCAGTTGGTGCCAGTTTTCCCCCGCGGCCGCTTCGATCAGCGCCGAATCGCGGCCGACTTCGACGATCCGCCGCCCGGCGAGCGCGACACGCAGCACGGTGCCGGGTGGATCGCGCGTGAACAGCAGGTTGCTGCCGCCGCCCAGGATGGTGATCGGCGAATGGGCACGCAGCAGTTCGAGCATCGCGGGCAGCTCGGTCGCTGCGCGCAACTCGACCAGGCGCTCGGCGCGCGCCTCGACGGCGAAGCTGTTGAGCGCCTTCAGCGCGACGCCACGCTGCATGGCCTACGCCGGCTGATAGGCCAGTCGCACGTAGATCGGCGCGAAGGCCTCGGCCTGGGTGATCTCGATCAGCGATTCGCGCGCCAGCTCGAGCAGCGCG
>CAZXLV010000145.1:0-7036 GCA_964641405.1 uncultured Limnobacter sp. | reverse complement strand
GCCTTGATTGCGCACTTTTTCGGGCTCACGCGGGGACGATCGTAGTGTGAACAGGTCCTAGGCCTTCGGCGCAATGGCGCCGCCGGCGGCACGCGACCTAGCATGGCTCGATGCGCTGCCTGCCGGAAGTGCTTCGCGCGATACCACTGGGGGTGCCGATCGTGGCGGCGGCGCTCGCCGTGCATCGCTTGCCGGTGCTGCCGGGCAGGCCGCTCGCTGCACTGATGCTCACGCTGGGCTTGCTGATGCTGCTGCTTGTGCGCCGGCGCCAGCACCACGGCTGGCGGCTGCTGGCGGCGGCGCTGGCCGGCGCGGGCTGGACCATCGACGTAGCCGAGCGGGCGCTCTCGGCGCGCATCGAGCCGTCGCAGGAAGGGCGCGACTACGTGGTCGTGGGCCGCATCGCGTCGATGCCGATGGCGGCCGAGCACGGCACGCGCTTCCTGTTCGATATCGAACGATGCGTGCAACCGCGCGCGGGCTGCCCGGAGGGTCGGCGCGTGCGCCTGGGCTGGTACGAGTTTCCGGTCGCTCGCGAGGCCTGGAGCGGACGCGACCGGTCGCGCTCGCACGAACCGGTCGGTTCGCCTCAACCCGGTGAGCGCTGGCGGCTCGGGTTGCGCCTGAAGTTGCCGCACGCGCTGCACAACCCCGGCGCCTTCGATGCCGAGTTGCGCGCGCTCGAAGAGGGCATCGCTGCCAACGGTTCGGTGCGAGCCGCGCGCGATCGCTCGCTGCCCAACCAACGGATCGGTCGCGCGTTCACTCCGGCACTGCTCTTCGAGGTGGCACGCACGCGTCTGCGCGAGGCAATGCGGAGCGCCTTGCGGGATGCACGCGGCGACGCATCCGGAGTGCTGGTGGCGCTGGTGGTGGGCGACCAGGCGGCCATCACGACCCGCTGGTGGGAGATCTTCAACAAGACGGCAATCGGGCACCTGATGTCGATCTCCGGCCTGCATATCACCATGCTGGCAGGCCTGTCGGTGATGCTTGCGCGACGCCTGTTGCGCAGCGCCCTGGCCGCGCGCAGCGGCCTGCTGTTGCGCTGGCCTGCCAGGCGGCTGGCCTGGCTGCTCGGGGTGGCCACGGCGTTCCTCTATTCGGGTCTGTCCGGCTGGGGCATACCGGCCCAGCGAACCTGCTGGATGCTTGCCGTCGCAGGCCTGTCGCTGTTCAGCGGTCGTTCCCGCTCGATCGTGCACGTGCTGTCGCTGGCCGCCGCAGTGGTCACCGTGCTCGATCCCTGGGCACCGCTGGCCGCCGGCTTCTGGCTTTCGTTCGCGTCGGTGGCGGCCATCACGCTGCACGGGTCGGCCACGCGTGCGCGTGAGATCCCCATGCAGTCGCGCCTGCGCGGCATGCTGCGCGAGGCCGGCCGCACGCAGTGGGCAGCCACGCTGGCACTGCTGCCGCTGGGGGCGCTGTTTTTTTCCAGCTTCTCGCTGATCGGGCCGCTCGCCAATGCCTTCGCGATTCCCCTGGTGTCGGCCGTGATCACTCCGCTGGCGATGCTGGCGAGCGCGCTGGTGCTGGTGGTGCCGGCCATCGGCGCTGCCTTGCTGCTGCTGACGGCCTGGATCACCGGGCTGATGATGGATTTGCTCGAGCCGCTGGCAGCGACGCCGCTGTCTATCGTCGTGCTGGCACAACCGGGGCCGGCAGCGCTGGCACTGGCGGCGATCGCGATTGCCGTCCTGTTGTGGCCGGTGCCGTTGCCGGCTCGCCCGCTGGCCTTTGCCGGTCTGCTGCCCATGCTCGCGGGCGGCGCCGACTCGCCTGCGGCTGGCCAACTCAGGCTGACCGCCTTCGACGTCGGGCAGGGCATGGCGGTGCTCGTGGAAACCCCCGGTCGGCGCCTTCTCTACGACACCGGGCCGCTCTATGGCGGCGATTCGGAAGCGGGGGCGCGCGTGATCGTGCCGTGGCTGCGTGCGCGCGGCATCGATCGACTCGATGCGCTGATCGTCTCGCACCTGGATTCCGATCACTCGGGCGGTGCACCGAGCGTGCTGCGCAACCTGCGCCTGGACTGGATCGCCGGCTCCCTGCCGGGCGAGCACCCGCTGCGCGAGTCCGGCAGGCCGTTCCACGAGTGCCGCCACGGTCTTGCCTGGCGCTGGGGCGAGGTCGAGTTCGAGTTCCTGCATCCCGGGAGCGAGCCGTCCGGCCGCGCAAAGTCACCCTCCAATGCCGCCAGTTGCGTGTTGCGTATCGTCTCGCCGGCAGCGCGCATCCTGCTGACCGGTGACATCGAGGCGGCGCAGGAGCGCGAACTGGTGGCGCGCCATGGTTCGCGCACGCTTGCTGCCGACCTGATGCTGGCACCGCATCACGGCAGCGCCGGTTCGTCCAGCGCGCAGTTGCTGGCGAGCGTTGCGCCGCGCTACGCAGTGGCCCAGGTGGGCTACCGCAACCGCTTCAGGCACCCGGCCGAGCGGGCGCTGGAGCGTTACCGCGCGGCCGGCATCACGGTGCTGCGCAGTGACCGCGATGGCGCGATCGTGGCGCACTTCGCGCGCGGGCACGCGCCACGCATCGAGCGCACGCGCATCGAGGATCGCCGCTATTGGCGCGTGCGGCTACCCGACGAGTTGGCGCCCCCCGAATGAGCAGGTGGAGCGTTTCCTGATGTCTATTGCGCGGTCCAGCCGCCATCGATAGCCCAGGCGGCGCCGCGCACCTGGTCGGCGGCAGGGGAGCACAGAAAGACGGTGAGGGCGGCAAGTTGCTCCGGTGTGACGAAATCCTGCGAAGGCTGCTTCTCCGATACCAGCGCAAGCCTGGCAGCTTCGACGCTTACGCCACCTTGCGCGGCGCGTGCATCGATCTGCCTTTGCACCAGTGGCGTGAGCACCCAGCCGGGGCAGATGGCATTGCAGGTGATGCCGGTGCGCGCGGTTTCGAGGCCGACCGCCTTGGTCAGGCCGATGATGCCGTGCTTGGCCGCCACGTAGGCCGACTTTTCGATCGAGGCGACCAAGCCGTGCGCCGAGGCGATATTGATGATGCGTCCCCAGTTGCGCCGCCGCATCGCCGGCAGGGCGCAACGGGTGGTGTGAAAGGCCGCCGAGAGATTGATGGCAATCACGGCATCCCAACGCTCGGCCGGGAAGCGCTCGATCGGGGCGACGAACTGGATGCCTGCGTTGTTGACCAGGATGTCCAGGCCGCCATGGTGCTGGTCGATGTCGGCGATCATCGCCTCGATCTGCGCCGCGTACGACAGGTCGGCGCCTGCGTAACGGACCATGACACCGTAGCGCTCGGCGAGTCCGGCGCGCTCACGCTCGATGTCGCCGGCATCGCCGAAACCGTTGAGCACCAGGTTTGCGCCCTCGCGCGCCAGCGCGTGCGCGATACCCAGACCGATACCGCTGGTCGACCCGGTAACCAGTGCCAGCTTCCCTTCGAGCATGACCTCTCCCTGTACAATCTGGCTCGATTGTAACGGCGCAGCCCCCATGATCGAACCCCGTCTTTGCCACGTCACCTGCGCCAGCCCACGCGGCCTGCATCGGCTTGCCTACTGGGAATGGCAAAGTGCCGGCAGCGCGCCGGTGCGAGCCGGCGATGCGGTCGACACCGTCGTCTGCCTGCACGGCCTGACCCGCAACGGTCGCGACTTCGATGCGCTCGCGTCGCGCCTGTCGCGACGCTGGCGCATCATCTGCCCGGACATGATCGGGCGTGGCGCCTCGGACCGGGTCGCCGATCCGCACCTGTATTCGCAGCCGCAATACCTGGCCGATTGCGTGACCCTGGTAGCGCGCCTGGATGTCGAGCGCCTGGCCTGGGTGGGCACCTCGATGGGCGGGCTGATCGGCATGCTGCTGGCGGCCCTGCCGGGCACGCCGATCGCGCGCATGGTCCTCAATGACATCGGCCCGGTGATCGACGCGGCGGGGCTGGCGCGCATCGGCAACGACGTGGGCGGCGATCCATCCTTCGCCAGTGAGGCCGAAGGCGTAGCCGCCCTGCGGGTACTGATGAGCGGCTTCGGCCCGCACACCGACGAGCAGTTCAAGCTGCTGACGCGGCACTATCTGGTCGAGCGCGATGGGCGCTGGTATTTTCACTACGACCCGGCCATCGCGGTTTCCTTGCGCGAGAGCAAAGGCCAGGCGCTGCCCGACATGTGGCCGCTCTACGAGGCGATCCACTGCCCGACGCTGGTGCTGCGCGGCGCGCAGTCCGATATCCTGTCGGCCGAGACCGCGCGCCAGATGACGCAGCGCGGCCCGCGTGCGCGTTGCGTGACCTTCGAAGGCGTCGGCCACGCGCCGACGCTCATCGCCGACACGCAGATCGACGTGGTCGAGAGCTTTCTTTGCGAGGGTGAGTCATGAGCATCGAACGCCTGCACGCCGGTCCCCGCATGTCCGAGGCAACCATCCACAATGGTGTCGTGTATCTCGCCGGACAGGTCGCCCAGGATCCTTCGCTCGACGTGGGCGCGCAGACGCGCCAAGTGCTGGCGGCGATCGACCGCTTGCTGGCCGAGGCCGGCAGTGATCGTTCGCGCATCCTGCAGGCGCAGGTATTCCTCGCCGACATCAGCGACTTCGCCGCCATGAACGCCGTCTGGGATGCGTGGGTGCCGCCCGGCCACACGCCGGCGCGCGCGACCGTCGAAGCGCGCCTGGCCGCGCCCGAGTATCGCGTCGAAATCAAGGTGATCGCGGCCCGCCTTTGAAGCGGCATCGCACAATCGGTTCTTGCACCGATCCCGGCTGTGCGACGGTCGCCTGCGACGATCAGCGCCAGCCGACCCGGTCGATGATCCGCGCCGCGGTGATCTGGGCGCGACCGATCGAGGCAATCGGCAGCGTATCGGCCCTGAATTCGCCGAGTGCGGTCAACTCGGCCCGGTCCACTTTCACGCTCTTGACCACCGGCCACTCGAAGTTGGCTTCGACGAAATGGCGCTGGCCGGCGTCGCTGGCCAGGTATTCGAGGAAGCGCACCGCGTTGGCACGATGCGGCGCGTTGCGCGCCACGCCTGCACCCGAGACGTTGACATGCGTGCCATAGGTCTTCTGGTCCGGCCAGATCACGCCGACGCGTGAGACCGCCTCCTTGTCTTGCGGGCTGGACGAACTCATCAGGCGCGCCAGGTAGTAGGAATTGGTAAGCGCCACGCCGCATTCGCCAGTGGCCACGGCGCGGATCTGATCCGTGTCGCCGCCGCGCGGCTTGCGCGCGAAGTTGGCTACCACGCCGCTGGCCCATTGCTCGGTCTTCGCTTCACCGAGGTGCTCGGAGATGGCGCCGATCAGCGACAGCATGTAGGGGTGGGCGCCCGAACGGGTGCACACCTTGCCCTCGAGTTCCGGTCGCGCGAGGTCTTCGTAGTTCTGCACCAGCGCGGGATCGACCTTGTCCTTGTTGTAGACGATCAGGCGTGCCCTGATCGATACTCCGAACCACTCGCTGCCCTTGCCGTCGTCCTTGCCGCGCAGCGTGGCCGGGATGCGTGCGTCGAGGCTGGCCGACCTGACCGGCTGGAACAGCCCCTCGATCTGTGCCTTCCACAGTCGCGCCGCATCGACCAGCAACAGGACGTCGGCAGGACTGTTGCGCCCTTCGTTGCGCAAGCGCTCCAGCAGGGCTTCGTCGCCGGCTTCGATGCGTTTGATCTGGATGCCGGTGGCCCGGGTGAAGGCGGCATACAAGGCCTCGTCGGTCTGGTAGTGACGTGCGGAATACAGGTTGAGCACCTTGTCCTGTGCCGCAGCGAGTGGACTGGCGGCGATCAGGGCGGCGGTGACGAGCGCGGACGCGGCAAGGCTGGACGTTCGGCTTGGATCCATCGTGGCAGGCTTCGGGTGGTGGGTGAATGGGCAGGATGCGCCGCGAGATTAATCTAAATGAGACGGATTCTCAAGCGGATTGACAAGGGGGCGAGAAGATGTATTATTCGTAAATCTTCATCCCCGTCGAACAATATGAAAGCGCTACTGGTGGGAGCGGACCGTCTGGGCAATATCCCGCAGGTCCTGACCGAATACGGGATCTCGATCATGCGCCACGTCTCGGGGCGTGACCCATCGGCCCAGCGCGGCGAGCGCACCATGCCGGCAGGCGCGGAGATGCTCATCCTGTTCACCGATTTCCTCGGCCACAACGTGATGCGCGGCTACCGTGACGCCGCGCGCAAGCAGGGCGTGCCGGTGCTCGCTTGCCGACGTTCCACCTGCAGCCTGCGCGGCGCACTCGAAGCCTGCACGCACTGTCGCTACCGCCTCGAAACCGAAGAACGCGCTGCGGCCGGTCGGTCGCACGCATCGCAGGCACATGATTCCCGCGCAGTGCTCGCCAGCGCATCGGGTCAGTAGGTGAACGGCTCCGTGCGCACCTCGCTGCCGGCCCCGGCGAGTCGGCGCGCGCCGTTGAAGCGCGCCTTCCAGTAGCGCGAGTCGAACTTTTCCACGCGCACCTGCCCGCCAGCCGACGGTGCATGCACGAACCGGTTGTTGCCGATATAGATGCCGACGTGAGAGAAGGCCCGCCGCAGCGTGTTGAAGAACACCAGGTCGCCGGGCTGGAGCTGATCGAGTCGCACCCGTTCGCCTTCACGGCTGATTTCCTCGGAGCGCCGCGGCAGGGCGAGCCCCATCGCCTCGTGAAACACGAGACGCACCAGGCCACTGCAATCCAGGCCGGTCTCGGGCGAACTGCCGCCGAACCGGTAGTGCACCCCGAGCAGCGACAGCGAGCGGATCACCAGTTCGACCGCGCCATGCGGTGACTCGCCTGCGGTGTCGGGCGGCAGTGGACCGGCATGTGCCGTGATCGTGGTGCACGCCAGGCATGCGAACGCAGCAAGCGCCGCGAGTCCAGCGCGAAACGGGCGGGTGCGGGAATCGGCCCTGATCGGCATGCACGGCAGGTTAGGAGAAACCCCCCGCAGTGTCAAAGTCCCGCATCCTCATCGATGCCCCGGGGCGCAGCCCGTCACGGGGTCGGCAGGGTGTTCCAGGCGCCGCGACGCGACGTAGAATGCTCGCAGACGGTGCACGAACGACGGAGACCT
>CAZXLV010000144.1:0-7036 GCA_964641405.1 uncultured Limnobacter sp. | reverse complement strand
TGCCCAGCGGGAACACCGCGCCCCAGTACAGCGGGTCGTAGCGCAGCGGGAAGCGGCGGTAGCCGTGCCGCCACACGCCCAGGATCAGCAGCATCGGGATCCACCAGGTGCCGGTCGCCCAGTAGAAGACGGTGAAGCCCTTGATGAAGGGCAGCAGCGAGCGCAGGAACGGCGCGTCGGGCGAGTTCAGGATCAGCAGCGAGCCGGCCAGCGTCGAGATCGCCATCGCGCCCATGTTGATCCAGTACGGCGGCGACAGGTCGCCCGGCGAGAACGGGAAGAAGGTGTAGCGGTAGAAGATCAGCGACATCATCCAGATGTAGAGCATGCCGCCCCACAGCCACATGGAAAGGGCGAAGAAGTTCAACTCGAGCCGCCACGGCTGCCCGCTGCGCGCGGCAATCAGCGCACTGAGCACGGCGATCGATTGGGTCGCCACCACCGCCAGCAGCCAGCCGCCGGTGATGCCGTGATCCAGCGTAGGCTTGATTTCCTTGATCGTGAACGCAGCGAAGATGGTGTACGTCAGCACGATCCACAGCGCGATCGCCCCTGCCCACAAGGCCAGTCCGAAGCGCAGGTCATCGGCCATCAGCACGAACTGGCTGCCGAGCACGCCAGTGGCCGCGACGCAGGTGAAAAAGCCTGGCCCGCGCAAGTGATCGACCAGGTCGGCCACGAAACGCTCGCGATGGCGTAGCAAGCGCGCGAAAGTGAGCACCCACAATGACAACCAGGCCAGCACGTTGAGATAGAACAGGAGCGTCGACACGCGGTGCAGGGCGTATTGCGCCGCCGACAGCGACACGATCCCCGTGGCCATGACCATCGCGAAGTTGGCCGGCGACAACTCGGCCAGGCTCATGGTGGCGCGCTGGGCGAGAGGCCGGGCGGGACGGGTCATCGCTTCACCAGGCGTGAACGAATCCGGCATGCCTGCTCAGGAAAACCAGCGCAATGCGGCCGCCGCGGCCAGTGCAATCACCCCGCAAGCGGCGAGCAGGCGCCAGGCGCGCAGGCGACGGGCATCGTTGCTGTGCGCACCGCGAGCTACCAGCCAGGCGGCGCTGGCCAGCCCGACCAGGGCCGCGGCGACCTTGATCACCAGGGCCGCTCGCGCGATGGCGTGCAGTTCGGGCAAGGTGCCATAGAAGTGGTAGCTGACCGCCCCGAACGAGGCGCCGCTGGCAATCTGCACGGCCCAGGCGAACAGCACCAGCCAGGCCAGCCGGGCCTGCACGATGATCGCCTGGCGCACCGGCCAGCAGGCGAATACCGCTGCCCCGACCACGCCGGCGGCGCCGAAATTGTGGACCAGTTGCACCAGCGCGTAGGCGAGGTTCTCCGCACTCACGGCGCAACGCTCAACTGGCCACCACCGCCACGCATTTCTGGATGCCCACCGGCGTGTGCGCCTTGTTGACCACCTTGATGCACAACTCGTGGCGCCCCGGCGCGAGTGTTTCCAGCGTGTAGCTGCCCTTGCGCTCGCGCAGGATGCCCACCTCCTTGCCGTCGATGTAGACGTGGATGTGGTCGCCGCGAGGACCGGGTTCGACCTCGTAGACGAGCTTGTTCTGCTCCATCGCATCGAGCGTTGCGCCTTCTGCGGGCTGCAGGATGCGCACCGAGCCCTCGGCGGCCAGGGCCGGTTGCAGGCCGATCGCGAACAGCGCCGCAAGCAGCATTGCGGGCAGGGTCGGTTTGCGCATGGCAGGTGGTCTCCTCGTTGTGCTTCGCTGGCGCCGCCGCACGATTATCGACGATTGCGCCAGTGTCCGGAAAGCCTGCCGCCGAAGCGATAGCCGATCCAGCCCCCCAGCAAGCCGCCCAGATGCGCGAAATGTGCCACGCCGCTGGCCGTGCCGGTAACGCCGAGCGCGAGCTCGATCACCGCGTACACCAGCACGAAGATGCGCGCCGGCATCGGAATCGGCGGGATCAGCAGCATCACGGTGCGATGAGGAAACACCAGCGCGTAGCCGGCCAGCAAGGCGAACACGCCTGCCGAGGCCCCGATCACCGGCGCATCGGAGGCACCGAACGCCGCCACCACGAAGATCTGCGCCAGCGCGCCGACCACCACGCCCAGGAAGTAGCACAGGGCGAAGCGTTTCGCACCCCACACGCGCTCCAGGTCGGAGCCGAACATCCACAGCGCGAACATGTTGAGCAACAGGTGCGTGAGCCCGCCGTGCAGGAAGCTGTAGCTGACCAGCGACCAGGGCGCGCCGATGGCGCCGACCCAGTCGCCCGGCCACAGTGCGAACCAGCGCAGCAGTTCGCCGCCAAGCAGTCCCTGCAGCAGGAAGACCACGACGTTGATGATGATCAGCCACTGGACCAGCGGTGGAAGCATGTCGATTCCGATCGGGAGTGAAGTGGTGCCGCAAGTCGTGCGCGCCCGCGCAGCCTGAACGCCAGCCTACACGGGATCCGGGAGCGGGCGCCAGCAAGGCTGACAGCGTCCTAAGCGTCGCCTAAGACGGCCGGCGGAGACTGCTTTCGTTGCAGACAACCCGATCAGGAGACCACTCATGGAAACCCCCCGTCACTTCAAGGCAAAGCAGATCGTCGCCTCCCTGGCCGCAGCCGGCATCGTGGTGCTCGGTACCGGTACGGCATGGCAGGTCGGCCATGCCGCGTCGATGCCCGCACTGGCGCCGGTGGTCGCCACCGCGCCGGCCGCCGCGCCGGGCGCCACCATCGCATTGCCCAGCTTTTCCTCCATCGTCAATCGCTATGGTGCAGCGGTCGTGAACGTCACCGTCACCGGCATGAGCAAGGCGGTCGTCGGCTCGTCCGACGAGCAACCGGGTGACGACAGCCAGTTGCAGAACGACCCGTTCTACCAGTTCTTCCGCCGCTTCATGGGACCCAACGGCATGCTTCAGCAACGCTCGGTGCCCATCCGCGGCGAGGGTTCGGGCTTCATCATCGACCCCAACGGCATCATCCTCACCAATGCCCACGTGGTGCGCGACGCGAAGGAAGTCACGGTCCGGCTGACCGACCGGCGCGAGTTTCGCGCCAAGGTGCTCGGCTCGGATCCCGCCACCGACGTGGCCGTGATCAAGATCGACGCCAAGGGCCTGCCGACCGTGCCGATCGGCAACGACAAGACCCTGGAAGTCGGTCAATGGGTGCTGGCGATCGGCTCGCCGTTCGGCTTCATGAACTCGGTGACCGCGGGCGTGGTCAGCGCCAAGGGCCGCTCGCTGCCCGATTCCGGCTTCGTGCCCTTCATCCAGACCGACGTCGCGGTCAACCCCGGCAATTCGGGCGGCCCGCTGTTCAATGCGCAGGGCCAGGTGGTCGGCATCAACTCGCAGATCTACAGCCGCACCGGCGGCTACGAGGGCCTGTCGTTTGCCATTCCGATCGACCTCGCCATGCACATCAAGGACCAGATTCTCGCGCACGGCACGGTCGAGCACGCGAAACTCGGCGTCAGCGTGCAGAACGTGAACCAGACGCTGGCCGACTCCTTCAAGTTGCCCAAGCCGGAAGGCGCGCTCGTTTCGAGCGTCGAGAAGGGCAGCGCGGCTGACCGCGCCGGCCTCTCCGCCGGCGACGTGATCACCAGCATCGACGGCAATCCGATCGTCGACGCAGGCGACCTGTCATCCACCGTCGGGCTGGCCCAGCCCGGCAACAAGGTGGACCTGCAGGTATGGCGTGATGGCCACGCGCGCGAGGTGGTCGCCACGCTCGGCAAGGCCGGCAACCCGCTGGCACAGGCGAGCAGCAGCGGCAACAGCGAGAGCCCGGGGCAACTCGGCCTGGCGGTGCGCCCCTTGCAGCCGCAGGAGCGGCGCGCGACCGGCATCGAGCACGGCCTGGTGATCGAGGACGCCGAGGGTCCGGCGGCGCTGGCCGGCATTCATGCGGGCGACGTCTTGTTGGCCGTCGACGGCACACCGGTGAAGAGCGTGCCGCAGTTGCGCGCGCTGCTGGCGAAATCGGGCAAGTCGATGGCGCTGCTCATCCAGCGCGGCCACGACAAGATCTTCGTGCCGGTGCAGATCGGCTGACCCGGCACCCGTGGAAGAGGCGGGCCACGGTCCGGACCTCCCGCTTCACCAGATTCAAGGGAGTCACGACATGAACACCAAACTTCGCCGCAGCGTGCTGGCAATTGCGATGGGCCTGGCGATGGCCGGGTCGGCGGTATCCGCAACAGCGGCCACGAGCCTGCCAGCGGTGCAACATGAAGGCGCGGTGACGTTCGTCACCGGTGGCATCGGCGAGTCGGAAGCGGCTGCGATGGAACACGCAACCGCGAATTGGCCGATGACGCTCGAGTTCGCAGTGCACGACGGCAAGCATGCCGACTTTGCGGCCGGCGTGCAGGTACGCGTACTCAACGCCGAGCACAAGGTCGTGCTCGATACCCGGTCCAACGGCCCGTTCATTCTCGCCAGGGTCGAGCCCGGGCGCTACATGGTCGACGCCACGCTGGCGGGCAAGACCCTGCAGCGCGAGGTGACCGTGACCAAGGGGGGCCATGCACGCACGGTGTTCGAGTGGCCAGCCGGCACCGACCAGAAGTGACTCGATGCCAGGAGGCACGACATGAATAGCAAGCTTCGCAACGCCACCCTCGCGATGGCACTGGGCCTGGTACTGGCCGGCCCGGCAATGGCCACCATGGCCGACCTGCCGCCGGTGCAACACGAGGGCCCGGTGGCCTTCGTCAGCGGCGGAATCGGCCAGGCCGAATCGAGGGCGATGCAACAGGCGGCCGCGAGTTGGCCGATGACGCTCGAATTCGCGGTGCATGACAACCTGCGCAACCACTTTGCGGCCGACGTCCAGGTGCAGGTGCGCAACAGCGAAAACCAGACCGTGCTCGACACCGCCTCCGACGGTCCGTTCCTGCTGGCCAGGCTCGCACCCGGTCGCTACACGGTCGACGCGACGCTGGCGGGCAAGACCCTGCAGCGCGAGGTCACGGTGGGCAAGGTGGCCGGCGCGCGGGTGCTGTTCCTGTGGCCAAGCGGTACCGACGAAGCGGCGCAAGACAGCTGAACATCCGCTGCCGGCACCGGGAGGCTGTCGGGCTTCGGGAAAGGGAGCGATATCCCGTCCCGAATCCCGGCAGCTTCGCAGCATGCATGTGCGAGCGCCGTGGCGACGCCAGAGCCGAGGCAAGCGCGCGAGCCGTAGAATGGCGCGTTTCCGCAGCCCCGAGCGCCTCCGCACGCCGTGCGCACGACCCGCCTGATCCGCATCCTATTCGTCGCCTGGCGCCATGGCCTGGATGAGCTGGCCGCCTCAGGTGCGGCTGCGACCACGGGCTCGCGCTGGGCCTTCGCGGCAGTTCGGGTACTGCGCTTCGGGCGGCGCCTGGACGCGCCGCGCGGACAGCGCCTGCGCGAGGCGCTGGAGAGCCTGGGCCCGATCTTCGTGAAGTTCGGGCAGGTACTGTCGACCCGGCGTGACTTGTTGCCGGCCGATATGGCCGACGAACTGGCCCGGCTGCAGGACCAGGTGCCGCCGTTTCCCGGCGATATCGCGGTACGCGAGATCGAACGCGGGCTCGGTCGTCCGATCGACCAGTTGTTCGACGCGTTCGAGCGCGTGCCGGTGGCCTCTGCTTCGATCGCGCAGGTGCACCTGGCACGCCTGAAGGACGGGCGCGAGGTGGCCGTGAAGGTGGTGCGCCCGAACATGGCGCCCGAAATCGAGCGCGACCTCGAACTCCTGCGCACCGCCGGCGGCCTGCTGATGCGCATGTCGGCCGATGCCCGGCGCCTGCGCCCGCTCGAAGTCATCGACGAGTTCGACAAGTACCTGCACGACGAACTGGACCTGATCCGCGAGGCAGCCAACGCCAACCAGTTGCGGCGCAATTTCGAGGGTTCGCGCCTGCTGCGCGTGCCCGAGATCCACTGGGACTGGTGCGCGACCAACGTGCTCACCATGGAGCGCATGCACGGCTTTCCGATCAGCCAGATCGAGCGCATGCGCGAGGCCGGCATCGACCTCGAGCAACTCTCGCGCGAGGGCGTCGAGATCTTCTTCACCCAGGTGTTCAGGCATGGGTTCTTTCATGCCGACATGCATCCGGGAAACATCCTGGTCGGCGGACCCGGCCCCGACTTCAATCGCTACATCGCGCTCGATTTCGGCATCGTCGGCACGCTGTCCGAGTTCGACAAGAACTACCTGGCGCAGAATTTCCTGGCGTTCTTTCGGCGCGACTATCGGCGTGTCGCCGAACTGCACGTCGAGTCAGGCTGGGTGCCCGCCGCCACCCGGGTCGAAGAACTCGAAGGTGCGGTGCGTGCCTGCTGCGAGCCCTTCTTCGACCGACCCCTGAAGGAGATCTCGCTGGGCCTGGTGCTGCTGCGGCTGTTCCAGGCATCGCGCCGTTTCAACGTCGAGATCCAGCCACAACTGGTGCTGCTGCAAAAGACGCTGCTCAACATCGAGGGACTGGGGCGCCAGCTCAACCCCGATCTCGATCTGTGGGTCACCGCCAAGCCGATCCTCGAGCGCTGGATGCAGGAGCAACTGGGCATGGCGGGGTTCCAGGCACGCCTGCGCCAGGAATCCACGCAGTGGGGCCGGCTGCTGCCCGAACTGCCGCGGCTGGTGCACGCGGCACTGGCCCAGCGCGCGCGATCGCACGCCGAAGCCGCCACGCAAGCCTTGCTCGAGCGGCTGATCGCCGAGCAGCGGCGCACGCGGCGGCGCATCGGCGTGTTCGCCACCGTGCTGGCGATCCTGCTGGCGATCCTGCTGGCGCAGCAGGCGGGCCACCTGCCGCTCCTGTAGGCCGGATCCAGAATCTTTACCAGCGAATCGAGTTCGGTTACTGTGTCGCCCGTCTTGCGGCCGCGGCCGCTCCGTATCCGGCCGCTCGCGGCCTCGCAGGCCTCACCCCCATGCTGACCTTCCTGGTGATGATCTACCTGGCCGTGACGGTCGGCATCGGCCTGTACGCGGCACAGCGAGTGAAGAATTCCAGGGACTACCTGGTCGCCGGGCGCAGCCTGCCGCTGTACATGAACATGGCCACCGTGTTCGC
>CAZXLV010000143.1:0-7043 GCA_964641405.1 uncultured Limnobacter sp. | reverse complement strand
AGGTCAAGACCACGGCCTTCGACCTGCAGATGAATCCGGTCAATCCGGGCATGAGCCTGCACAAGCTCGACCGCACGAAAGATCCGCGCTTCTGGTCGGTGCGGGTGGGCTCGGACATCCGCAATCCGCGTACCCAGGTACGTCGAAGAATTGGTGCCTTCGGTGCGCGCTCCGGCATCCGCCGCGCCCGCACCGAAGCCCCTGTTGTTCGCGCAGGCGGCGGAACACAACGTCAGCGAGGTCGTGCGGGCAGGGCTGCGCTTGCTGGAAGAACGCGAAGAACGCAAGCAACTCGAACTGGATGCCTTGCGCGCGGAGATTGCAGCAGGCCGGGCGAGCGGCCCTGCCAAGTCTGCCGATGCGGTGTTCGACCGTCCCGAGGCCGGGTACGCCGCACAAGCTGATCGTTGATGCGTCCGGCCTTCACCTCGCTGGCCGAGCAAGACCTCGAAGCCATTGCCGACTACATCGCGGTCGACGACCCCGTGCGCGCGCTGGGCTTCATGCGCGAGCTGCGCGCAGGGCATTACGTCATCGTCTTCGAGGCCGATCCCGATGCGGTGCTGATCGTGCGTATCCTGCACGGCGCGCGTGATATAACTTGACAACCACTTTCCAATATGGGAAACTGGTTGCCATGTAAACAAATGGCTGTTTGCGATGAAACCCGCGCTCCGTGTTGCCGCAATGTCCGATATCAGCCTGACGGTTTTTCGCCTCAACGCAAAGCTCCTGCAATGGGGTGATCGGCTGGTTGAACCCTTGGGGCTGACCAGCGCACGCTGGCAGATGCTGGGCGCGATCGCTTTGGCGGATGCACCGCTGACTGCACCGCAAGTGGGCGCAGCGATGGGCGTCACGCGCCAGGGGGCGCAAAAGCAACTGAACTTGCTGCTTGACCAGGGGATGCTCGAGTCGCGCTCCAACCCGGCGCACAAACGCTCGCCGCTTTACAGCCTGACGCCGATCGGGCGTGCGCTTTATGCACGAGTCGATGCGCTGTGGCGTGTCCAGGCCGCGCGGCTGGCGGCATCGATTCCGGCCGCTCAACTCGAGGCAACGACACAGACCCTGGTGACGATCCTGCGTCAACTGCAAACCCCACCTTTTTCATTGGAGGCTGAATCATGAAGGCCAGGCTGCATGGATTTTTCGGGGCCGTGGCGCTCCTGTGCATTGCAACGTTCTGGGTGTCAACGGCGGTCTCCGAAGCGTTTCTCGATCTGGTCGACGTCACTGCGGTGAAGAACGCGATCCTCGCTGGAATGTGGCTCCTGATCCCTGCAATGGCCGCAACCGGTGGCAGTGGCTTTTCGCTCGCTGGTGCGCGGCGTGGACGCCTCGTCGAGGTCAAGGCACGGCGGATGAAGATCGTCGCGGCCAACGGCGTGCTGGTGTTGTTGCCGAGCGCCTTCGTGCTGGCGTCGTGGGCCAATGCCGGCCGCTTCGATGGCGCGTTTTACGCTCTGCAGGCTCTGGAGCTGCTCGCCGGGGCTGTCAATATCACGCTGCTCGTGCTCAATATGCGCGATGGCTTGCGACTGGCTGGGCGCTTGTCGCTGAGGCAGTTGTCTACGACCAATCAGGAATGAAGAGCACTGTCGACGATGTACCGTCCGGTATGGCTGGTGTGCGGGGCGTTCAGAAACGCCGTGCTGCTGCCCGCGACGCTGGCGGGGGTGGTGCTCGCCCGCCGGGCAGTAACTCCGGCGCGACGCTGCAGATCACGCCCCACGGGCACCTGCAATGGGTCGCGGCGCCGGAGGCGCCGTCTCTGCCCGAGGCTCGGTCCGAGCGTCTTGCGCTCGCCTTTGCCAAAGGCGCGGGGCACGGCCTGCTGTACCTGGGGGCGACGGAAGTCGCGACCGCCTTGCCGTCGCCGTGGGCGTTCTGGCGGGACTTCGCGGCGCGCCATGTCACGGCGCTGACGGCCACGAGGGTCGAGGGCGAAATCGCCGTCGTCCCGCCCGATACGCTCGCGCTCGAAACCCTGTGCCTCGACGCCCCGCCGATGACGGGCGCGGAGTATCTGACGCCGGAGATTCTTCTCGCGCTCTGGCTGCAGATCGAATCCGCTGTGAAAGTGGAATTGCGCGATTCCGGCCAGACACTGTCGGACTTTCTCGAGTCGAAGCATCCGGCCTGGAATCTCGTGGGGCGCGTGCATTTCAATCTGGCGGAAAACCGCAAAGATGCGCACTACCCCTTCGCCTTTCTCGCCACCTACACCTCGGGCCTGTCTGCCACGGGCGCGGCGCAGCACTTGCCGCTCTCGCAAGCACAGGCGGAATTCGCTGGCGCCCGGAAGAAGGCGCAGCTTCTTTCCCTGCTCCTGCCGGTGCAAAAAGCGGCGGAAAGCTGCGCATGGCTGGCGCAAATGATCTCCGAAGGCGAGATCTATCACCCCTTGCGCTGGCAGGTTGCGCAGGCTGTCCGGTTTCTGCGCGATGTGCCGAAGCTGGATGCCGCGGGCATCGTCGTGCGCACGCCCAGGACATGGGCGGCGGATCGTCCTGCCCGGCCGAAGGTTTCCACTACTGTGGGCGCGGCGAATCCGTCACTGCTGGGCATGGAGGCCCTGCTCGACTTCCGCATGGAAGTCACGCTCGATGGCAAGCCGCTGACCGCCGACGAAATTGCGGCGCTGCTCGCGGGCCGTGAGAGCCTGCAATGGATTCGCGGCCAGTGGGTGGAGGTCGACCGCGACCGGCTGGAGCGCATGATCGCCCGCTTTCGTGGTATCGAGAGCGCGGCAGCGGGCGGCCTGCCTTTCGCTCAGGCCATGCGTCTCATGGCGGGTGCTTCGCTTGACGCGGACGCCGCCGCCGATCCCGACTGGGCGGAAGTCGTCGCGGGCGACTGGCTTTCCGGGATCCTGCAAGGCTTGCGTTCGCCCGAGGGGCTGGCCGCCGTCGATCCCGGCCCGGCCTTGCGCGCCACGCTGCGCCCCTATCAGCAAGCGGGCGTGCGCTGGCTGCATCTTCTTTGCCGACTTGGCCTGGGCGCCTGTCTCGCCGACGACATGGGGCTGGGCAAGACCATCCAGGTGCTCGCGCTGCTGCTCACGCTCGAACGAACAACACGCCCCAGTCTGCTGGTGGCGCCGGCGTCGCTGCTGGCCAACTGGCAGCAGGAGGCCGCGCGCTTCACGCCCTCCCTGCGCTGCCTGATCGCGCATCCTTCGGCAATGTCGCAGGACGATTTGCGCGCATTGGATGCCGGGCGGCTGGCGGGCCTGGATCTGCTCATCACCAGCTACGGCACGCTGATGCGCCTGCCGCGCCTGCACGACGTGCGCTGGCGCCTGGTGGTGGCCGACGAGGCGCAGGCGCTCAAGAACCCTGCCGCGAAGCAGACCAGGGCGGTCAAGAAGCTTGCGGGCGATGCGCGCATCGCGCTCACCGGCACGCCGGTCGAAAACCGCCTCACCGATCTGTGGTCGATCTTCGATTTCACCCATCCTGGGCTGCTGGGGTCGCAGAAGACCTTTGGCGAGTTCACGAAGAATCTGTCCCATTACGGCCCGCTGCGCGCGCTGGTCAAGCCCTACATCCTGCGCCGCCTGAAGAGCGACAAGCGCGTCATCGCCGATCTGCCGGACAAGACCGAAATGACCGCCTGGTGCGCGCTGGCTCCGACCCAGGCGGCGCTTTACCAGCGTGCGGTCAAGGAACTGGCAGCCACCCTGGGAGAATCGCAGGGCATCGAGCGCAAGGGACTGGTGCTGGCCTTCCTGATGCGATTCAAGCAGATCTGCAACCATCCCTCGCAGTGGCTCGGCGATGGCGCCTGGAAACCGGCGGACAGCGGCAAGTTCGCGCGCCTGGCGGAAATCGCGGAAACCATCGCCGCCAAACAGGAAAAAGTACTGGTCTTCACCCAGTTCCGGGAGACCACCGCGCCGCTGGCAGCCTTTCTGGGCAACGCCTTCGGCCGCGAGGGGCTGGTGCTGCATGGCGGCACGCCGGTGGGCAAGCGCCGCGAGCTCGTCAAGCGCTTCCAGGAGGACGAGGGGGTTCCTTTCTTCGTTCTCTCGCTCAAGGCGGGGGGCACCGGGCTGAACCTGACCGCCGCCTCGCATGTGGTCCACTTCGATCGCTGGTGGAACCCTGCCGTCGAAAACCAGGCGACCGACCGCGCCTGGCGCATTGGCCAGCACCGCAACGTGCTGGCGCACAAGTTCGTCTGCCGTGGCACCATCGAGGAACGTATCGACGAGCTGATCCGCTCGAAGCAGCAACTGGTGCAGGACGTGCTCGAAGGTGGCGCAGAAATCAACCTGACCGAGATGAGCGACGCGGAACTGCTCGATCTGGTAAGACTCGACATCCACGCGGCAAGCGAATGAACGCATGAGTTACGGTTCCTGGAAACCCTATGTGCCGGTTGCAAGACAGCGGGCACAGGCGGAAAAGGCGGTCGCCAAGGCGAAGAAGGCCGGGCAGGCCATGCAGCCCGTGCTCATCGAAGGTCGTGCCATCGCCCGCACGTTCTGGGGCAAGGCCTGGTGCGACAACCTGGAAGCCTACAGTGACTACGAAAACCGCCTGCCGCGCGGTCGCGCCTATGTGCGCCACGGCTCGGTCATCGATCTGAAGATCGAGCCGGGCAAGGTCAAGGCGCGGGTAATGGGCTCGCGCCTTTACCAGATCGAGATCGGCATCGCCGCCGTGCCCGATGCGCACTGGAAGTCACTCGCCGATGAATGCACCGGCTCCATCGCCTCGCTGGTGGAACTCTTGCAGGGCAAGCTCTCGAAGGCGGTGATGGAGCGCATCTGCCAGCCGAAGACGGGCCTGTTTCCGGCGCCGAAGGACATCCGGCTCGACTGCTCCTGTCCGGACTGGGCGACGATGTGCAAGCACGTTGCCGCGGTGCTCTATGGCGTGGGCGCGCGCCTGGACGAGCAGCCGGATCTCCTCTTCACCCTGCGTCAGGTGGATGCTTCGGACCTGGTGACGCAGGCGGCGGAACTGCCCGTCAGGACGAAGAAGGCGCCGCCCAAGGCCAGGGTACTGGCCGATGCCGAACTGGCCGATGTCTTCGGCATCGAGATGGCCGCTGTCGGCGCGCCACCTGTGACGAAGAAGAAAACCGCAACGCGCGGCACGAAGTCCCCCGAGTCGGCAGCTTCGGCCGGGGCGACAAGCAGAAAGAAGGCGGCGACCGTCAAGGCAACGGAAACGGCGGTCGCGCGCCCCGGGAAAACGAAGACGCCCAGCACGCCCAAGCCGCCTCCCAGGCGCAAGGCGGCCAAATCCGCCATTGCCGGAACGACCCATTCGGCACGCCGCATCCAATAGTCATGGACGCGGCCATCGCGATCGGCGATGACGAATGTGCGACAGGCCCCCGCTTTGCTGCCTGGCAATGCCCTGCGCCCGAGCCGCTCGTCGAGACTCGATTCTCCGCAATCGAATTCGGCCAGAGGGTGGGCAACCGTCAGCGGCTCCGGCGCGAATGTGGGCAATAGATGCGACGATTACGCCTCCTCATGCACAATTTCCCATTATTTCGATTCAGGAGGCTCCCATGTCTGAACGCATCAACGCCCGCCTGTCCCGGCCCTTGGCCGAATTCGTGGATCGAATGGTTGGTGAGGCGGGTCTTTACGAAACGCCCAGCGAGTACGTCCGCGACCTGATTCGCCGCGACATGGAGCGGCGTGAAGGCCAGTTCGCACAGGACGCCATCCTCGCCGGTTACCGCGACTTGGCTGCGGGCCGCGTCTTTGCGTCCAGCGGCGATTTCAAGGCCGACATGGCGGTATTCGACCGCAAGGAAGCCGATGGCTGGCAATGAGGCACCATCGCCCGCCATGTTCTTCCTGACCCGGAATTCGGCACTGGATTTGCGCCGCATCCACGCACGGTCACGCCGCGAATGGGGCGATACCATTGCCGACCGCTACCTCGCCGACCTGTACGCGGTGATGGGCGACGCTGCGGCCAAGCCGGAAAACGGTCGCTTGCGGCAGCGCCGCTCGGCGCCGTTTCTGATGGTTCCCGCGCGGCAGCACTTCGTGGTCTATGACCTCGTGCCGCAAGGCATCGTGGTGCTGACAGTTCAACATCAGGTGCGTGACATCGAAACCCTGATCGCCGAACTGACCCAGACCTTCCACGCCGAAGTCGAGCGGCTGAAGCGCAAGGCCTGATCGCAAGCTGCCGCGCACCTGGCAAGTCATCTCGCACGTCGACTTGCCTGCAATCTCGCTCACGCTTGCTGCATTGCCATTCAAGCGACAGAGACGAAATTGAACTGGTCAACCGCCCGCCACCGAATTGAAGGGGTCGGTCAGTCTCCGCTGTTCGGCGCCTGAGCCAAGGCAATCCCGGGAAACACCGCTACTGCGGCAGATCGTTCAACTCGTAGCGGGTACTGCGTCCGCCCGCATCCATTTTCCGCAGCAGGCCCCGCGCCAGCAGGTCGTTGATGTCGCGCAGGGCCGTGTCCGGCGAGCACCTGGCAAGGGCGGCCCATTTGCTGGTGCTGAGCCTGCCTTCGAAACCGTCGAGCAGCCTGTTCAGCAATTTCACCTGTCGCTCGTTCAGTGCGGTGCTCGCCCAGCGCTGCCAGAACCGCGCCGAGAAGCTGTAGAAGCGTTGCGGGCTGCCGTCGGCGCGCGCCAACAGCAGATCACCGATGGCCCGGGCGATACGGCCATTGCCGTCGTCGAACGGATGCAGGGTGACGAACCACAGGTGACCGAGGCCGGCTTTAAGCAGCGGCGGCTCGTTCGACGCGCCATTGAGCCAGTCGAGGAAGCGTCGGATTTCCTGGTCGAGTCGGTCGGCGGGCGGCGCCTCGAAATGCACCCGCTGGCGCCCGATGGGCCCGGACACGACTTGCATGGGGCCACCGGCAGCCTTGGCAGGTCCTTTGAATGCGGTCAATGACTGCAATCGGACGTGAACCCTCGCCCCCCGCTTTGGCTGTCATGCCAGTTCGGCATAGCATTGCACCGCCACCGGCCCGAGGAGCCGCTTCGCCAACGCGACCCCTTCCCAAAGCCCGACAGCCTCCTGGCACACGACTGAAAC
>CAZXLV010000142.1:0-7122 GCA_964641405.1 uncultured Limnobacter sp. | reverse complement strand
AGCCGGTGAACTGGTGCTTCGACTGCGGCTCGGCGCTGGCCGAGGCCGAGGTCGAGTACGCCGATCGCACCGACTTGTCGATCGACGTCGGCTTCCCCTTCGACGCCGGCGAACTGGCCAGGATCGCCGCCGCCTTCGGGCTGCAGCGCCTGCCGATCGAGCACGGCTACGCGGTGATCTGGACCACCACGCCGTGGACCATTCCGGCCAACCAGGCGCTGAACCTGCATCCGGAGTTCGACTACGCGCTGGTGCAGGTACATTGGAACGGCGCGCCGGCGCTGCTGATCGTGGCTGGCGAACTGGTCGAGAGTTGCCTGAAGCGCTGGAACCTGGACGGAAAAGTGCTCGCGCACTGCAAGGGCCGGGCGCTCGAACTGATCCGCTTCCGCCATCCGTTCGCCGAGCGACTCGCGCCGGTGTACCTGGGCGAGTACGTCACGCTCGACACCGGTACCGGCTTGGTACACTCGGCGCCGGCCTACGGCATCGAGGACTTCGCCTCGTGCAAGCAACACGGCCTGCGCGACGACGAGATCCTGCAACCGGTGCTCGGTGACGGCCGCTATGCGGACTGGCTGCCCGGCTTCGGCGGCCTGTCGATCTGGGAAGCCAACCCGCAGATCGTCGAGCACATCCGTGCTCACGGCTGCCTGTTCCACGTCGAGAAGTACCGGCACAGCTACATGCACTGCTGGCGCCACAAGACGCCGATCATCTACCGCGTCTCGAGCCAGTGGTTCGCCGGCATGGATCTCAGGCCGCGCGACGGCGGCCCGAGCCTGCGCGAGACCGCCCTGGCTGCCGTCGAGGCGACACGCTTCTATCCGGCCTGGGGCAAGGCGCGCCTGCACGGCATGATCGCCAACCGACCCGACTGGACGTTGTCACGCCAGCGCCAGTGGGGCGTGCCGATGGCCTTCTTCGTGCATCGCGAAACCGGCGAACTGCATCCGCGCACCGACGCCCTGCTCGAGCAGGTTGCCCAACTCGTCGAGCGCGAGGGCATCGAGGCCTGGCAGCGCCTGGATGCGCGCGAACTGCTCGGCGACGAAGCCGCCGACTACGTGAAGAATCGCGACACGCTCGACGTCTGGTTCGACTCGGGCACCACGCACGAAACCGTGCTGCGCGGCTCGCATCGGGCCCAGTCGGCCTTCCCCGCCGACATGTACCTGGAAGGCAGCGACCAGCATCGCGGCTGGTTCCACTCCTCGCTGCTCACCTCCGCGATGATGAACGGCGTGGCACCCTATCGCGCGCTGCTGACCCACGGCTTCGTCGTCGATGGCCAGGGCCGCAAGATGAGCAAGTCGCTCAGCAACACGGTGGCGCCACAGAAGGTATCGGACAGCCTGGGCGCCGAGATCCTCAGGTTGTGGGTGGCCAGCACCGACTATTCGGGCGAACTGGGCATCTCCGACGAGATCCTCGAGCGGGTGGTCGAGACATACCGCCGCATCCGCAATACGCTGCGCTTCCTGCTGGCCAATGTCTCCGACTTCGATCCCGGGCGCGATGTGGTGCCGGCGGCCCGACTGTTCGAGATCGACCGCTACGCGATCGCCATGACCGCCGCCTGGCAACGCGAGATCGAGGCCGACTACGAGCGCTTCGAGTTCCATCCGGCAGTGGCCCGGCTGCAGACCTTTTGCTCCGAGGATCTGGGCGCGTTCTATCTCGACATCCTGAAGGACCGCCTGTACACCTGCGGTGCCGACTCGCTGGCGCGCCGCTCGGCGCAGACGGCACTGCATCACATCGCGCACGCGCTGTTGCGGCTGATGGCGCCGATCCTCTCGTTCACCGCCGAGGAGGCCTGGCCGCTGCTGGCGCCGGCGGCCTGGCAGGCGGGCGATGAAACCATCTTCACCCGGACCTGGTATCGCTACCCCGGCATGGAGACGCTCGCCGCCGCCGATGCGGCGCAGGGGCAGGTGCTGCGCGACAAGTGGTCGATCATTCGTGCCGTGCGTGCGCAAGTGCAGCGCAAGCTGGAGGCGGCACGCAGCACGGGCGCCATCGGATCTTCGCTGCAGGCCGAACTCGAAGTGCGCACCGCGGGCGCCGCCTTCGATGCCCTCGCCTCGCTCGGAGACGACCTGCGCTTCGTGCTCATCACTTCGCAGGCACGCCTGGCGCGCGCCACCGGCCCCGAGGACGAAGCGATCACCGTCACGGCCAGCGCGCACGCGAAGTGCGAGCGCTGCTGGCACTATCGCGCCGACGTGGACGTCGATGCGACGCACCCGGCGCTGTGCGGACGCTGCATCGAGAACCTGTACGGCGCCGGCGAGTCGCGCCACTTCGCCTGAACGGACGCGCCATGGCAAGACGCGGCGCAGGCCGGATGGGCCCCTGGTTGTGGCTGGCCGGCGCGGTGATCGTGCTGGACCAACTCAGCAAGTTCGCCATCGAACGCAGTTTCAGCTTCGGCGAGCGACTGGCGCTGCTGCCCGGCCTGTTCGACCTGACCCTGGTCTACAACCGTGGCGCCGCATTCAGCTTCCTCGCACACGCCGCCGGCTGGCAGCGCTGGCTGTTCATCGCGCTGGGCTGCGTGGCAGCCGTATTCATCGTCTGGCTGCTGGCGCGCCACGCCTCGCAGCGCCTGTTCGCCTTCGCGCTGGCGCTGATCCTGGGCGGCGCGCTGGGCAACGTCATCGATCGCATCGTGCGCGGCCAGGTGGTCGACTTCCTGCTCGTCTACTGGCAGCGTTTCCACTGGCCGGCCTTCAACGTCGCCGACAGCGCCATCACCATCGGGGCCCTGCTGCTGATCATCGACGAGTTGCGGCGCGTGCGGCGCAGTCGCTGAAGGCGGCACGCTACGGTGTGATATACAGCGATCATGACGACCCTCGACGGCAAGCGACTGCTGCTCGGCGTGACCGGCGGCGTAGCCGCCTACAAGGCGGCCGAACTGGCGCGTGAACTGCAGCGTGCCGGGGCGCGCGTGCAGGTGGTGATGACCGCGGCCGCGACCCGCTTCGTGACGCCGGTAACGTTCCAGGCGCTCACCGGCGAACCGGTGTTCGTCGACCAGTGGGATGCGCGCATCGACGACAACATGGGACACATCGAACTGTCGCGCGGAGTCGACGCGATCCTGGTGGCACCGGCCACGGCCGACTTCCTCGCCAGGTCGGCGCAGGGACTGGCCGACGACCTGCTCAGCACGCTGTGCCTGGCGCGCCAGTGTTCGCTGCTGGTTGCGCCCGCAATGAATCACCAGATGTGGTCGCATCCGGCCACGCAGCGCAACCTTGCCCGCTTGCGTGCCGACGGCGTGAGCGTGCTCGGCCCCGCCAGCGGCGACCAGGCCTGCGGCGAAGTCGGCTTCGGGCGCATGCTCGAGCCGCTCGAGTTGCGCGAGGACATGGAGGCCTTCTTCACCCCGGCGGTGCTGGCGACACGACGCGTGCTGATCACCGCCGGCCCCACCTTCGAGCCGATCGACCCGGTGCGTGGCATCACCAACCTGTCGTCGGGCAAGATGGGTTTCGCGCTGGCGCGCGCCTGCCGCCATGCCGGCGCCGAGGTCACGCTGGTGGCCGGCCCATGCACGCTCGCCACGCCACGCGGCGTGCGGCGGGTGGACGTGCGCACGGCGCAGCAGATGCACGACGCAGTCATGGCCGAACTCGATGCGCCGGGCGCAGTCGGCGGGCATGCCGAGTTGTTCATCGCGGTAGCCGCGGTTGCCGACTGGCGGGTGGCCAACGCCAGCACGCGCAAGCTCAAGAAGACCGGCCCGGGCGAGGCACCCAGGCTGGAGTTCGAGCAGAACCCAGACATCCTGGCCAGCGTCGCCGGGCGTGCCGACGCCCCGTTCTGCGTCGGCTTCGCGGCCGAGAGCGAGGACGCCGAAGCCAATGGCGCGGCCAAGCGCCAGCGCAAGGGAGTGCCGTTGCTGGTGGCCAACATCGGCCACGACACTTTCGGGCGCGACGACAACGAACTGTTCCTGATCGACGCCCGCGGGACACGCCGCCTGCCACGTGCCGACAAGGCGCAACTGGCGCAGGCGCTGGTCGAGGACATCGCGCCGCGGCTGCCGCCGCGCGCCTCCTGATCCCGCAGCGCGCGGCCATGCGAGCCACCAACAGCAACGAGCCGGCCGACGGCGACTTCGCCAGCTACGTCGAGCAACTCACCCGCGCACGTGGGGGCGAGCCTGGCCGGGTCGAAGTGCCCGAGCGGCAGGCGCACAAGCGCAAGCTGCCGGCTTCGCCCGCCGGCACACCGGGAACCCCTCCCGCGCGCCCGGTTGCGAAGCCGGCAGTCCTGCGTGCACCACCACCCGATGCCGGCACCGCGACGCAGGGACTGCAACGCCTGGCGCGCGTGCTCAACGTGGTCGGCATCGTGGTGCTGGTGCTGGGCATCCTGCGCATTTCACCGATCGGCTCGCCGCTCGGCGGTTTCGCACTGCTGGCCGTGGCCTTGATCCTGCGCAGGCTGGCGCGACGATGAAGAGACTGGACGTCCGCATTCTCGATCCGCGCATGCGCGAGCAGTTGCCGGCCTACGCAACCGGCGGCAGCGCAGCCCTCGACCTGCGCGCCTGCATCGACCAGCCGGTGACGCTGGTGCCCGGCGACGCCCAGTTGCTGCCGACCGGGCTGGCCATACATCTCGGCGATCCCGCCTGCTGCGCCATGATCCTGCCGCGCTCCGGACTGGGCACCCGGCACGGCATCGTGCTGGGCAACCTGGTCGGCCTGATCGACTCCGACTACCAGGGGCCGCTGATGGTGTCGTGCTGGAACCGCGGCCACGAGCCCTACACCATCCAGCCGATGGAGCGCATCGCGCAGATGGTGGTGGTGCCGGTGATCCAGGTGCAGTGGAACCCGGTGACGGATTTTGCCGCCAGCGCACGCGGCAGCGGCGGCTTCGGCAGCACCGGCACGACATGAGCAAGCGCCTGCTGGTGGTCTGGTGCTCGATGACCGACTGCACCAGGCAACTGGTGGACGCCTTCTGCGCCGGCGCCGCCGGGCAGGACGACGTCGACCTCGACGTGCGCCGCGCCGAGCACGCCGATGTTGCAGCCGTGCTGGCCGCCGACGCGCTGCTGTTCGCCACCCCCGAGAACCTGGCCTCGATGGCCGGGATGATGAAGGACTTCTTCGATCGCAGCTACTACGGCGTGCTCGACCGGGTCGATGGACGACCCTACGCGACGCTGATCTGCGCCGGCTCCGACGGACAGGGCGCCGCGCGCCAGATTGCGCGCATCGCCACCGGCTGGCGCCTGAAGGCCGTCGCCGAACCCACCATCGTGATCAGCCACGCACAAACGCCGGCCGCGATCCTGGCGTCCAAGATCGTCGCCGAGCCTGACCTGGCGCGCGCTCGCGAACTCGGCGCCCTGCTGGCCAGCGGCGTCTCGCTCGGCATCTGGTAGCTCAGCGAGCCTGCGCCACCATTGCTTCGAGCGCGAGCGCGTCAGCGGCAAAGATGCGGATGCCCTCGGCGAGCTTCTCGGTCGCCATCGCGTCGTCGTTCAGGGCATAGCGGAACTGCTTCTCGTCGAAGCGCACGCGATCGATGGCCTGGCCGCGCACATCACGCGGATCGAGGCGGCGCTCGACCTCCCGCTCGTCGGCGCGCAACTGCTCCAGCAACTCCGGACTGATGGTGAGCAGGTCGCAGCCGGCCAGCGCCAGCACCTGTCCGATACTGCGGAAGCTCGCCCCCATCACCTCGGTCGGATAGCCGAACTTCTTGAAGTAACGGTAGATGCGTCGCACCGAGAGCACACCGGGGTCTTCCTCGGGCGCATACTCGACGCCGTCGCGCTTGCGATACCAGTCATGGATGCGACCCACGAAGGGCGAGACCAGCGTCACGCCGGCATCGGCGCAGGCCACCGCCTGAGCGAACGAAAACAGCAGGGTCAGGTTGCAGTGGATGCCCTCGTTCTCCAGCACCTCGGCGGCACGAATGCCTTCCCAGGTGGAGGCAACCTTGACCAGCACCCGATTGCGCCCGAAGCCGGCCTGTTCGTAGAGCGCGATCAACTGGCGCGCCCTGGCGATGGTGGCTTCGCCATCGAAGGCCAGGCGTGCGTCCACCTCGGTCGAGACGCGCCCGGGCACGATGGCGAGGATCTCGGCGCCGAACTGCACCAGCAGTCGATCGCACAGTCCGGCCACGCTCTCCTCCGGATGGGCGGCCAGCGTGCGCGTGAGCAAGGCCCGGTACTCGGGCTTGCCCACCGCCTTGAGGATCAGCGAGGGGTTGGTGGTTGCGTCGCGCGGTCCGTAGGCGCGCATGCTGTTGAAATCACCGGTGTCGGCGACCACCACGGTAAAAAGCTTCAACTGTTCGAGCGCATTCATGTCGAGTCTCCGGTTTCGGGCACGGCGGCACGGTCGCCTCAGGCCGCGCGATCGGCAGCACGCCAGGCCAGCAGCGCAGCGCGCCAGGCCAGCAGCGCAGCGCGCCAGGCCAGCAGCGCCAGCAGCGCGAACAGCGCCGCGCTCCAGATGGCGAACGGCACGCCCAGCAGCGACACGTTGGCCTCGCTGCACGAGGCAGTGGCTTCGAACAGCCAGGGTAGCGATTCGTCGAGCCCCGTCTTCATCAGCAGCCGATCGGCCAGCGTGAACGCGCACGACTGGGTCTGCGCGGCCACGAACTGCTGGTGAAGCGCCGCCCACAGGCCGGCGGCCGCCACCAGCCCCGCCAGGGCGGACAGCGCCGCCAGCGCCAGGCGCGCGCGGCGCACGGTCCAGGCGAGCAGCGCCAGGGCGGCCAGCAGCAGGAACAACAAGCGCTGGAAGGTGCACCAGGCGCAGGGTCGCATGTCGAAGGCGTACTGCAGCACCAGCGCGACGGCGACCGCGCCGATCGCCAGTGCTGCACATGCCAGGAGGATCCGGTCGCTGCGGCTGGGCATGTGGAGACTATACGGGATCGGGGGCGAGCACCGGCGGCCCCGCCCCCTCCATGCACCGCGAGCCGATCAGCCGAACACGTCGTGGGTGATGTTGGTGAACCAGCTGTGTGCGTACTCGACCTCGCGGCGGCGGTACTCGGCCGACGCGTTGGCCGGACTCACGCCGCCGGAGACCGCCTTGATCACCTGCGCGCCCTTGTCGTCCTGGCCGA
>CAZXLV010000141.1:0-7132 GCA_964641405.1 uncultured Limnobacter sp. | reverse complement strand
GCCAGTGGCCTGCTGCTGTTCGTCGCCGTGCCCGCCGATGCCCCCGCGCGTCCGCTGCTGCGCCCGGGTCGGCGCGCCGCTTCGGCGCAGGCACTGCCGCCGGCACTGATCGCCGCCATCGGGCTGCTGGCCAGCCTGGCCTTCAGTGCGATCCTGGCCTGGTCGTTGACCAAGCCGGTCCGCCAGTTGCGCCGCGCCGTTGCAGCGGTCGCTGCAGGCCGGCTCGAAACACGCGTCGCGCCGGCGATGGGCCGACGCGGTGACGAACTGGGCGAGCTGGGACGTGACTTCGACCTCATGACCCGTCACCTGCAACAACTGATCACCTCGCAGCAGCGCCTGCTGCACGACGTCTCGCACGAACTGCGTTCGCCGCTGGCGCGCCTGCAGGCCGCGATCGGCCTGGCGCGGCAGAACCGGGAACGCAGCGAGGCGATGCTCGAGCGCATCGAACGCGAAGCGGTGCGCCTGGACGAACTGGTCGGCGAACTGCTGACGCTGGCGCGACTGGAGGCAGGCAACTCGCTGGGCCCGCTGGAAACGGTCGACCTGGTCGACCTGGTAGCCGCCATCGTCGACGATGCGCGCTTCGAGGCGCACGCCAGCGGGCGCGAGGTGGTCTTCAGCGGCCACGGCAGCGCACCCGCCACGGTGCGCGCCGAGTTGCTCTACCGCGCCTTCGAAAATGTGATTCGCAACGCGGTGAAGTACACCCGCGAAGGCAGCGAGGTGCAGGTGCAGGCCGACCCGGGTGGCGAACACGGGCCGTTCAGCCTGCGCGTGGCCGACCGCGGACCCGGTGTAGCGGACAGCGAACTGGAGACCATCTTCGAACCCTTCCATCGCGCGGCCGGCGGCGCACCGGCGCAAGGTTACGGGCTGGGCCTGGCGATCGCGCGGCGCGCCATCGAGGCTCACGGCGGGCGCATCGGCGCCAGCCCGCGCGAAGGCGGCGGACTGACGGTCGAGATCGAATTGCCGCGCCCAGCCTGAGGTCGTTCCGGCGTTGCGCCAGGGGTCAGGCCGCAAGTGCCGCGCGCGGTGTCGCCGCCTGCCGCGAGCGCGCCAGCAGCCACAGCACGATGGCAACGTTGAGCAGGTTCCAGCCGATGCCGTTGACGAAAGCGGCGTCGTAGGAACCGGTGAGATCGAAGATGACCCCCGACAACCAGCCGCCCAGCGCCATGCCGAACAGGGTCGCGGTGATGACCGCGCCGACGCGCAAGGCGGCGTCGCACGGGGCGAAGTACTCGCGCACGATGATCGCGTACGAAGGCACGATGCCGCCCTGGAACAGGCCGAACAGCGCCGAGATCACATACAGCGAGGCCAGCGAGTCGAAGGGCAGGAACAGCAGCAGGGCGAGCCCCTGCAGGATCGAGCCGAGCAGCAGCGTGCGCAGGCCGCCGATGCGATCGCAGATCAGGCCCGAAACCAGTCGGCTCAGGATGCCGAAGCCGAACATCAGCGACAGCATGCGGGCGCCGCGCGCCGGCCCGTAGCCGAGGTCCGAGCAGTAGGCGACGATGTGCACCTGCGGCATCGACATCGCAACGCAGCAGGCCACGCCCGCCACGCATAGCAGCAACTGCAACTGCGAGGGCGACAGGCCCAGCGGACGGGACGGCTGTGGCGCGGCGTCGCTGGCCGTGACGACGCCCGCCGTTGCGCTCGCCGACGGGCCCGGCGTGGCGCCTCCCGCCCTGGCGTCGGCCGCTGCGCCACCGGCCACTACCCGCGCGCGGGCCGGCGCCATCCCGGGCGCGCGCCCGCGCATCAGCAGCGCCAGCGGCAGGATGGTGACGAGGCAGAAAATGCCGATGCCCACGTAGGTCTGCCGCCAGCCGATGGTGCCGACGAAGTGTTCGATGATCGGCGGCCAGAGGGTGCCGGCCAGGTAGTTGCCGCTGGCGCAGATCGCCACCGCGATGCCGCGCCGGCGCACGAACCAGAAGGAAACGTCGGTCAGCAAGGGGCTGAAGGTGGCCGAGCTGCCGAGCATGCCGATGAACAGTCCGTGCATCAGGGCAAAGCTGGCCAGGCTGTGCGTGGAGGCCGCGGCCACGAAGCCCACGCCCAGCGAGACGGCAGCGATCGCCAGCGGCACGGCCACGCCGAAGCGATCGGTCAGCCGGCCCATCAGGATGCCGCCGATGCCGAAGCCGATCAGGGTGAGCGTGTACGGCAGGGCGGCGTCGGCGCGCGCGACACCGAAATCGGCCTGCACCGCCGGCAGCACCACCACCACCACGTACATCCCGCAGCCGCCGATGGTGCCCAGCAGCAGGCTGACGGCGAGCCTGAACCAGGCCCGGGGAGAATCGGCTACGGCGCTTCGGTGCATGAGCGGGTCGCGCTGCGACTTCACCACATGGCACGCATGCGCGCACCGAGATCGGGCACCGCTGGACCTTGCGGCGCGCGAGGATCGGCCGGTTGCGGGTCCTGCGCCGGTGCGACCCGCTCGAAGCACTGCAGCACGGCGTCGGTCAGAAAGCGGCTGCGCGCGCCATGCACGTAGGCGTCGCCATGGCGCGGCTGTTGCGTCACCCGGTAGCGCTGCGGCTCGACCAGGTAGAGCGCATCGCGCGCCCGCGTGAGCGCCACGTAGAGCAGGCGTCGTTCCTCGTCGATCGATTCGGCGCGACCGGTGGCGTACTCGTTGGGAAAATTGCCGTCGTTGACGCCGATGACATAGACCACCGGCCACTCCTGCCCCTTGGCCGAGTGGACCGTCGACAACACCAGGAAGTCCTCGTCACGCCGGGGATCGCCGGCGAGATCGCCGCTGGCCTGCGGCGGATCGAGTGCCAGTTCGGTGAGGAAGCGCTCGCGGGTGCCGAACTGCGCAGCAATCGACTGCAGCATGTCCAGATCGGCGGCGCGCGCTGCCGCGTCGTCGTGGCGGCGCTCCAGGATCGGCTGGTACCACTGGCGCAGCGGCGCCAGCTGGGCCGGCCAGCGCGCCTGCGGATCGCGCAAGGTGCCCATCAGGGCGACCAGCCCGGTCCACTCGTCGCGCGCCGCCGCCGGCGCCGGGAACGTGCCCAGCACCTCGAGCAGTCGCTGTGGTGCACCGCCCAGCGCATCGAGGCAGCGCTGCGCGGTGGCCGGCCCGACGCCGTTCATCAGTTGCAGGGCGCGAAAGCCGGCGATGCCGTTGCGCGGGTTCGCGGCCCAGCGCAACACCGCGAGCAGGTCCTTGACGTGCAGCGCCTCGAGGAACTTCAGGCCGCCGTGCTTGACGAAGGGAATGTTGCGGCGGACCAGCTCGATCTCGAGGCCGGCGCTGTGGTGGCTGCTGCGAAACAGCACGGCCTGCCGCTTCAGCTCGATCGCCTGTTCACGATGGTGCAGCACCGCATCGATCACCCAGTCGGCCTGGGCACTTTCGTCGATCACCGTAACCAGTTGCGGGCGCGCACCGGCGCCGCGTTGCGCGCGCAGGGTCTTCGGATGCTGACGTACGGCCTGGGCGATCAGCGCGTTGGCGACGTCGAGCACCGGCTGCACCGAGCGATAGTTCGTCTCCAGGGTGATGCACCGGGCCGGTGGGTCGAAGCTTGCCGGAAAGTCGATGATGTTGCCGACGTCGGCAGCGCGAAACGCATAGATCGACTGCGCGTCGTCGCCGACCACGGTCAGGCCCTGTCCGCCGGGCTTCATCGCGAGCAGGATCTGCGCCTGCAGCGCGTTGGTGTCCTGGTACTCGTCGACCAGCACATGGTCGAAGCGCGCGCCGACCTGCGCGGCCAACTGCGCATCGCCCATCAGCGCGTGCCACCAGAGCAGCAGGTCATCGTAGTCGAGCACGCTGTTGGCCTGCTTGCGCTCGACGTAGCGGCGAAACAGCACGCCCAGTTCGTCGCGCCAGGCGAGGCACCAGGGAAACAGTTCCCGCAGCACGCGCTCGAGCGGGCGGCCGCTGTTGACCCGTTGCGAATAGATCGCCAGGCAGGTGTCCTTGCGCGGGAAGCGCTGGCGCATCGAGGACAGCCCGATCTCGTGGCGAACGACATCGATCAGGTCGGCCGCATCGCCGCGATCGAGGATGTCGAACGCCGCATCGAGCCCGATGCGCCCGGCATGCTCGCGCAGCAGGCGCGCGCCGATCGAGTGGAAGGTGCCGGCCCAGGGGAGGCGCAGGGCAGCCGTGGCGGGCAAGGCCGAGGCGAGCGCCTGTGCCGCCAGGCGCTGGGCGCGCCGCGTCATTTCCCGGGCGGCGCGGCGACTGAACGTCAGCAGCAGAATGCGCGCCGGATCGACGCCCTGGCGCACCAGATAGGCGACCCGATACGCCAGCGTGGCCGTCTTGCCGGTACCAGCGCCGGCGATGACCAGCAGTGGGCCGGATCGAAACCCATCCGCGCGGTGCTCGCCGAAGCCGGCGGCCTGCCTTTGCCTGTCATTGAGCGCCTCGAAATCCATGTCGGCGAGTTTAGAAGACTTTCATGTCAGCAATACTGAACAGGATCCGCCACTATCTCGAACAACAGCTTGCGGCGACGAAGGCATCCGGCGACCGCCGCGAGGCCATCGAACTGGCCGCTGCGGTGCTGCTGGCGGAAGTGATGCGCATCGACGGCAAGGTCGATGAAGGGGAGCGCGCGTTCGCCCGCCAGGTGATCCGCGAATGGCTGAGGGATTCGCCCGAACAGGCTGAGGCACTGTTGCGCCATGCCGAGGAGGCGTCGCGCGAGGCGACCGACTACTTCCAGTTCACCTCGCTGATCAACCGCAACCTGGGCCTGGAGCGGAAACTGGAGCTGATCGAGTCGATGTGGCGCGTGGCCTACGCCGACGGGCGACTCGACGACAACGAGATCTACCTGATCAGCAAGATCGCCGACCTGCTGCACGTCACGCACGCCGATTACATCGCGATGAAGATGCGGGCGCGTCCTGACCCAGGTCGTCCGTGAGGGTGAAGCGCGCCCCGGCATCCTGCGCGAGCAGTGAGCAAAGCCAGGGCAGCGCTCCTTGCAGGAGCGTGCGCAGGGTCCAGGGCGGATTGACCACGAACATGCCGCTGCCGTGCAGGCCCAGTCCGTCGGCGGCCGGGTGGCGCACCGTCAGGCTCGCATGCAGCCAGCGCAGCTTGCTCTGGCGATCGAGCTTGCGCGCCAGCTCCATCGATTCGCGCCGCTGTACGCAGGGGTACCAGATCGCATAGCAGCCGGTGGCAAAGCGGGCCAGCCCGTCGCGCAAGCTGGCAAGCACGCGCGCGTAGTCGCGCTTGTCTTCGTATGAGGGGTCGATGATCACCAGCGCCCGGCGTGGCGGTGGCGGCAGCAGCGCCTTCAGCCCGCCGAAGCCGTCGACCGGCTGCACCAGCGTGCGTCGTACCGCCTCCCGGCCGGCGTCCTGGATGTTGTGCACCAGCATCCGGTACTCGTTCGGGTGCAGTTCGAACAGCCTCAGGCGATCATCGGCACGCAGGTGCTGCAACGCGATGAACGGCGAACCCGGATAGTGCCGCAAGACGCCGTCGGGATTCACGGCCCTCACCACCTCCAGATACTCGGCCACGCCGGGTGGCGCATCGGCACGCGGCCACACGCGGCCGATGCCGTCGGCGAATTCGCTGCGCCTGGCCGCCCATTCGCCCTCGAGCGAGTAGAGGCCCGCCCCGGCGTGCGTGTCGATCACCCAGAACGGCGTCTCCTTGAGCGCCAGGTGGCGCAGCAAGTGGGTGAGCACCACGTGCTTGAGCACGTCGGCGTGATTGCCCGCATGAAAGGCATGGCGATAACTGAACATCAGGGCCAGCCCTCCAGCGGGCGCTCCGCACGCCACATGCGCCAGGCGACCAGCGCCATCCAGCCGGCCCCGATGCCGAGTGCGCTCCAGACCAATATCTGCCCGACCAGCAACTGCTCGTCCAGCAGGTAGCTGTTGCACACGCGCTGCGGTGCATTCTGGTAGATGATCCCGACCACCCCGGTCATCGGCAGCACGTTGCCGAGAAAGAAGCCCTGCACCACCACACCGGCCGCGTGCCATGAAAGCCGCAGCGCCGCGCCGCAGGCGAGCAGCGCCAGCCACTTGGCGATCTCGACGCGCGCATCCACCAGCACCAGGTCGAGCAGTCGGGGCACCATCGACAAGCCCAGCACGCCCGCGCTGGCCACCAGGCCCGCGATGCCCAGCGTGTTCCAGCGCTCGAGGCCTCGGCGCCATGCCGCCGGACAGGCCGCCGCCAGCAGCGCGCCAGCCACGATGAGCAGCGGGAACTGCAGCAGCATGTGGCTGGCCATGCCGGCTTCCATCCGATGGCGCAGCGCCGGCATGGCCAGCAGCGCAAGCAGCACGAGGCCGCACAGCGCCTGGCGGCGGGCCGTCATCCCTGCACCTGGCCGGCGGCCAGCGCGCGGGCGAACAGCAGCGCGTCGTCGATGCGCGTGTAATCGAAGATGCGAACCAGCCTGCCGCGCCGATCGAGCACCAGCAGAGCCGCGTTGTGCTCGTAGCCGCCGAGCCCATCGGGGATCACCACCACCTGGAAGCGCCCGAGCAACTGGCGCAGTTCGCCGGCATCGGGGATGGTCGCGAAGCGCCAGATGCGCGCATCGGCCTTCAGTTCGACCCCGTAGCGCTGCAGCACCGCGCGGTCGTCGTGCCCCGGGTCGAAGCTGATCGAAAGCAGTCGCACCCGGGCCTCGGGGGTGTCGGCGGGCGCGGCATCGATGCGCGCCTGCAACTGCTGGAAGCCGCTGCCCAGCGCGGCGCAGACCGAGCGGCAACGCGTATAGATGAAGTCGACGATGGTGACCGCATCAGCGTTGGCGACCAGTTCGGGCAGCGGGCGTGCCCCGTCGAAGTCCGGGCCGATTGCCGCCAATGCAGGCACGGCCACCGGCTGGCGCAGCACCTCGAGCCGGCGCGCGCCTTCAGCCGTCCAGATGCGAAAACCGTGCGTCAGCCAGGTGGCCGCGACGACGGTGAGCAGCGCCAGGCAGGCCGCTGCCAGGGTCGTGCGCAACATTGCGCTACTGCTGCCCAGAAGCTGTGAATCAATCGGCCGTGCCCGGAAGGCGCGGCGAAATGCGTTCGATCGAGGCGCAAAGCGCAGCCATAGCGGGGATATGGCGAGCATTTGCAACGAAGAGCGGGCGCATCTGGGCGCGCAAGA
>CAZXLV010000140.1:0-7140 GCA_964641405.1 uncultured Limnobacter sp. | reverse complement strand
AGGACGTCGGCTACTTCGGCGGCGTGTTCCGCTGCACCGAGGGCCTGCAGGCGAAGTACGGTCGCCATCGGGTCTTCGATGCGCCGATCTCGGAAGGCGGCATCGTCGGCACCGCGATCGGCATGGCGGCCTACGGCCTGCGCCCGGTGGTGGAGATCCAGTTCGCCGACTACTCCTATCCGGCCTACGACCAGATCGTCTCGGAAGCGGCGCGCCTGCGCTACCGCTCGGTGGGCGACTTCACGGCCCCGATCACCATCCGCATGCCCAGCGGCGGCGGCATCTACGGCGGGCAGACCCACAGCCAGAGCCCCGAAGTGCTCTACACCCACGTGTGCGGCCTGCGCACGGTGATGCCGTCCAATCCCTACGATGCCAAGGGGCTGCTGATCGCCGCCATCGAAAGCAGCGATCCGGTGATCTTCCTCGAACCCAAGCGCCTCTACAACGGGCCTTTCGACGGCCACCACGATCGTCCGGTGGTGCCCTGGTCGCGGCATCCGCTGGGCGAGGTGCCCGAGGGCTACTACACGGTGCCGCTGGAATCGGCTGCCGTGTTTCGCCCGGGGAGCGACGTGACCGTGCTCACCTACGGCACCATGGTGTACGTGTCCGAAGCCGCCGCTGCCGAGACCGGCATCGATGCCGAGATCATCGACCTGCGCAGCCTGTGGCCGCTGGACCTCGATGCCCTGGTGAACTCGGTGAAGAAGACCGGCCGCTGCGTGGTCGTGCACGAAGCCACGCGCAGCAGCGGCTTCGGTGCCGAACTGGTCGCGCTGATGCAGGAACATTGCTTCTACCACCTGGAAGCGCCGATCGAGCGCGTTACCGGCTGGGACACGCCCTATCCGCACGCCCAGGAATGGGCCTATTTCCCGGGCCCGTCGCGGGTGGGCGCGGCGCTGCGCCGGGTCATGGCGCCGCAGTGACGCCAGGACGCTGATCATGGGGGTGCATGCGATCCGGGTTCCCGACATCGGTGAAGGCATTGCCGAGGTCGAACTGGTGCAGTGGCACGTCAAGCCCGGCGACACGGTGGCCGAAGACCAGGTCCTCGTCGAAGTGATGACCGACAAGGCGAGCGTGGAGATCCCCTCGCCGGTCGCCGGTACGGTGCTCGCGCTCGCCGGCCAGCCCGGCGAGATGCTTTCGGTGGGCGCCGAACTGATGCGGCTCGAAGTCGCCGGGGCGGGCAACGTCGCTGCACCGGCCGCCGATCGCGCGCTGGCATCCGTGCCGCCCGCGCTGGCCGCCTTGCCATCCGCGCGCGCTGCGGCCGCCGCCCACGATGCAGCCGCCGTCCACGATGCAGCCGCCGTCCACGAAGCGGTCGCCACCCGGGAAGCGGTCGCCACCCGGGAAGCGGTCGCCACCCGGGAAGCGGCTGCGCCGCTGCGGCGCCCCGGCGCGAAGCCGCTCGCTTCGCCCTCGGTGCGCCGCCAGGCGCGCGAGCTCGGACTCGAACTGGGCGCCGTGCCGGGCAGCGGACCGGAGGGACGCGTGCTGCACGCCGATCTGCAGGCGCATGCGGCGCGCCAGGCCGGCGTCGCGGCGCGGCCCGGCGCAGGGTTGGCGCTGCGCGGCCTGGAACGCCACGACGAGCAGGCGGTGCCGGTGATCGGCCTGCGCCGGCGCATCGCGCAGAAGATGCAGGAGGCCAAGCGCCACATCCCGCACTTCAGCTACGTGGAGGAGATCGACGTCACCGAGCTGGAAGCGCTGCGTGCGCAGCTCAACGCTCGCCATGGTGCCGCGCGCGGGCGCCTCACCCTGCTGCCCTTCCTGTTGCAGGCGATGGTGCGCTCGGTGCGCGAGTTTCCGCAGATCAACGCGCGTTTCGATGACGAGGCGGGCGTGGTCACCCGCTACGGCGCGGTGCATGCCGGCATTGCCACCCAGACCTCGGGCGGCTTGATGGTGCCGGTGTTGCGCCACGCCGAGGCGCACGACCTCTGGTCCTGCGCTGCGCAGCTCACGCGCCTGGCCGAGGCGGCGCGCTCCGGCAAGGCCACCCGCGACGAGCTGTCCGGCTCCACCATCACCGTCACCAGCCTGGGCGCGCTCGGCGGCATTGCCGCAACGCCGGTGATCAACTACCCCGAGGTGGCGATCGTCGGCGTCAATCGCATCGTCGAGCGACCGGTGATGCGCGCCGGCCTGGTGGTCGCGCGCAAGATGATGAACCTGTCATCGTCCTTCGATCACCGCGTCGTCGACGGCATGCACGGCGCGCAGTTCGTGCAGTCGCTGCGCGCGCAACTGGAGTGTCCGGCGCTGCTGTTCATCGAGTAGGCGGTGGTCCATTGCCGGCAGGCTCCGGATGCGCAGGCTCGCGTGCCGGAATCCGCGCGGGAATCTCGCGCGTGATGGTCTCACGATAGATGCCACCCTCCTCGACGCTGCCGCGCGTGGTGCCTGCGCCGCGCATGCGCGCTTCGCAATCGGCGCGATCGGCCGGCGGCAGGCGCTGGCAACGGATCAGCGCGTTGGCCTCGTAGTCGATCTGCGACTCGCCCAGTTCATTGCGACGGGCCGCCGCGCGCGCTGCCGCGGCCTCCTTCAGGCAGGTGGCCCGGTCCTGCGCTGACAGGCCACTCTCGCACAACGCGCGGTCGCTGCGGTAGCGTGCTTCCACGTCATTGCCGTTGGCCGCCCCCGCAAGGGGCTTGTCGGCAGGCGCGGCCAGTGCCGCCGCAGCGCTTGCCAGCGCGATGGCGGCGCCGAGCGCGAGCAGGCCGGCAGGTGCCAGGCGGGCGGTGCGGCCGCGCATGCTTGGCGCGCCCATCAATCCATGGTGAAGCCGATGTTCAGCGTCACCTGCCAGTGTGCCACCTTGCCGTCGACGACGTTTCCGCGCGTTTCCACGACGCGGAACCACTGGATGTTGCGCACCGTCTGGTGCGCCTTGGCGATCGCGTTGCGGATGGCCTCGTCGCTGCCCTTGGGCGACGAGCCGGTCAGTTCGATGTGCTTGTAGACGTGATCGGTCATGGTCGATGTCCTCGTTGGTGGGCTGCGAGCCCGACAGCCTCCTGCGCGGTCAGCCCGCTCCACCCTGCCACGGCGCTGCCGCTTCGGCAAGCCGCGACAGTACTTCGGCGGGCGCCTGTACCGCGCTGCGCTGGTGGTAGAAGGCGAGCGCCCGCAGGCCGCCGAGTTCTTCGCCCCCGCCGGCACGCCCGGGCCCGCCGTGCAGCGACATCGGCATCGCGTTACCGTGGCCGGTCTGCGTCTTGCCCACGGCGGGCGTCACGATGTGCAGGCGCCCGTGGGCGTGCGACAGTTCGAGTGCCGCCTGGGCGAGGAAGGCCGCATCGTCGCTGTACGCCGAGGCCACCAGCGATCCGCAGCCACGCCGCGCCAGCGCGAATGCGTGCGCGGCGTCGCGATACGGCACCACGGTGGCCACCGGACCGAACACCTCGATCTCGTGCACGCGCGGCGCGGCGTCGCCATCGCTCACCGCGAGCAGGCGCGGCATCACGAAGGCGCCCACCTGCGGATCGGCATCGACCAGGTCTGCCAGCTTGCCCGCCCACACCAGCGAGGCCTCGGCTGCGAGCGCGTCCGCTGCCTCGCGCACCGCGTTGAGTTGTGCGCGACTGGCCAGCGAACCCATGCGCACCGACTCGTTGCGCGGATTGCCGACCTTCACGCCGGCCAGTGCCGCAGCGATCGCTTCGGCCGCCGCGGCGGCGTGCGCCTGCGGCACCAGCACGCGGCGGATAGCGGTGCATTTCTGGCCGGCCTTGACCGTCATTTCGCGCACCACTTCCTTCACCATCAGCGCAAAGGCTTCGCTGCCAGGCGCCGCGTCGGGCCCGAGCAAGGCGCTGTTCAGGCTGTCGGTCTCCGCATTCACGCGGATCGCGTGGCGACGCACGATCTGGTGCCCGCTGATGGCGCGCGCCGTGTCGGCCGAGCCCGTGAACGACACCAGGTCGAAGGGCTGCAGTGCATCGAGCAGGCCCTCCGAGCGCCCGCACACCAGCGACAGCGCACCGTCGGGGAGGATCCCGGCCGCGATCACGTCGGCCACCATGCGCTGGGTCAGCCACGCGGTGGCGGTGGCCGGCTTCACCACCACCGGCACGCCCGACAGCAGTGCCGGCGCGGCCTTCTCCCAAAGACCCCATGACGGGAAGTTGAATGCGTTGATGAACAGGGCCAGGCCGCGCTGTGGCGAGAGGAAGTGCTGCGTCAGGAAGCTGCCGTCCTTGCCCAGCTTCACGGCATCGCCGTCGCTCAGGCAACGCGCCGTGCCGAGCCGGGCGCCCCAGCGCGCGTACTGTGACACCGTGTAGATCGCGCCATCGATGTCGACGGCGGAATCATTGCGGGTGGTGCCCGAGTTCTGCTGCGCAATATCGTAGTAGGCATCGCGCTGGCCTTGCAGCAGTTCGGCGACACGCGCAAGCTGTGCAGAGCGCTCCGCGTAGCTCATTGCACGCAAGGCGGCGCCGCCTTGCGTGCGCGCGAACGCGTAGCCCTCGGCGAGGTCGAGCCCTGCGCCCGAAACGCGCACCAGCTCCGTGCCGAGCACCGGATCGAGCAGCGCAACGCCGGCGCCGCTGCCCGTCTGCCAACGGCCGGCCAGGTAGTTGTCGAGCAGTTGAGTCATGGAATCTGTTCCCCTTGAAAAGCCCCGCAAGCCCGAAATGGGGCTTGACGCCGGCGACGACATGCATCATTATGCATTGATACACATCAATTACGCAATATATTGCAGGTTTCTGATCCATCCCTGCCGACCGTACAGCGGCCGAGCCGGGCTCCGGATTTCCTCCACACATCCCCTCCACCCCATCGCAGAGAGGAGCCCCGAATGAGTGAATCCCCCCGGGTCGACTACCAGACCGACCCCTCGCAATACAGGCACCTGAAGCTCGCCTTCGACGGCCCGCTGGCCACATTGTCGATCGACATCGACGAGAACGCCGGCATTCGCCCCGGTTACAAGCTCAAGCTCAATTCCTACGATCTCGGCGTGGACATCGAGTTGCACGACGCGCTGCAGCGCATCCGCTTCGAGCATCCGGAAGTCCACTCGGTGATCGTGACCAGCCTCAAGGATCGCATCTTCTGTTCCGGTGCGAACATCTTCATGCTCGGCGTCTCGGGACATGCCTGGAAGGTCAACTTCTGCAAGTTCACCAACGAGACCCGCAACGGCATCGAAGACTCCAGCCGCCATTCGGGGCTGAAGTTCGTCGCCGCGCTCAATGGCGCCTGCGCCGGCGGCGGCTACGAACTGGCGCTGGCCTGCGACGACATCGTGCTGGTCGACGACCGCTCCTCGAGCGTTTCCTTGCCCGAAGTGCCGCTGCTGGGCGTGCTGCCCGGCACCGGCGGGCTGACCCGGGTCACCGACAAGCGCAAGGTGCGCCATGACCTGGCCGACATCTTCTGCACCACCACCGAAGGCGTGCGCGGCCAGCGCGCCAAGGACTGGCGGCTGGTCGACGAAGTCGTGCGCACGCAGGATTTCGCCACGGTGGTCCGCGAGCGCGCGCTGGCACTGGGTGCGCAGAGCGATCGTCCGGCCGGGGCCAAGGGCATCGCGCTCACGCCGCTCGAGCGCACCATCGACGACACCGGCCTTCACTACCGCTACGTGGACGTGCGCATCGATCGCGCCCGGCGCAGCGCCAGGTTCACGGTGAAGGCGCCCAGCGGCGAGCAACCGCGCGAACTCGCCGCCATCCTTGCGGCCGGCGCGAAATGGTGGCCGCTGCAGATGGCGCGCGAGCTCGACGATGCCATCCTGTCGATGCGCACCAACGAACTCGAACTCGGACTGTGGCTGCTCGAGACGCAAGGCGACCCGGCCGCCGTGCAGGCCGCCGATGCGAGCCTGCTCGCGCATCGCGACAACTGGTTCGTGCGCGAAACGCTGGGCATGCTGCGCCGCACGCTGGCGCGCCTGGACGTCAGTGCACGCACCCTGTTCGCCCTGATCGAACCGGGCTCGTGCTTCACCGGCACGCTGGCCGAAATGGCCTTCGCCGCCGATCGCTGCTACATGCTCGCCTTGCCCGACGATGACGCCAGGGCACCGCACCTGGCGCTGAACGAATTGAACTTCGGCAGCTATCCGATGGTCAACGGGCAGTCACGACTGGCGCGCCGCTTCTACGAGGAGGAAGCGCCGCTGGCGGCCGCGCGCGCGAGCATCGGCAAGGCGCTCGGCGCCAACGAGGCCGCCGCGCTGGGCCTGGTCACCGCCGCGCCCGACGAGATCGACTGGGCCGACGAGATCCGCATTGCGATGGAGGAGCGCGTGGCGATGTCGCCCGATGCGCTCACCGGCATGGAGGCGAACCTGCGCTTCGCCGGCAAGGAAACGATGGAGACGCGCATCTTTGGTCGCCTCACCGCCTGGCAGAACTGGATCTTCATCCGCCCGAACGCCGTCGGCGCCAAGGGCGCGTTGAAGGTGTATGGCAAGGGCGAGAAGGCCGACTTCGACTGGAACCGGGTCTGAAGCCGGTTCTCCCCACTGGAGCATGGAGCGAACGATGAACAGCATCAATTACAGCGACAAGATTCCCAACAACGTCAACCTGGACGAAGACAAGACCCTGCAGCGGGCCCTCGAGCATTGGCAGCCGGGCTTCCTCGGTTGGTGGAAGGACGTCGGGCCCGAGCACTCGCGCGAGTTCGACGTCTACCTGCGCACCGCGGTGAGCGTCGACCCGAGCGGCTGGGCGCAGTTCGGCTACGTGAAGATGCCCGATTACCGCTGGGGCATCTTCCTCAATCCGGGCGAGAAGGACCGCAAGATCCACTTCGGTGATCACCTCGGCCAGCCGGCCTGGCAGGACGTGCCCGGCGAGCATCGTGCCAACCTGCGCCGCATCATCGTCACCCAGGGTGACACCGAACCGGCGTCGGTGGAGCAACAGCGGCACCTCGGCCTGACCGCGCCCAGCATGTACGACATGCGCAACCTGTTCCAGGTCAACGTCGAGGAGGGCCGCCACCTGTGGGCGATGGTGTACCTGCTGCATCGCTACTTCGGCCGCGACGGACGCGAGGAAGCCGGTGCGCTGCTCGAGCGTCGCTCGGGTGACGCGAACAATCCGCGCATCCTGGCCGCGTTCAACGAGAAGACGCCCGACTGGCTGTCGTTCTTCA
>CAZXLV010000139.1:2979-7148 GCA_964641405.1 uncultured Limnobacter sp. | reverse complement strand
TCGTGGTGCGAGCGCGACGGAACGCGTGCAGACCCGCCAGATCGACACCGATTCCAGCCAGGACCAGCAGCCAGCACACGACCAGGCGACCCGGCAAGGCCAGGGCCGCGTCCGGTACCAGCCACGCTGCAAGATACATCGACACCGCGACGATGGCACCGACGAGCGGCGGCGGGAGTTTCAGTTCCAGCGTGCCGCTCATGTCCGAAGCAGCCCATTGGCGTTGTCATGACCGGATGACATCAAGCGTCAAGATTCCCTGATAGTGTCGCCGCGGGCGCGCGACTACCGTGGAGTTCGTTCAGTCCATCGGGCTGACATTTCGATGAGGAGGTCGTCGTGTTGAAAAGTCGCCGTCTTGTCCTGCCTGCCGTCGTGACGGCCCTGGCATTCGCCGTCAGTCCGGTCTGGGCAGCAGATAGCCATCCGAAGGTGCCGCCCAAGTTCAAGGAAGTGAGCACGCTTGTCAAACTGCCCAGTTTCCTGCCGGGACTCGGAAGCCTGTATGTCGATCCGGCCACGCTGCCGGTTGGCCCCTACCTGGGCTACAACCGCGCGGGCAAGATGGTCAACGTGATCTACATGGTTCCGCTGGCCGACCTGACCGCCCAGAAGAACTTCAATGACCTGGGTACGGTGGTGAAGGGCGTCAAGATCAACCACACCGACATCGACTACAACCCGGGGCACCCCGGCGTCGAGCAACCGCACTACCACGTGGTCGAGTGGCTGATTCCGCACGCCGCGGAGGCCGAGTTGAAGTGACGGGTTGCATCGTGAGCGGCGACAACTTCCGATCCGGCAACGCCTGGCGCGCAGTGCTGCCAGGCGCTGCCTCGGTCTTTGCAACGGCAGGGCGCGCCGTGCGGGCGCTCCCGGTGCTGCTGGTCGCGATTGCGCTGCTTGCGCCGGGCATCGCGTCGGCGCAGGCAGCGGCTCGTACGGTCGAAGTGAAGATGATGATGTCACCCGACGGCAGCCAGGTCTACTTCGACCCGGTCGGCATCCACATCGCTGCCGGCGATACGGTGCGCTGGGTCCAGATCAGCAACTATCACTCGGTGACGGCCTACGACCCTTCCAACGATAACCACGAGAAGCGCATTCCGGAGGGGGCCAGACCCTGGGATTCCGGGGTCCTGATCGCCGAGTATCCAGCCAAGGGTTCGAGTTTCAGCCATACCTTCACGGTGGAAGGCGTCTACGACTACTACTGCATACCGCATGAGGCGGCCGGCATGGTCGGGCGCATCGTGGTCGGCAAGGCCGGTGACGGACCGGGTACCCGCGCCTTTGGCTATGCGCCGCAAATGAAATGGAAGCCGGTGCCCGCGGCCGCCCAGGCGCAGTTCCCGGCGGTGGCCGAGATCCTTGCCAGGGGCAGCGTCCACTCGCCGCATGCCGCGGCGGCCAGGCCGCAGTGATGCGAGGCTTTCGAAGCAGGCGCAGATCATGACCAATCTCGATGGCAAGGCGGCGCTGATCACCGGCGCAGCCAGTGGAATCGGCCGGGCGATCGCCGAGCTCTATGCAAGGAACGGGGCCAGCGTGGCCATCGCCGACATCGACCAGCAGGCCGCCGAAGCCGTGGCGGCCCGGATCAACCAGGATGGCGGCAAGGCAATCGGCGTGGCGATGGACGTCACCAGCGAACAGGCAGTGATGGCGGGCACCGACCAGGTGGTCGCTGCCTTCGGCCATCTGGATATCCTGATATCGAACGCTGGCGTCCAGATCATCAATCCGATCGAAGAGTTCGCGTTCGCCGACTGGAAGAAGATGCTGGCGATTCATCTCGACGGTGGCTTTCTCACCACCAGGGCCGCCTTGAAGCACATGTACAAGGATGATCGTGGCGGCGTCGTGATCTACATGGGCTCGGTGCATTCGCATGAAGCCTCGAAGCTGAAGTCGGCCTACGTCACCGCCAAGCACGGCCTGCTCGGCCTGGCCAGGACGCTGGCGAAGGAGGGCGCGCCGCACCACGTGCGCTCGCACGTCATTTGCCCGGGCTTCGTGCGTACGCCGCTGGTCGAGAGGCAGATTCCCGAACAGGCGAAGGAACTCGGCATCAGCGAGGACGAGGTGATCCGCAACGTGATGCTGAAGGACACCGTCGACGCGACCTTCACCACGGTCGATGACATCGCGCAAACCGCCCTGTACCTGGCTACCTTCCCTTCCGCCGCGCTGACCGGGCAGTCGATCGTGGTCAGCCACGGCTGGTTCATGCAGTAATGGCGGCGCTGCAGGAATCGATGCCATCGCTGTCGGCGGCGGTCGCGCGTGACTACCCGGCCGTGGCGCTGGTCCTGCAAGGTGGCGGGGCGCTCGGTGCCTATCAGGCGGGCGTGTTCGAAGCCATGGACGAGGCCGGATTGCAGCCCACTCGCCTGGCAGGGATTTCAATCGGCGCCCTGAACACCGCGATCATCGCCGGCAACGCGCCGGCACGCCGCGTTGAACGGTTGCGCGAATTCTGGGAGACCGTCTGTCACCCATTGCCGTGGGCGAGCCTGCCCGCAGTTCAGTGGTTGGGCGATGATGCCTGGCCCGACTCCTGGCTGCAGGCACGCAGCAGCCTGGCTGCCATGCGTGCGCTGCTCGAAGGCCAGCCCGGATTTTTCGAGCCACGCTGGCCGCCGGCCTGGATGATCGCGCCGGTGGCGCCGACCGGTGCCAGCTGGTACGACACCGCACCGCTGCGCTCGACCCTGGAGCAACTGGTCGACTTCGACCGCATCAATGATCCGCGCGGCCTGCACGTGGCAGTCGGAGCCGTCAACGTGCACAGCGGCAACTTTGCCTTCTTCGACAATCGCCGCCAGCGCCTGCGGCCTGAGCATTTCATGGCTTCCGGCGCGCTGCCACCGGGCTTCCCGGCGGTCGAAATCGACGGCGAGTTCTACTGGGATGGCGGCATGGTCTCCAATACCCCGCTGCGCGAGGTGCTGGGCAAGAACCCGGGCTGCAACTCGCTGGTGTTCCAGGTCGATCTGTGGAGCGCTCGCGGCATGCTGCCGCACGACCTTGCGGGCGTGGCAGAGCGCAGCAAGGAGATCCAGTATTCCAGCCGCACCCGCCTGATCACCGAATTCATGCAACGCGTACAGGAACACCAGCGTTTGCTGCACGATGTGATGGCACTGGTGCCGCCCGCGCAACGCAAGGATCCGGCGTACCGGCGTGCCGCGGCTTACGCTGCCGAGGCACTCACCAACGTCATCCACCTGATCTATCAGGACAAGCCGCTCGAGGGACATTTCAAGGACTACGAGTTCAGCGCCGCCAGCATGCGGGGTCATTGGAAAAGCGGACGCGAAGACATGCGCCGCACGCTGGCGCATCCGGAGTGGTTTGTCCTGCCGGATCCGGGACGACCGTTCGTGACGCACGACGTGCACCGGGCGACTTCGGCACGACCCGGAAACGCTGCTGCATGACCCCGATCGCCGCATGAATCGGACTCCACCCCCAAGTGTGAGAGGCTCCAATGAAAATCGACGACGTACGCAAGACCGCCTTCTCGATGCCGCTGACCAGCCCGATCTACCCACGCGGCCCCTATCGCTTCACCAATCGCGAGTTCCTGATCATCACTTATCGCACCGATCCGGAGTTGTTGCGCGCCGTGGTGCCGGAACCGCTCGTCATCGACGAATCGCTGGTCAAGTTCGAGTTCATCCGCATGCCGGACTCCACCGGTTTCGGTGATTACACCGAGTCGGGGCAGGTGATTCCCGTCCGGCTGAATGGTGTCGCAGGCGGCTACTCACACGCGATGTACCTGAACGACGACGCGCCGATTTCCGGTGGCCGCGAGATCTGGGGCTTCCCGAAGAAGCTCGCCTCGCCCTCGCTGGCGGTGAACAAGGATGTGCTGGTCGGTACGCTCGACTACGGGGCTATCCGGGTGGCGACCGCGACCATGGGCTACAAGCACCGCACGCTCGATGCGGCCGTGGTGCAGCAGGGCATGTCGACTCCGAACTACCTGCTCAAGATCATCCCGCACGTTGACGGCACGGCACGCATCTGCGAACTGGTGCAGTACGAACTGCAGGACGTGACCGTCAAGGGTGCCTGGTCGGGCCCGGCTGCGCTGGAACTGTTTCAGCACGCGATGGCGCCCGTGGCCAGCCTGCCGGTACTCGAGGTCGTCTCCGGCG
>CAZXLV010000139.1:0-2879 GCA_964641405.1 uncultured Limnobacter sp. | reverse complement strand
TCCAGCACGGCGAGCATCTCGTCCAGCGAGGCAAAGAATTGTCCGATCAGGGCCTCGCCGACATGGTCCTCGATGGCGCTGTAGACCGCTTCGATTTGCGGCGCCATGGCGGCTGCCAGTGCACGGCTTTTCGCCGTCAGGCTTACCAGCACGCGACGCTGGTCTTCGGCCATGCGCTCGCGCCGCACCAGGCCGGTCTGGTCCATGCGTGCCAGCATGCCCGCCAGGCTCGGACTGGAGATCAGGCACACCGCGCCGATCTGGCGCGGCTCCAGCGGCCCGCTCTCGAGCAGCGCGCGCACGATGCGCCACTGCTGCTCGGTGATGCCGTGGGCGTTCAGGATCGGCCGGAAGTGCGCCATCACGCCTTCGCGCGCCTGCAGCAGCAGCAGTGACAGGTTGCGATGTCGAAACGGCGCCAGCGTACCGGCCTTGACCGGTTGCGGTGATCGACTCATCGGCTTGGGCGATCGGCGCATCGGTTTCCCGGGTGTGGTTGACATGTGCGCATGGCGGCAATTATATTACTAACATCTTAGTGATGAAGTGCCATGCCGTTGCCGTCGCTGTGTTTCGAGTTGCCGCCGTATCGCCTGTCCGGCACGGTGGTGGGTGCGCTGCTGAACGATCCGGCGCAACTCGCGGCGCTCGGCGAGGCAGCCTTCAGCGCGCCGCACAAGGCGCCACCGCGCGCGCCGGTGCTCGAAGTCAAGCCGCGCCACACGCTGTGCGGCGACGGCGCGGCGGTGCAGGTGCCGGCTGGTGAAGCCGCCCTCGAGGTGGGCGCCTCGCTGGGCATCGTGATCGGGCGCATCGCCTGCATGGTACCGGCCGCACGGGCGCTGGACCACGTCGCGGGCTACCTGGCTGCGCTGGACTTCAGCCTGCCGCTGGCGGCGCACTACCGCCCGGCGGCGCGCCTGAAGGCGCGCGATGGCTTCTGCCCGCTCGGGCCCGCCGTGGTGCCAGCCGCTGCGGTGGCCGACCCCGACGCGCTCGCCATCGAGGTGTCGATCGACGGTGTGGTCGCGCACCGGCACCGCACCGCTGGCCGGGTGCGCGGTGTTGCGGCGCTGATCGCCGACGTCAGCGAGTTCATGACCTTGCGCCCGGGCGACCTGCTCCTGCTCGGCCGCGCACACGGTGCGCCACTGGCGCGTGCGGGGCAGGCCGTGTCGGTGAGCGTCGACGGCGTCGGCACCTTGCATGCGCGACTGGTCGCGGAGGCCGGTGCATGAGAACCGCCCGCGTCGCCTACGCCGGTGCCGTCCACACGGCGCTGCCGCACGAGCGCGGCCTGCAGCTGGCCGATGGCCGCGTGCTCGCCGAACATGAGGTGGTGTGGCTGCCGCCGGTGGAGGTGGGCACGATCATCGCCCTCGGCCTCAATTATGCCGATCACGTGAAGGAGCTCGCCCGCGAGTTGACGGTCGGCACGCGTGACGAACCGCTGGTGTTCTTCAAGACCGTCGGCGCGCTGGTCGGCCACCGTGGCGTGACTCGCCGGCCCGCCGATGCGGCCTTCATGCACTACGAGTGCGAACTGGCGGTGGTGATCGGGCGCACGGCGCGACGGGTCAGGCGGGCCGTAGCGATGGCGCACGTGGCCGGCTACAGCGTCTGCAACGACTACGCGGTGCGCGACTACCTGGAGAACTGGTACCGCCCCAATCTGCGCGTGAAGAACCGCGACGCTGCCACCGCGCTCGGCCCCTGGCTGGTCGACGCTGCCGACATTGCCGATCCGCACGCGCTCGGGCTGCGCACACTCGTCAACGGCAGGCTGACGCAGTCCGGCAGCACTGCCGACATGGTCAACGACATCCCGGCGCTGGTCGAATACCTGAGCAGCTTCATGACGCTGGCGGCCGGCGATATCATTCTCACCGGCACGCCCGACGGCGTGGTCAACGTGAACGCCGGCGACGAGGTGGTGTGCGAGATCGACGGTATCGGTCGTCTCGTCAATACGCTCGTCGGCGAAGACGCGTACGGAAGGAACGACACGACAGGGGAGGGGCTTCCATGCGCATCCAGCACCTGATCGCCGGCAAGAGCGTCGAGAGCGCACGCTACTTCGAGACCGTCAACCCGGCCACGCAGGACGTGCTGGCCGAGGTGGCGCGAGGCGGCGCCGCCGAAGTCGACGCTGCCGTCGCCGCTGCCAGGGCGGCCTTCCCGAAGTGGGCCGCGCTTCCCGCGCCGGAGCGCGCGAAGCTGATCCGCAGGCTGGGCGAACTGATCGCGGCGAACGTGCCCGCGATCGCACGCACCGAGACGCTGGACACCGGCCAGGTGATCGCGCAGACCGGCAAGCAGCTGGTGCCGCGCGCGGCCGACAATTTCAGCTACTTCGCCGAGATGTGCGTGCGCGTGGACGGCCACACCTACCCGACGCCCACGCACCTGAACTACACCCTGTTCCACCCGGTCGGCGTGTGCGCGCTGATCAGTCCGTGGAACGTGCCCTTCATGACGGCGACCTGGAAGGTGGCGCCCTGCCTGGCTTTCGGCAACACCGCAGTGCTCAAGATGAGCGAGCTGTCGCCGCTGACGGCTGCGCGCCTGGGCGAGCTGGCGCTGGAGGCGGGCATCCCGGCCGGCGTGCTCAACGTCGTGCACGGTTTCGGCAAGGAGACCGGCGAGCCGCTGGTTGCCCACCCCGACGTGCGCGCGATCAGCTTCACCGGCAGCACCGTCACCGGCAACCGCATCGTGCAGGCGGCCGGGCTGAAGAAATTCAGCATGGAGCTGGGCGGCAAGAGCCCCTTCGTGATTTTCGATGACGCCGACCTCGCCCGTGCACTCGATGCGGCGGTGTTCATGATCTTCAGCAACAACGGCGAGCGCTGCACCGCCGGCAGCCGCATCCTGGTGCA
>CAZXLV010000138.1:0-7158 GCA_964641405.1 uncultured Limnobacter sp. | reverse complement strand
TCCCGTGATCCTCGCCGTGCTGATGGCGGTGTGGCGGGAATGGATGGCGGAGAAGACCGCAAACTCTTGAGTGGAGGCCGATCGGCCACGCCCACTCTCGTGAGACACCGTCGGTGAGCGCGACGAGCATCCTCGGCAGAGGAGTCCGCGGAGTTGGATTTGTCCCTGCAACGCCAGCTACGCTTGGCGCCCATGACACGTCGTATCGCGAACGCGAGAATCGGCAACCGCACCCGGCCCGATCGGGACCCGGTCCGCACGCCTAGGCGATCGGGCCGGCCGAGACGGCAGGAGAGCGTTCCTCGCGACAGCATTCTCGGCACGGCAGCCCGGTTGTTTCACGAGCAGGGCTATCAGGGCACGACCGTGCGGGATATTGCATCCGCAGTCGGCATTCGGCCGGGCAGCCTGTTTCACCATTTTGCCTCGAAGGAACAATTGCTCGTCGAGATGCTGCGTGAAGCATCGATTGCACTGTGTGTCGGTGCTGAAGCTGCCGTGGCGCAGGTGGCTGCCCCCGATCAGCGCCTTGCGGCTCTGGTGCGCTACGAGCTCAATTGCCTCGTTGGCGATCGAACGCGCTATCAGTTTGCCGTGCTGATCTCGGAGTGGCGCGACGTGCCGCGCTCGGTCCGGCCCGAAATCAAGATGCTGGGCCAGCGGTATTTCAGAGTCTGGCAGGCGGTTATCGATGAGTGCGCCTCCGCAGACTTGCTGCGTCTCGACGCGTTTGCGACGCTGAAGGTGCTTCATGGGGTCGATCGTGGCGCGACGTTGTGGTTTCGGCAGCAGACACGCTACACCGTGGCTGAATTCAGCGCGCTGCTTACCAATCTCGTGTTGAGGAGGGACCTTCTGGCCGGGGTCTGACCACTGGGCGCCCGGATCGCTTGCTGCGATCGGCCGGCGTCACGTGTATTCGAATCGACCGCAGTCTTCGACGAGCGCACCCCGATCTGACGCGATGAGCCGGAATGCTGCATCGCCAGGCGCTGCCTGCCACACCTCGAGCAGCAGCTTCTCGCCCGGAAAGACAGGGTTCGTGAAGCGCACATCGAGGCGGCGAAGGCGCGAAGGGTCGTCCCCACAGATATTGCGAATGAGCTCCCGTCCGACCATGCCATACGCCGCAAGTCCATGAAGGATCGGCCGCTGGAAGCCCGCCTTGCGGGCGACCTCCGGGTCGATGTGCAGTGGGTTTGAGTCGCCGGAGAGCCGATAGATCAGCGCCTGGCTGGGGCTTCGGTGAAGTTCGATGCGATGATCGGGTGGCCGCTCGACGGGCACAGACCGCAGCGACTCGCCGCCCGCGCGCTTGCCGCCGAAACCGCCGTCCGCGCGCAGAAACATGGCGTGGCGCATCGTGGCGATAAGCTCCCCGTCCGTCGCGTCGCGCAGCCGGCGGGTCATGTACAGGATGGCGCCACGGTCTGCGCCCTTGTCATAGATCTCGTCGACCGCAATCTCGCTCACGACCGTGCCAGCGGGTAACAGCGACCGATGTACCGTAAGCCACTGCTCGGCATGCAGGATGCGCGAGTAGGTAATGCCGAACGCCGGCGTTGCGAACCAGATTGGGTCGAAGGCCAAGGTCACAGCCTGCATCGGCAGTGCCTCCAAGCCATGTTCGTAGACGTACTTCAGTTCGCCCGGATGCAGCGGATCCGCGGCGCCGACCCCCAGACCGAGCGCGTACAGGATCGAGTCCTTCCGTGTGTAGGTCTGGCGCACTGGCTCAATCGCCGTCCGCATCAGGGCGTCGTAATTCAGCGGCATTTATTTAATCGATTCAATGGCCGAATAATAATGCAGGGTGTATTTGACCGCAATCAGTTCATATCATCCGAGAATCATACTTGATTATTCGTCATTATTCTGACTACAGTATGCTTAAATCGTCCTGATGACCGATTAATTCTACCGGGGGAGATATGCGGATATCGAGACTGGCAAGGCGGATCGTCGTTGGAGCGCTGCTCGTGCAGGGTGTGGCGGCAGAGGAAGCTCCCGTGGAGGAACTGCCAGTCGAGGAGGTCGTCGTCACGGCCCGAAAGCGTGTCGAGACACTTCAGGAAGCACCGCTCGCCATATCCGTGATCACTGCCGAGCAGATCCGCAACACCGGCGCCAGCCGGATAACAGAAGTTGCCGCCCGATTGCCGAACGTGAGCTCGCTGGATCAGCCAGCCGGCGCAGGGACTTTCGGGTTCAGCCCGTACATCCGCGGAATCAACACCGGCGCGCGCAGCATCGGCTTCGACTCCGGCTTCGGTATTTTCATAAACGGCGCCTACGCCGGGCGCAACGAGACCGCCAACAAGTTCCTGCCTGACGTTGAGCGGATCGAATTCCTGCCGGGCCCCCAAGCTACGACCTTCGGCAAGAACACGACTGTCGGCGTCATGAATGTCGTTACCCGCAAGCCGGGCTCAAACTGGGACGGAGTCGCGGAGACCAGCGCCGGCAACCACGGCCACCGTGAATATCGGGCGACGGCGTCCGGGCCCCTGTCGGATGTCTGGGGCATCAGCCTGGCAGCCGGCAAGCGCGAATATGATGGCTACTATCGCAACGTGATCCCACCGGAGCGACAAGTGTTCGATCCCGACGGGCGTTTCGACGGGAGCACCGGGCCGGTGTTCGATTCGCTCGGCGGTTCAGTGGAACTCACGGCGCACGCCGGGCGAACGAGTGCTGATCTGCTGCTCGATTACACCGACTCCAGACGCAGTCGTGACGTCTATCTTGCCCGAGTCGGGGGATTCGACGCGCTGCCCGTTGACACTCGTGAAAGCGCCACGATGGGCAGGCACAAGACTCGGGAATTCGGCGGCGTGCTGAACATCACGCATGAAGCAGGGCCCGGCAGTCTGACAGCGATCACCGCCTATCGCGACTTCGACAGCAATATCCCGTTCGACGGCGACGCTTACGCGTACCCTATGCAAGAGGGACCGGAATGGCGCACGAAGCAGCAGCTCGTGAGCCAGGAGATCCGCTATGCCGGCAATTCCGGTCCATTCGACTATCTGTTCGGGGCGTACTGGCAGGATCTGCACGCGTCCACTGCGAAGGTCGCGGACATATTTGGTCTGGCAGGAGTCCGGATCACCGGTGCCATCGATTCCCGGACGGTTTCGACGTTTGCGAACCTCGAATATGAGATCAGTAAACGGTGGACCACCGAGGTTGGTCTGCGCTGGGAGGACGAACAGAAGCGCATGCCCTACTTCACCCAGTCTGGTGGGGAATTGCTCGGGGTGCTCCGGCTCGACGAGGGGCCGCTCGAGCGCAGCGTCAGCCATGTCAGTCGTACGGCCATGCTGGCATTTGCGATCAATGACCGGATCAACAGCCACATCCGCTATTCAAAGGGCTTCAAATCCGGCGGCTACAACATCGACTTCGTCACCTCCCCGGTGCTGACGCCGATGGAGTTCGACGACGAGAGCGCCGACAACTTCGAGCTCGGCGCCAAGATGCAATTGACCGACAGCGTGTTCGTCAACGCTGTGTATTTCCTGACCGACTACGATGATCTGCAGCAGTCCGAATATACGACCGTCCCGGGCCAGCAACTGCCGGTCATCACGACCAAGAATGCGGGCAAGGCTCGTACGGACGGTATCGAGCTCAATGTGTCGTATGCGGCGGAGCGCCTCGCGCTGAACACCAGTCTCGGTACAGCCGACGCCCGATACACGAAGTGGATGCGGCAGACCGCCGAGGGCTTCTCGGACGAAAAAGGCAGAAAATTTCCGGCGCCGGACCTGACTTTCAATTTCCTCGGCGAATACCGGGTGCCCCTTGGCGGGCATCAGTTGGCGTTGATCGGCGAGTACATCTATCGGTCCAGATCGCCACAAGCCGTCACCATGCCCGTCGGGCCGATCCTGCCCGCAGATCCAGGAGCGCCACTGCGCCCGGGCTATCATGCGGATGCGGTCGACGTGGTCAACTTCAGAGTGCGGCTCACGCTTCGTAATCACTGGAGCGTGACAGCTTGGGTGCGCAACGCGCTGGACGACCGGGCGATCACCTTTCGCCAGCCAAACGATGCCGAGGGGTTCTACGAAGCCTTCGGTGTGTTCTCATCGGACGACATTCGACGGCAAGTGACGGGTGATTACCAATCTCCGCGTCACTACGGCATCGATGTGCGTTACCACTTTGGAGGCTGAGGCCATGAGAGTCGACTTGTCTGCATCGCAGAAGCGCGGGATGTGGGCAACGGTTCTGCCGGCATTGGCTTTCATGGCGCTGGCGGGCGTCGCGATCGCTGACCCGGTACCGACCACGAGTCTGATGAGAGGTTTCCCTCCGGCACCGGAAGCAACAGTCAGCGCCGCCAACTGGCGGACGCCACCGTACAACACGTGGGCGTTCCAGCATATCGAGCAGATCATCCCCACGAGGACCGTGTTTCGCGGCAACGCGCGTGTGGTACCGCTGCCGGTAGCCAGTCGCCACACGGTAAAGCGATATCGGCAGGCGATGGCGCCAGGCGCGTTCGATCTGCCGGAGTTCATGCGTGCAAACCATGTGGATGGCCTGCTGGTGATCAAGCACGGGCGCGTGGTCGATGAGCGTTACGGCAACGGGCAGCAGCCGATGACACGCCACGCCATGATGTCGGTAGGTAAATCCGTGATCGGGACGCTCGCAGAAATGCTCATACACGAGGGCAGTCTCGACGAGAGTCGCCTTGTGCAGCAGTACGTCCCCGAATTGACAGGCAGCGCCTACGGCGACGCCACGGTGCGCCAAGTACTCGACATGCAGGTGAGCGTCGTCTACAGCGAAGCAATGGAGGATCCGGAATCCGAGGTCAACCAGTTTCTCTATGCCGCCCGGCTCGGCACTCCGCCCCCGGGGGTGACACCCAAGGCGTCGCTCTATGAATACGTGCGTGGTCTGCGTAAAAAGGGTCCGCACGGGCGGGAATTCCAGTATGTGACGCCCACCAGCGAGGTTCTCGGCTGGATCGTCGCACGCACGACCGGCGCGAGCTGGGCCGATCTCTTCGAAGAACGCATCTTTCAGCCATTGGGGCCCGAACGGGACGCCTTCGTCATCGTCGATGCCGTTGGTACGCAAACGGCGGCTGGTGGGCTCGCCATGACGCTTCGCGACGCGGGGCGCTTCGGGTTGATGATTGCAAGTGACGGAATGCTGGGAGGTCGCCGCATCCTGCCTGTGGAGGTCGTCCGCCGCATCAAGACAGGTGGCGACCCGGCCCGCTGGCCGCCGCAGGATTGGGCCAAGGGCATCCACTCTTATGCCAGCCAGTGGTGGATGGATCACACTGCGCGCGTGCTGAGCGCTTATGGCATTCATGGCCAGTCGATCCGTATCGGGCTCGACGATGGACTGGTGGTGGTGGTGCAGAGTTCGTGGCCGCTGGCGGGCCCACCTGAGTACCTGGCGCGAGGTGAGGCGTTTTACCAAGCGATCGCCGCTGCGCTGCGCTGATCGGGGTGGCCGCTTGCCATCGAGGCGCTCCCGAGAGGTGGATCGATGTTCATGCTCAACCAGATTGTCAGGGGACTTGAGGGAATCGACCCTGGTGTTCCGGCCTTCATGGATCTGGATGGAAGCACCGTCAGATTCGCTGAGTTTGCGTCTGCGGTGCGGCGAGTCGCGGCCGGCATTGCGGAGGTCGCGCCCGGCGAGGGCGCGACGATCGGCATACTGGCACTCAATTCCCGGCGCTATGTCGAGGTGCTGCTGGCCGCAGCGTGGGCCGGCCGTGTGGCCGTACCTCTCAATGTGCGCTGGTCACCGACCGAACTTGCACAGGCTGTCGAAGACGCTTGTATCGAAGTCCTGTTCGTTGACAACACGCTGCTGCCGCAGTTCGTCCAGCTGCAGGCACTCGCTCCGCGGCTCCGGCATGTGATCGGCATCGATGGCCCAGGCGGGCCGGCCATCGATTCGCAGTACGGCGAACTCCTCGGGATGAAGCCGATGGACGAAGTGCCGGCAACGACCGACACGGTGGCCGCCGTCATTTACACGGGCGGCACCACGGGTGTTGCCAAGGGTGCCATGCATACGCAGGGTTCACTGCTCGCCAGTGCCCTCAATTTCGTATGCGGGAATGCCGTGCCTGCCGGGGCGCGCTGCCTCTTATCGCTGCCGCTGTTCCACTCGGGCGCTATCGGCGTCGCATTCGCACGGCTCCTGCAGCGAAGTACCATCGTGATGGCACCCATGTTTCGGCCTGATCTCGTGCTGCGGGCTGCGACACGCTGTGACATCGACGCCATGGTTCTGGTGCCGACCATGCTTGGCATGCTGCTCGATGCGGGCGATTTCCGTCCGGAGGACTTTTGGCGCGTGCGCGCGATTGCCTATGGGGCGTCGCCCATGCCTGCCGCCCTGCTACGGCGGGTCATGGTCGCGCTGCCCCGTGCAACCCTGACACAAGTCTATGGCATGACCGAAGTGGGCCTCGCTGTCATGTTGCCCGATCGTCTGCATCGCGGGGAGCAGGCGCAGCTCACGGCGGCGGGACAGGCGGGGCCGCTCTATGAGGTTGCCATTGTCGACGCGGAAGGTCGCGAACTGCCCCGGGGGCGGTTGGGCGAAGTCGTGTTCCGCGGCCCGGGTGTCATGAAGGGTTATCTGAACAAGCCACAGGCGACTGCCGAAGTGCTTCGCGAGGGAGTCATGCGCTCCGGCGATGCGGGTATCCTGGACGATCAAGGAGTGCTCACGCTGATGGACCGGGTGAAGGATATGATCGTCTCCGGCGCAGAAAATGTTTACTCGGTAGAGGTCGAGCAGATCATCTCGACACACCCGAACGTGGTTCAATGCGCGGTAATCGGCGTTCCGGACGACACTTATGGGGAGAGGGTGCATGCGGTGGTCGTCCTCAGGACGGGCACGTCCCTCACGCTTGATGAACTGCGCAAGCACTGTGCCCCTTCGCTTGCCGGGTACAAGTGCCCGCGATCCCTTGAATTGCGCGATGCGTTGCCATTGTCATCCATGGGCAAGATTCTCAAAACAACACTGCGTGATGCACACTGGGTCGGCAATGCGCGCCGCGTGCATTGAGAGGGACCTCTCCCACCCGGATCGCAAGGCGATTACGCGTCGAGGAACGGCAGCAACTCCCGCCCCCACTCCCGCGGATCATCCGGGAGCGCG
>CAZXLV010000137.1:0-7217 GCA_964641405.1 uncultured Limnobacter sp. | reverse complement strand
TTGCGCCCCTTGCAGGCGCTCACGCACAGCCGATTTCCCGGTTTCACTGGACTAGAACCTGTAGTGCACGACCACGCCGGCCTGCGTGCGTCGGAAGTCGTTGGGGGCGAGAGTGGAGCGGTTGTGGGTCAGGGTCAGTGCCGGTGTGATCGACCACTGGGGGGTGAGCCGGCGCTCGGCACCGATGCGCAGATCCGTTTGTCGATCGTGGCGCGCAACGCCGAAGAACGGCTCGATGCCGTCGAAGTCGCGGACTTCGTAGGCGAGGGTGGCAAAGCCGCGCCAGCCATGGCCGAGCACACGGCTCGCCGCAATGCGTGCGCCCCGGTAGTCATAGCTGAGATTGTCCAGCCCCCGGCGCGACGCTTCCTTGCCGTACTGAAGGCCTGCGACCAGGATCGGGCGCCCGGCGCCGTCGAGCACGCGGGCCAGCGTCAGGCCGATGCCGTCACGACGCGCATCACGCGCCGGTTCATCCGGGAAATCGAGATCGAAGTGTTGCAGGTAGGCGCCCAGCTGAGTGCGGCGGTCGATGTCGCATTGCCACTGGACGATCATGCCCAGCGCGTTGCGGAAGTTCGCAGCGCCCAATTGCAGGTTCTGGGCCTGGGCAAGCATGTTGAACTGGTGGCAAGCCTGGTGAAAGCTGAACCCCGAAGAAAGGTCGAATTGATCCTGATCCAGTGTATGCGCGCCGGCGTAGCGGCGAAGTGCGGCGCGACCTCCGATCGTCCATTGCCAGGCACCGCTGATCGGTACGGTCCAGCTTAAGGATCCTGCCGCGGCCAGCACGGAACTAGTTCTCGGAAGACTGATACCGAGAGGGACTACGGCAGTGCCGTCTGCAAGCACCCACTGACTGCTGGTACTGCCGAAATTGACATTCGAGTCGTAGCCGGCCTCGAGTTCGAGCGCACCGCTCAGCTTGCTGCGGCCGGCCTCGTCGATGCGCTGGATCGCATCGAGATAGCGGCCGATGACCTTGCGGACCTGTTCGGGGATGCCCTGTGCGGCGACAGTCTCGAACTCGCGGCGGGCGTTCTCGCGCTCGTGGGCAACGAAATAGGCGCGTGCGATTTCGGCGCGCGCCTGCAGGAAATCGGGGCGATTGATCAAGGCGCGCTCGAGCGCGAGGATGGCATGACCCGGGTGGCCGGAATCGATCGCCGCCAGGCCGAGCAGGTAGTCGAACTCGGCATCGCCGGCGTACTCGTCGAGGTGCGCTTCCAGCGCACGCCAGGCTGTGTCGGCCTGGCCGGCTTCGAGCAGGCGACGAGCCTTTGCGAGCAGGAGCGCGAGCGGCGTGAGCGGTGCGCTGCTGGAGGCGATGGCAGCGCCGTTGTCGAGATGGCGGCCCGTGTCGACACGCGATGGCGCGACCGGCGTGTCGTGCCCGGGCGTCTGTCCATGCGCCGCAGGCAGCCCGGACAAGGCCAGTGCCAACAGGCAGGCGCCAGGGGCGATTCGGCGCCGGAAAGCCCACCTCGGGGCGCCGGCCTGCACGTTCCGGATCGCTTGCGCGTGCCTCATGCCCGGACCGGGAGCGCCTCGCCGCGCAGCGAATGCGGCAGCGCCGACGTGATCCGGACATCCGCGAATCGCCCGATCAGGCACTCGTCGGCGGCAAAGTTCACCACCCGGTTGTTGCTGGTGCGCCCGGCGAGTTCGTGCATGTCGTTGCGCGCGCGACGCTCGACCAGCACCGACTGCACGCTGCCGACCATCGCTTCGCTGATCACGCGCGCATTGGCATCGATCATCTGTTGCAAGCGCTGCAAGCGCTCGAGCTTGATCGACTGCGGCGTGTCGTCGGGCAGGTCGGCTGCCGGCGTACCCGGACGCGGGCTGTAGATGAAGGAGAAGGACTGGTCGAAGCCGATCTCCTCGACCAGGCGCAGCGTGCGCTCGAAATCGGCCTCGGTTTCCCCGGGAAAGCCGACGATGAAATCCGACGACAGGCAGATGCCCGGGCGCACCGAGCGCAGGCGGCGCACGATCGACTTGTATTCGAGCACCGTATAAGCGCGCTTCATGGCGGCAAGCACGCGATCGGAACCGGATTGAACCGGCAGGTGTACGTGGTCGACCAGCTTCGGCAGCCGCGCGTATGCGTCGATCAGTCGCCGGGTGAATTCCTTCGGGTGCGAAGTCGTGTAGCGCACGCGCCCGATGCCGGGAATCTCGCAGGCATACTCGATCAACAGGGCGAGATCGGCCACTTCGGCGCCGCCCATTGCACCGCGGTAGGCATTGACGTTTTGCCCGAGCAGGGTGACTTCGCGCACTCCCTGGCCTGCCAGGCCGGCGATCTCGACCAGCACGTCGTCCAGCGGTCGCGATACTTCATCGCCGCGCGTATAGGGCACGACGCAAAAACTGCAGTACTTGCTGCAGCCCTCCATGATCGACACGAATGCGCTCGCCCCCTCGGTGCGCGCGGGCGGCAAGCGATCGAACTTCTCGATTTCGGGGAAGCTGATGTCGACCTGCGGTTCACCGGTGTCGCGGCGGCGCGCGATCAACTCGGGAAGTCGGTGCAGGGTCTGGGGACCAAACACCAGGTCGACGTATGGCGCACGCGAAATGATCGCCGCGCCTTCCTGGCTGGCGACGCAGCCGCCCACCCCGACGATCAGTCCGGGGCGCAGCTGCTTGAGTGCGCGCACGCGGCCGAGATCGGAGAACACCTTTTCCTGCGCCTTCTCGCGCACCGAGCAGGTATTGAAGAGAATGATGTCCGCATCTTCGATCCGGTCGGTGGCCTGGGCGCCCTCGGACTGCGCGAGCACGTCGGCCATGCGGTCCGAGTCGTACTCGTTCATCTGGCAACCGAAGGTGCGGATGAACAGCTTGCGGGTCACGGCCGCTCCGCTCGGGCTACTTGCCCGGGGTGGCGCTGGAGCGTTCGCGCTCGCGCGCCTGGGCCGCTTCGAGTTCGGCCGGAGTGAGCAGCCAGACGCGACCGACCTGGCCGCCGGGGTCGCGTTCGACCAGGGCGTCGAAGGTCCCCGACAGGCTGGCCGGCATCACGATCATGTTGCGCTGGTCATAGATGCGCGCGCCGGCGCCGAGGCGCACCGCTTGCCCGTCCAGGCTGGCCTCCGGGAACACGCGCATCTCGAAGCGACCGGGCCTGGCGTCCGGAGGCAGGTTGCGCATGACCTGCGCCGGCAGCGCACCGGCCCAGGCGCCCGCCGCCGCCAGCGCGATAGCCAGCAAGGCGCGCCGGGACAAACGATGGCTTGGACGGTTCGGTGACAAGGGCAGCCTCCTGGACCGGCCGGCCGAAAAAAATGGTGGCGCATCAGGGACTCGAACCCCGGACCTGCGGATTATGATTCCGTCGCTCTAACCAACTGAGCTAATGCGCCAGCGAACCCGCAATTCTACGAATCGGGATGCACCCTGTCAAAGCTGCGCCGTCGCCGCCCACAGGGCGTCACGGGTGGCGCGCGCCACGCTGGCGGCAGCCTGCGCGTAGTCCTCGTCCTGGCTGGCGTAGAGGATCGCGCGAGACGAATTCACCATCATTCGCCTGCCACCGGCGCGCACGCTGGCCTCGATATCGCCGCCCTGGGCGCCGATGCCCGGCACCAGCAGCGGCATGTCGCCGACCAGTGTGCGCACGCGGGCAAGTTCGGCCGGGAAGGTTGCGCCCACCACCAGTCCGAGTTGGCCGCTGGTATTCCATGGACCGGCGGCAAGCCGGGCCACGCGCTCGAACAGGCGTTCACCGCCGACGTCGAGCGCCTGCAGGTCGCTGCCGCCGGGGTTGGAGGTGCGGCACAGCAGGAACACGCCACGCTCGCGCCAGGCCAGCCAGGGTTCGAGGGAATCGAACCCCAGGTACGGGTTGACCGTGACGGCATCGGCCTGGTAACGCTCGAAGGCTTCGCGCGCGTATTGCTCGGCCGTTGCGCCGATGTCGCCACGCTTGGCATCGAGGATCACCGGCTTGCCGGGATGCGCGGCGTGCACGTGGGCGATCAGCGCTTCCAGTTGTTCCTCGGCGCGTGCCGCCGCGAAGTAGGCGATCTGCGGCTTGAAGGCGCAGGCATACGGTGCGCTTGCGTCGACGATCCCCCGGCAGAATTCGAGAATCGCATCGGCGCGATGTGCCAGGTGCCGGGGCAAGCGCGCCGGATCAGGGTCGAGGCCGACGCACAGCATCGAGTCGGCGTGCAGCCAGGCTGCCTGCAAGGACAATACGAAGCTCACCGATCCACCTTGTCATCAGGTGCCGAGCGGCGTCTCGTCTTCGAAGCGCTGCTCCGGCGCGGTCGCGGCGCCGGCTGCGAATTCGCTTCCCGGATAGTGTCGCGTGAAGTCATCGCGCACCTGCTGCAGCGGCAGGTCCGACCAGGTGCCGTGGTCGGCCAGGTACTCCATGTGGCGCCGGCCGCTGGTGTCGTACTGCTGGTAGAGCGCATCGTGGCGCCCGTCGAAATCGGTGGGGCACACGCCGAAGCGCTGGCACAGCTCGATGTTGAAGGCCGGTACCGCCTTCACCCATTGCCCGTCGAGGTAAAGGGCGGCGTAGCCGTGATCGTAGAAGATGTCCACGCCGCCCATGCGCGCGCGCAACTTCTCGGTGTTCAGGTGATTGACGACGTCAGCCAGGCCCAGCGCCGCCGGAATGCCCAGCGAGCGGGCGCAGGCGGCAAGCAATCCGGCCTTGGACACGCACCATCCGAAACCGTCTTCGACGATGCGGCTGGCGCGATACGCCGCCGGTTCGTAGCTGATGCGGTAGGGGTCGTAGCGGATGCGATCGCGCACCGCGTAGAACAGGCGGACCGCTTGCTGGCGCGTATCCTGTTCATCGCCGATTGCTTCGCGCACGAACCGCTGAACGCGCGGGTCGTGATAGTCGAGGAAGTCGGTGCTGGCAAGGTAAATGTCGAGATCGGCCGTTGCGCTCGGTGCGGCGGGCAGTCCTGGCAAATGAAGAACGGGCATCGGGAAACCTCCGTGGCGGCATTGTAACGTCGCATGGAGCCCCTCCGCGGAGCATGCCGGGCGCGATTGCGGGCGATCCGGTCAGCGCACTGGCGGCTTCGTCCGTTACGATAGGATCGATCGGGCGCGGGCGGCGCGCCTGGCGCCTGCGTGTGGCGATTCCCACTCGAGCGAACCGGAGGTGAAACATGACTACCAGAAAGACCACTCTCTTGGCCTGTGCAATCGTGTCGCTGGCGGTGGCCGGTTGCGCGGAGATGAACGACACCACCAAGCGCACGGCGATCGGTACCGGCGTCGGCGCGGTAGCGGGTGCGGCGCTGGGCAGTGTGCTGGGCGGCAGCGGCGGGGCGACGCGCACCGGTGCGGTGCTCGGTGCGGCGGCCGGTGGCATCGGCACCTACATCTGGTCGAACCGGATGGAGGAGCAGAAGCGCTCCATGGAGCAGGCCACGGCGGGCACCGGGGTCGCCGTCACGCAGACTCCCGACAACCGGCTCAAGCTGAACGTACCCAGCGATGTGTCCTTCGACACCGGGCGCGCCGACATCAAGCCGAACCTGGCGCCGGTGCTCGATCATTTTGCGCAGACGCTGAACGCAAACCCCGGCACCACGGTGCAGATCGTCGGCTATACCGACAGCACCGGCAGCGATGCCGTGAACCAGCCGCTTTCGGTGAACCGGGCCGCCAGTGTGCGCCAGTACCTGGTGTCGCGCGGCGTGGCGGCCTCGCGCATTTCGATCGACGGGCACGGCGCGAGCAATCCGATCGCCGACAACAGCACCGCTGCGGGGCGGGCGATGAACCGGCGCGTCGAGATCTTCGTGGCCCAGAGCGCGCAGGGTTGAAAAAAGGCCCGCACAAGGCGGGCCTTTTCCTCTTCACCTGATGGCCGCGCGGACCCTTGCGGGCCCGCGCGGGTGGACTTACATGTCCATGCCGCCCATGCCGCCCATGCCGCCCATCCCCGGGGGCATGCCGCCGCCGGCCGGCTTGTCTTCCGGCGCCTCGGCAACCATGGCCTCGGTGGTGAGCATCAGGCCGGCGATCGAGGCTGCATTCTGCAGCGCCGTGCGCGCCACCTTGGTCGGGTCGACCACGCCCATTTCGACCAGGTCGCCGTAGCTGCCGTTGGCCGCGTTGTAGCCGAAGCTGCCCTTGCCTTCGAGCACCTTGGCCACCACTACGCTCGGCTCGTCGCCGGCGTTGGCCACGATCTGGCGCAGCGGCTCTTCGACGGCGCGCATCACGATCTTGATGCCGGCTTCCTGGTCGGGGTTGTCGCCCTTGACCTTGATCTGGTTGCGTGCGCGCAGGAATGCCACGCCGCCGCCGGCCACGATGCCTTCCTCGACCGCAGCGCGCGTGGCATGCAGGGCATCCTCGACGCGTGCCTTCTTCTCCTTCATCTCGACCTCGGTTGCGGCGCCGACACGGATGACGGCCACGCCTCCGGCCAGCTTGGCGACGCGCTCCTGCAGTTTCTCGCGATCGTAGTCGCTGGTGGCTTCCTCGATCTGGGCACGGATGGCCTTGACGCGGGCTTCGATGATCTTGGTATCGCCGGCGCCATCGATGAGCGTGGTGTTCTCCTTGCCCACTTCGATGCGCTTGGCGCGGCCGAGCTCGGCCAGCGTGGCCTTCTCGAGCGTCATGCCGGTTTCTTCCGAGATCACCGTGCCGCCGGTGAGGATGGCCATGTCTTCCAGCATCGCCTTGCGACGATCACCGAAGCCGGGCGCCTTGACCGCGACGGTCTTCAGGATGCCGCGGATGTTGTTGACCACCAGCGTGGCCAGCGCTTCGCCTTCGACTTCCTCGGCGATGATGAGCAGCGGCTTGCCGGCCTTGGCGACCTGCTCGAGCAGGGGCAGCAGTTCGCGGATGTTGCTCACCTTCTTGTCGTGCAGGAGCACGAACGGATCTTCCAGCACCGCGACTTGCTTGTCGGGGTTGTTGATGAAGTACGGCGACAGGTAGCCGCGGTCGAACTGCATGCCCTCGACGATGTCGAGTTCGTTCTCGAGCGACTTGCCGTCCTCGACGGTGATCACGCCTTCCTTGCCGACTTTTTCCATCGACTCGGAAATGATGCGACCGATTTCCTCGTCGGCGTTGGCCGAGATCGAGCCGACCTGCGCGATTTCCTTGCTGCTGGTGCAGGGCTTGCTGATCTTCTTCAGTTCCTCGGTGAGCGCGACCACGGCCTTGTCGATGCCGCGCTTGAGGTCCATCGGGTTCATGCCCGCGGCGAC
>CAZXLV010000136.1:0-7406 GCA_964641405.1 uncultured Limnobacter sp. | reverse complement strand
ACGGCAAGTTCATGGTCGGCCAGGTGGTGCTGCGCGGCGGCAGTTGCGCCACGCCCCCCGAACACCTCCGAGCCAGTTACCGCAACTTCTTTCCGCCGGCGGCGCGCTGGCAGTTCTCGGGCTTGCGCCTGGCAAACGACGCGTAAGCACCGGCCCGCCTATCGACGCCAGGGGTTCAGCACCCGTACGCCGGTCGGCTCGAAGTCCATCACGTTGCGGGTCACGACGATCATGCCGTGCGCAAGCGCGGTGGCAGCGATCAAGGCATCCCGGTCGGATCGGGGATCCGGTGCCTGGAGTTTCGCGCAGTGCTGCGCAATCGTCACGTCAATGGCCAGGATGCGATCCGCGAAGGCTGGCAGGACCTGTCCATCCATCCAGGCCCGCAGCAGCGCACTCTGATGTGGGTCGCGCCGCTCGACCAGAAGCACCCCGGTTTCCAGTTCGAGAACCGTGATGACCGAAATGAACAGGCTCGCCGACGACACCCCGGTAGCCCATAAGACCACATTCGGGTCGGCCTTGCCCGATCTCGCCTTGCGCAGCTCGGACACCACGTTGGTGTCGAGCAGGTACATCAGGACAGGTCTGCCGGTTGGTGAGCAGGGCCCTTCAGGCGCGGCGGCTCGAACTCGCACTCTTCCGAACCGGGCATGGCCAACATCTCGACGACGTTAGCCTGTCTGCCAGCCATTCGCCGGTAGTCCTCGATCGTCAACAGTACGTGTGCCGGTTTGCCGCGGTCGGTGATGAACACCGGCCCCTTGCGGGCTGCGTTCTTGGCGCCGCTCGTGTTCTGATTGAATTCCCGGCTCGAGAGCGTGGTGATCGTCATGAGCACTCCCCTTCCGCAAACGTAGATATGTTACTACAATTCGCGCCTGGCGGATATGCGCGTCCGTTCGACCCCCCTGTGCTACGCTGGGCCGATCCTGGACGCCACCGTCAGCGTGCGCGACGCGCGAGGCGGTCCGACGCCCTGAATGCAATTCGGGGGATAACGGCGTGGAAGCGAATCTCGGCACGGCGCGCGTCAGCGTTGTCCGTGGCAGTCCCAACATCAGCACCGAACGACCTGGCGAGCACAGCGGATTCGCCGTGGAGCGCCGTACCTTCGCCGAGGCGATGCTGGCCGGCCTCGCGCAGCGCCCGCGCAGCGTGCCGCCCAAGTTCTTCTACGACGCCGCCGGCTCGGCGCTCTTCGATCGCATCTGTGAATTGCCCGAGTACTACCCGACGCGCACCGAACTGGCGCTGCTGGCCACGCACGGCGCCGAAATGGCGCAATGCATCGGCCCCGCGGCCGACCTCATCGAGTTCGGCGCCGGCTCGAGCCGCAAGGTCCGCCTGCTGCTCGATGCGCTCGAGCAGCCGCACCGCTTCGTGCCGATCGACATTTCGGGCGAGCATCTGCACGCCGCCGCACGCCGACTGCGCACCGACTATCCGGGGCTGGCGGTGCAGCCGCTGGTGACCGATTTCACGCAGCCCTTCGAACTCCCGCCAACGCCGGCCGCCAATGGCCGGGCGCGCACGCGCCGCATCGGCTTCTTTCCCGGTTCCTCGATCGGCAACTTCACCCCGGTGCAGGCGCAGCGCTTCCTGCGTCGGGCGTCACGCCTGCTGGGCGGCGGCGGCCTGCTGGTGGGCATCGACCTGGTCAAGGATCCCGCCGTGCTGCACGCGGCCTACAACGATGCGCAGGGTGTCACGGCAGCCTTCAACCGCAACCTGCTGGTGCGCGCCAACCGCGAGCTCGGGGCCGACTTCGACCCGGAGCAGTTTGCCCACTATGCGTTCTACGACCCGGTGCAGCAACGCATCGAGATGCACCTGGTGAGCCTGCGTCGCCAGCGCGTGACGCTCTGCCGGACGCGCTTCCTGTTCGAAGCCGGCGACACGCTGCACACCGAGAACTCCTGCAAGTACACGATCGACGGATTCCGCAGCCTGGCGGCGCTATCGGGCTTCACGCCGGGACCGGTGTGGGTCGATCCGGAACGGCTGTTCAGCGTTCACTGGCTCGAGGCGCGGAAGGGATCGTGAATGGTGAGCGCATCGATGCGCTGGCCATGCTGCAGATCTTCGCTATACAGACGCGTGCAACCGGCGACCAGCGCGGCGGCGACGATCAGGGAATCGTAGAAACCGAAGCGCCAACGGGCCTGCGCGTCGAGGGCTCGGTGATAGAGGCTGGCGCTGGCCGACACCTGCATCAACGGAACCAATACGGCGTCCAGGTAGGCGCGCATTTCAATGGCAGCGAGGCGCACCTGCGCCTTGCGCAATGCCGTGTTCAGGCATTCCTGGACTACCTGGAAGCTGATGCACGCCTCGCCCCCGACAAGTGCCTCGCGAATGACGGCATCGGCGATCGCATGCTTGCGCGCATCGCTCGCATCGAGGTGATAGATGAAGACGTTGGTATCGATGAAGGCCTTAGCGCTCATTCATCTCGTCTCTCGTGAGCTTGTGTCCCACCTTCAACTTGCCGCGCACCTGTGCCATGACCTCGTCGTAGCGTTGCATGCGCGCATGGGCCTGCGCGTACTCTGCCAGCCAGTGTCGAAACTGCTCATTCAGCGTGGTGTGCTCGGCCCGGGCGCGCTCGCGGGCGGCCTCGATCAACTGTTCATCGGCGCTCAAGGTGATGTTTTTCATGGCGGCCCCACAGATGTGCACACTAGTCAAGTGTACACGATCACCGCGTAGTCACGTATCGATGCGTATTCGCAAGCACCCGGAATTGGGTGGGGCACGCGCCGGTTCCGCTGGTTGGTTCGGTGGCGCCTCGAGATCGATACCCGACTCTGCCCAGAGAGGGCGGAAAGCGTCGGCTGCCACGCGTGGGACGTCGGGGACCAGACGGGCGATCACGCGCCCGTGTCGCGTGATGACGAACTCCTCGCCTCGCTCGACCTAGGCCAGCAGGGCCGAGAGATGCCCCTTCATTTCGACGATCGCAATCCGTTTCACCACGTCATCCAATCGGTCAGGACCATCCCGTCAAACTACCAGATCGAAGCACGAAGGACGTCAGTCATCCAACTCGGCCGCCGAGCCTCAGCGCAATTGATCCGCCAGCACCGCCACGATGCGCTCGGCCGCCCGTCCATCCCAGAACTGCGGCCGCCGTCCGGTCTTGCCGTGCCCGGCCAGCACCGCATCGGCCGCTGCCACGATCTTCACCGGATCGACGCCCACGATGGTGTTGGTGCCCTCGTCGACGGTGACCGGGCGCTCGGTGTTCTCGCGCAGCGTCACGCAGGCGATGCCCAGGGCGGTGGTCTCCTCCTGCAGGCCGCCGCTGTCGGTGAGGATCAGGCTGGCGTCCTTCCACAGGTTGAGGAAGTCCATGTAGGAGAGCGGTTTGGTCAGCACCACGCGCGGGCCGGGATCGAGGCCGAACTTCTCGAGGTTGCCGCGCGTGCGCGGGTGTACCGGGAACACCAGCGGCAGCTTCACCGAGATCTCGCGCAGCGCCCCGACGATGCCCGACAGCGTGGTCGCATCGTCGACATTGGAAGGCCGGTGCAGGGTGACCACCCCGTAGCGGCCGAACCGCTGCTTCAGCGCCGTGCTCTCGAAGCCGCCCGGGTCGCTCGCCACCAACCGGTCGCGTTGGTAGAAGAGGTTGTCGACCATCACGTGGCCGACGAAGAACACCTGGTCTTCGCGCTTGCCTTCACGCAACAGGTTGGCGCGACCCGCCGGCTCCGTCACGAAGAACCAGTCGCTGATCGAGTCGGTGACCAGGCGATTGATCTCCTCGGGCATGCGCAGGTCGCCGCTGCGCAGCCCCGCCTCCACATGCGCCACCGGGATGTGCAGCTTCTTCGCGACGATCGAGCACGCCAGCGTGGAGTTCACGTCACCCACCACCAGCACGCAATCCGGGCGCTCGCGCTCGCAGATCTGCTCGAAGGCCACCATGATCCTGGCGGTCTGGGTGGCATGGCTGCCGCCGCCGGCCTCGAGGTGGAAGTCGGGTTTGGGGATGCCGAGTTCCTCGAAGAACACGTCGCTCATTTCGCGATCGTAGTGCTGGCCGGTGTGCACGATCCGGTAGTCGAAAGCGTCCCGGCGCGCCTCGAGTGCGCGCACGATCGGCGCAATCTTCATGAAGTTCGGACGCGCGCCGGCCACCAGGTAGAGGGTCTTTTTCATCCCGCGGATTCTACGGTGCGCGGGCGCACCCAAACATCGGCAATGTCACACTGTGCCGGGGACACCGGCAGTCAGCTCGAGCACGCGCGCGCGCAACGAGGCCGGGATGCGCCCCAGTCGCGTGGCATCCGACGCCTCGATCGTGGCAATCGGCGTATGGAAACGGCACCTTCACAACGTCGCCCTGCTCAAAGGTGGCCATAGGCCTTCGTGTCCGCATCCGAATGCCACTCGTGAAACGCACCGAACGGATCATCGATCTTCGGTTCTCGCTGCACCTTGGTCACGATGACCCGCTGATCCACGATTTCGTAGAGCAGTTCGTCGCCTTCCTCGAGGCGCAGCGCAGCCCGCACCGGTTGCGGAATCGTCGTCTGCGCCTTGCTGGTGATCTTGCTGGTGATCAATGCATCCTCCCCGAGCCTTGCGTGGACGACGGTAAGGAAATTCCTTTCCACCGTCAAACCGCATGACGGCTTTCCAGTAAAACCGCCATACTTGCCAGATGCGAACTCCTGTCAATGTGGGTAGCCGCGACAGCGGCATCAACATCCACTCTCCGCGCCCGCTCTGCGCGGCCCTGTCCGCATGAATGGCGAAACCTGGGCCATCGGCGACCTGCAGGGCTGCCTCGATTGCCTGCTCGCGCTGCTGCCGCGACTGCCCAACGACGCGCGCCTGTGGATGCCCGGTGACCTGGTCAACCGCGGCCCACGCTCGCTCGACAGCCTGCGCTGGGCGATCGCGCAGGGCGACCGGTTGGTCACCGTGCTCGGCAACCACGACCTGCACCTGCTCGCGGTGGCTGCCGGCGTTCGCCGCGCCCACCGCAGCGACACGCTCGACGACATCCTGGCTGCGCCCGATCGCGATGCGCTGATCGACTGGGTGCGCACGCGCCCGCTGGCGCACTTCGAGCACGGCTGGCTGATGGTGCACGCGGGCGTGTTGCCGCAGTGGTCGGCCGAGCGCACGCTCGACCTGGCCGAAGAGGTGCACCGCGCGCTGGCCGGCCCGCGCTGGCTCGATTTCGTGCACGAGATGTACGGCAACGAACCGGCCGCGTGGTCCGACTCGCTGCGCGGACACGACCGACTGCGTGTGGTGGTCAATGCCCTCACCCGCATCCGCTTTTGCACGCCCGCCGGCCGCATGGAGTTCGCCGCCAAGGAGGGCGTGGATCAGGCACCCACCGGCTTCCTGCCCTGGTTCGAAGTGCCGGGTCGCGCCAGCGCCGGTACACCGATCGTGTTCGGCCACTGGGCGGCGCTCGGCTTCATGGACCGCCCCGACCTGCTCTCGATCGACACCGGCTGCGTGTGGGGGCGCGAACTGACGGCGGTGCGCCTGTCGGATCGCGTGACGCGCGCGGTGCGTTGCGGCTAGGAGGCAATCTGGCACCGACGGCGCGGTTGCAGCCACCGGGAAGCCTCGGCACCTGCCCGACCCGATCCCATGGCTTCTCCACCATGCTTGGCTGGATCGAAGGCCTCGAGCTTTTGTGCCAGCGTCAGCACCGGCCTGCCGGTGACGCGCAGCAACACGCCTTCGTCGACCACCTCCACCATGACGGTCGTGCCACGTGCCAGATGCGCAGCGCGCGCGACGCCCGCGGTGAGCCGCACGGCAAGGCTGTTACCCCATTCCTGCACCGTCTGTTCGGCCCTGATCGCTTCCGTCGTCATGCCTCGCTCCATCGTCGTAGCGTCGATCAGGTCCGCCCGATCGACTCGTACCTGAAACCGGCCGCGCGCACCCACTGCGCCTCGTAGAGGTTGCGTCCGTCGATGATCACCGGCTGGCGCATCGAGGCGCGCAGCCGCTCGAAGTCGGGGCTGCGAAACTCGCGCCACTCGGTGACGATGAACAACACGTCGGCGCCGCTGGCCGCCTCGTAGGGATCATCGGCGGTGCGAAAGCCGCCCTGCCCGTCGAACGCGGTGCGCACATTGGCCGCCGCCTCGGGGTCGTAGCCGACGACCGCACTCGCGCCCGCCTTCAACAGGCTGTCGATCAGCACCAGGCTGGGCGCTTCGCGGATGTCATCGGTGTCGGGCTTGAACGCCAGCCCCCACAGGGCAGCGCGCAGGCCGGCGAACCTGCCGTCGAAGACCTGTGCGGCCTTGGCGAACAGCAGCCGCTTTTGCCGCTCGTTGGCCTCGAAGGCGGCCTGCACGATGGTCAGCGGCGAGGCCTGCTCCTGGCTGGTGCGCAGCAGCGCACGCAGGTCTTTCGGGAAGCACGAGCCGCCGAAGCCGGCGCCCGGATACAGGAAGCTCGGGCCGATGCGCGGGTCGCTGCCGATGCCGCGACGCACGTCCTCGACATCGGCGCCGAGCCGCTCGGCCAGCGCCGCCATCTCGTTCATGAACGAGATGCGCACCGCCAGCATGGTGTTGGCGGCGTACTTGGTCAACTCGGCCGAGCGCACGCTCATCACGATCAGCTTTTCGTGATTGCGCGAAAACGGCGCATAGAGCGCGCGCATCACTTCGGTGGCCCAGGCGTCCTGGCTGCCGATCACGATGCGGTCGGGACGCATGAAGTCGCCGATCGCCGCCCCCTCCTTGAGGAACTCGGGGTTCGACACCACCGAGAACTCGACCTCGGCGCCACGGCGCTCCAGTTCGCGCGCGATCGTGGCGCGCACCTGGTCGGCGGTGCCCACCGGCACGGTGCTCTTGTCGACGATGACGCAGCGATGATCGAGCAGCGCGCCGATCGTGCGTGCCACCGCCAGCACGTGCGACAGGTCGGCCGAGCCGTCTTCGCTGGGCGGCGTGCCCACGGCGATGAAGATCACCTCGGCATCGGCGATCGCCTGCACCGCATCGCAGGTGAAGCGAATCCGCTTTTGCGCCAGGCCGCGCTCGAGCAGCGGCGCCAGTCCCGGTTCGTGGATCGGCACCTCGCCGCGGTTCAGGCGCGCGACGCGGCCTTCGTCGATGTCGACGCAGGTGACGTGGTTGCCCATTTCGGCAAAACAGGCGGCGGTGACGAGCCCGACATAGCCGGCTCCGAAAACTGCAAGTCGCATCGTTGGAAAGATCCTGTGTCAGGTCCGCTTCGCGCAGGGACGATCGTAGGGCGAACCGGCGCTAATCGATGTGGTGATAGTCGCAAAACCACTTCACGAAGGCGCGCAGCCCGTCCGCGAGCGGCATGCGCGGCACGTAGTCGGTCAGGCGGACCAGCTTGGCCGTGTCCGAGAAGGTGCGCTCGACGTCGCCCGGCTGCAT
>CAZXLV010000135.1:0-7453 GCA_964641405.1 uncultured Limnobacter sp. | reverse complement strand
TCGAAGTCGACGTCGATGTCGGGCGGCTCGTTGCGCTCGCGGCTGATGAAGCGCTCGAACAGCAGGCTGGCGCGCGCCGGATCGACCTCGGTGATGCCCAGGCAGTAGCACGCTGCCGAGTTGGCTGCCGAACCTCGGCCCTGGCACAGGATGCCGCGCGCCCGTGCGAAGTGCACGATGTCGGCGACGGTGAGGAAATACGGTTCGTAGCCCAGTTCGGCGATCAGCGCCAGTTCGTGCTCGAGTTGCGCGGCCACCGCCGCCGGCAGGCCGCCAGGATAGCGCGCCGGCACACCCTCGAAGACCAGCTTGCGCAGCCAGCTGGTCGGGGTGTGACCGGGCGGCACGATCTCTTCCGGGTACTCGTAGCGCAGTTCGTCGAGCGAGAAGCGACAGCGTGCGGCCAGCTCGAGCGTTTCCGTGAGCAGCGCCGGCGGATACAGCCGGCCCAGGCGCAGGCGGCTGCGCAGGTGCTGCTCGGCGTTGGACGCCAGCGCGTAGCCCAGTTCCCTCAAGGGCGTGCGCAGGCGGATCGCGGTCAGCGTGTCCTGCAAGGTCTTGCGCGAGCGCAGGTGACAGAGCACGTCGCCAACGGCCACCCGCGGCAGTCCGGCTGCGGCAGCGATGCGGCGCGAACGCTCCAGCAGCGCCGCGTCGTGGCCGCGCACCAGCAACGGCACGCCGAGCCAGCAACGCGCCTCGAAGCGCTCGCGCAGGAAGCGTGCCTGGTGCAGCAGGCGTGCGCACGGCGAACCGGACGGCGGCGCTGCTGCATCGGCGTCGGGATCGACGGCCACGGCGGGCGAGGGCACCAGCAGGGCGAGGCAGTCGTCGATTCCCTGGTCCAGGTCTTCGACCAGCAACTGGTAGTGCCCCTTGTCGGCGCGCATGCGCGCGCGCGTGATCAGCTCCGAGAGATTGCCGTAGCCGTTGCGCGTGCAGGCGATCAGCACCAGCCGGGAGTCGTCACCGAATGCCTGGCGCAGGCAGAACTGTGCCCCGATCAGCAGCGGCAGGCCGATGGCGCGCGCACGCAGGTGCGCACGGACCACGCCGGCCAGCGAGCACTCGTCGGTGAGGGCAAGTCCGGCGTAGCCGAGCGCGTGGGCGCGCGCCACCAGTTCTTCCGGGTGCGAGGCGCCGCGCAGGAAGGTGAAGTTGCTGGTGCAGAGCAGTTCGACGTACGAGGGAAGCATCGGAGTATACTGTATGAATACACAGTATACGACCACTTGCCCGCTGGCTTCAGGCGCGGTTGACGAGCACGATGCCGGTGGCGATCAGGGCGAGGGCGCCGATCAGTGTGGGGCTGACGGGCTCACCGAGCAGCAGGGCGCCGGCGAGTACACCGAACAGCGGCGTGAGGAAGGTGAACGCGTGCAGCGTGGTGGCCCGATAACGCGATACCAGCCAGAACCAGGCCAGGTAGCTTGCCCATGCAACCACCACCGTCTGGAAGACGAGCGCGCCCCACACCAGCGGGGTGGCGGCGAAAATGCCCGGTTCGTCGAATGCATATGACAGCGCCACCATCAGCAGCGCCGAGATCGCCAGCTGGTAGAGCAGGGTGGTCTCGGCCGGGGCGCGGCGCAGCGCCGTCGTCTTGATCACGATGGTCGTCGCGCCCCACATGATGGCAGCGCCGACGCACAGCAGGTCACCGATGAGCGCCAGGCCGCCGGACAGCGTCAGGCGGTCTGCAAATGCGAGCAGCAGGCCGGCGAATGCTGCGCTCAGGCCGAGCAACTTGCTGCGCGTGAAGGTGTCCCCCGGCACGAAGAAGTGCGCCCCCAGTGCGACGAAGAACGGCGCGGAGTACAGCAGCAGCACGGCGCGCACCGCGGTCGTGTAGACGAGTCCGACGAACAGCAGCACGAACTCGAGAGCGAACAGCACGCCCACCACCAGGCCGGGCAGCAGCGTTTCGCTGCGTGTGCCGAGCGGGATGCGCCGCCAGGCCATCCAGCCCAACAGCAGCAGGGTGGCGCCGATCGAGCGCAGCGCCGCCTGCCAGATCGGTGAAATGCCGCTGTTGCCGACTTTGGTGGCCACCTGGCCCAGGCCCCAGATCAGGCACAGCAACAACTGGATCGCCATCGAGGTGGGTGGCAAGGTGCGCGCATCGTTCATCGACGCGGTTATACCCGCAATCGGGCCCGTTGCGGGTGCTCCAGGCTTCTGTAATAGTCATCGCAAGGCAATCACGCGCCACCCGCTCCGGGGTGGCCAGCCTCCCGGGAGGCTGTCGGGCTGGAGTTCGACCAATGAGCGCGTCCTTCGATCGCTGGCCCTACCCGGCCATGGCTGCGCATCGCGGCGCCGGCAGGCTCGCGCCGGAGAACACGCTGGCAGCGATGCGCCTGGGCGCGTCCTTCGGTTTCAGCATGTTCGAGTTCGACGTGAAACTCAGCGGCGACGGCGTGCTGGTGCTGATGCACGACGCCACCCTCGAACGCACCACCGATGGCAGCGGTCGCGTCGCGGGCATGGGTTTCGCCGAACTGGCACGGCTGGATGCCGGCGGCTGGCACTCGGCCGGATTCGCCGGCGAGCCGGTGCCGACGCTGGCACGCGTTGCACGCTGGCTGCGGCGCAACGGCCTGCGGGCCAACATCGAGATCAAGCCTTGCCCCGGGCGCCAGGCCGAGACCGGCGCGGCGGTGGCCCTCGAGGCACGGCAATTGTGGCAGGGTGCCAAGGTGCCGCCGATCCTGTCCTCCTTTTCCGACGTGGCGCTGATGGCCGCGCGCGAGGGCGCGCCGGAGTTGCCGCGTGCGCTGCTGTTCGACGACTTGCCGGATGACTGGCTGACACGTTGCCAGGCGCTCGAATGCGTGGCCGTGGCGGTCGATCACCGCGTGCTGTCGCAAGCATCGATCGACGCTGCGCATCGTGCCGGCCTGCGCGTGATGGCCTACACGATCAATGAGCCTGCGCGTGTCGAGGAGTTGCTTGCCCAGGGGCTCGATCTGCTGATCACCGACGCCGTGGACCTGATTTCGCCCCGGTGAGCGTATGCTGCTTGCGTGTGATTCGCGCGGGCAGGTCAGTGCGGGGTTTCCCCGAGAAATCCCGGCTGGCCGAGGAACGGCTTGACGTTGGTCAAGGTGGGACGAGGTGGTGCCCGTACGATGCACGGCATCGTCGTCGGAGTCCTCAATGCCCCTCTCACCAGCGCAGATCGATCAACTGCTCGCCCAGATTCGCCAGCGCCTGGCGTTGCTGGAAGAGGAAATCGCGCGCAAGCTCGGCGAGGCCTCGGAGGAATTCTCGACCTTCGACCGGATCGGAGACACGGGCGACCTGTCATCGATCCTGAACGAAAGCGAGGTCGACATGTCGGAGGCCCTGCGCGACATCGACGAATGGCGCAGGCTGCGTGCCTCGCTGCGGCGCGTCGACGAGGGCACCTTCGGGGTGTGCATCGATTGCGGCATCGACATTCCCTTCGACCGCCTGCGCGCAGCACCGTCGGCGCTGCGCTGCATCGATTGCCAGATGCGCGCCGAGCGCGGCGAGCATCCGCAACACCCCGAGGCCTGATCAGGCGCCGCTCAGCCGAAGCGCCCCTGGACGAACCATCCGCTGCGACGGTCCTCGGGTGCGTGCCGCTCGCGGTAGATCCAGTACAGCGCGTGGGCCTGGTCCTCGGCGATGAAGTAGTCTCGCTGCACCAGGGTGTCGTCCCACCAGCCGCCTTCTATGCGTTCCGGGCCGGCCAGCAGCGTGAGGGACGAATGCCACCAGGGCCGGTTGTTGCGCTCGCCGATCGGGATCGGCTCGCGCAGCAACCACAACGGCCGGGGAAGGCTGGCGACGGGCGCCTGCACGCTGCCCGTCCGCGGGCGGGCAGAAGGCCGCAGGGCGGCGCGTGATGCCGCATCCGGCGCGAGGCCGGACGCAGCATCGGCTGCTTCGACGCGGTACGCAGCCTCGGGGCGGTGATCGGCAACGAGCGCCAGGCGCTGGATCCGGCGCGCTCCCAGCCGCGTCTGCAGTCGCTCGATCAATCGGGCCAGGTTTTCGTGCCCGGCTTCGGCGGTCGGAAACAACTGTGCGCTGTGCCCGGGCAGGGCCAGCACCTCCCCGCAGTGCAGGCGCAGCGCGTGCACCGGAGCCGGCAGGCGGGTGACGGCAAGCTTCTCGCGCAGCAAGCTGAGCAGGCGTTCGGAGTCGCGGCACGGGTTGGCGAGCCGGATGGCCAGTACGGTGTCGTCGCGTGCATCGCGGTGGTCGTGGATGGCGTGCAGCGCGAATTCGCGCACCGCGCCGTGGCGCGCTGCCAGCCATCCGGCAAGCTGCCCGAGCAGGCGCCGGGCAGCGAACAGCAAGGCGTCGGCGCGCTCGACCTGCGCCAGCAATTCGATGCGCACATCGAAGTGGGTGGGCGCCTCGAACCAGTTGCGCGGTTCGGGTTGGCGTCCGAACGCGCGGTCGAGTTCGTCGAGCAGCGCACGACCGCAGCGACGCGCCAGGCCGGCACGCGGCAGCATGAGCAGGTCGCGCACGCGACGTGCGTCGATGGCATCGAGCGTCTCGCGTTGCGTGCGGGTGCGCGCAAGCAAGCGGGCCGGCAAGGCCTCCAGGGCGGCCTCCAGGCCCATGGCCTCGATGCTGATGCCATCGCGATGGCGTGCGAACAGCCAGGCGGCGGCGGCGGTGGGGGCTGCGCCGATACGCGCCGTGAAGCCGAGCGCAGGCAGGCCCTCGCGCAGGCGTGCAAGCAGCGCATCGGGTCCGCCGAAATAGCGCAGGCTGGCGCTGACTTCGAGCAGCAGGCCGCAGGGGGCGAGCGTGTCATCGTGCTCGCCGAAAGGCAGGTCGGATTGCAGGCTGACCGAGGGGGTGAACTGCAGGGCCCAGTTCGCCAGCCATGCGATCGCCGCCCGTTCGCGCGCCGCATCGCGTTCGCGCAGCAGCAGCGTGGGTAGCAGAGCCAGCGCGGCCGCCCGCTTCATGCCGGGGACAATGCCCAGTTCCCGGGCGCCGGTGTCGACATCGAGGATGCGTAGCCGGTCACAGATGGCCATCGGCGCGGTTTCGCCGGGAGCGAGTGCACCGTACCGGGCGATGTCCAGGGACAGGTGATCGAAAAACAGGCCGAACCACCACATGGGGATGCTGCCGGGTGACGGTGAAGCACTGTGGCGATGCGATGCCGGATTCACGCAGGAATGATCGTGGCGCGCCCTAATTGAGCATGCCGGCGTGCGGTGTGTCGTTTCGGGCGTGGATCGTGCGCATTGGCTGGCACTCGCCCGGGACTGCAGGTGCGCTGCTGCGCAGGCGGATGGCCGTGACCGGTTGCGGCAAGTCGATGAGGATCGGATCGGCCATGAGCGGGCCGCGGCGCTTCAGGATCTGCACCGACAGGCGTTGCTCGGGGCGCGGCAGCAGCAGCAGGCGCAGCGGGGCAGGCGAGGCCTCGAACTGCGCCGCCAACTGCCTGAACAGGAACACCGGGCCAGCGGCCGAATGGGCTGCGAACTGCATGCGGCGCAGGTGTTCGGGACGGGTCTTTTCCTGTGGCAGCCAGGCGAGCAGGGCGCCGAACGAGGCGCTCTTCAAGGTTTGCTCGACGGCCCACAGGCGATCGGCAGCATTGGGCGCCTGCACGATCAGCAGGTAATCGAGATCGATGCCGTGACTGCTCAGGGCTGGAGCGTAGGGCAGGTGCGGCGGCGCCAGCAGGATGACGAAGCGGCGCTCGCGCGTGAGCGCACGCAGCAGCGGCACCAGCAGGCGCAACTCACCGATGCCTGGCTCGCGGCCGATCAGTTCGGTGAGCATCCCGGCCGGCCAGCCGGCACCGGGCAGTTCGATGTCCAGGCCGGGAAATCCGCTGGACAGGGCGCTGACGGTGGCGTGGCCGAGTTGGCTGGCGCGCCAGACGGCGGCGGGCAGTGCGGACGACATGACGAACTCTTTTGCGCTGGGTCGGCGCGCCGTCAGAGCGCCTTGCCACCACGCAGCAGGCCGACCGCGATGCCTTCGAGCGCAAACGGATCGCTGCGGGTGTCGATCACGATCGGCTGGAAATCGGGATTCTCGGGCAGCAGTTCGACCGTGTAGCCCTTTCGGCGCCAGCGCTTGACGGTGACATCGTCGCCGACCCGGGCGACCACGACCTGGCCGTTGCGGGCCTCCTGGGCGCGGCGGACTGCGAGCAGGTCACCATCGAAGATGCCGGCGTCACGCATGCTCATGCCGCGCACCTTCAGCAGGTAATCGGGCTTGTCGTCGAACAGGTTGGGATCGATGGCGTAGCTGGCCTCGACGTGTTCCTGCGCCAGGATCGGGCTGCCGGCCGCGACCCGCCCGATCAGCGGCAGGCTGAACGCCACCTGCACCGCCCGCGGGCCGTCGTTCAGGGAGTCGGGCAGCAACTTCAGGCGGATGCCACGTGATGCTCCCGAGGTGAGTTCGATGACGCCCTTGCGGGCCAGCGCCTTCAGGTGCTCCTCGGCCGCGTTGGGCGAGCGAAAGCCCAGTTGCGCGGCGATTTCGGCCCGGGTGGGTGGAAAACCGGTGTCGGCGATGTGCTGCTTGATCAATGCCAGGATTTCCTGCTGGCGCAAGGTGAGATCCCGCATGGGCGAGCTCCGCATGAAATATTCGAGGAGTGTATTTTTATACAGTATTGCGTTTCCATGCAAGCTTCCTGTCACGCGCTGCTGTGCATTTGCGAACGTTTGTGGCAAAGTCGAAAAACGGATCGGCAAGCCGGTTCGCGGAGTTGCATTTCTCGGGTTACGGGTTCGGGTGTTCCTCGAAATGCAATGGGTCCAACGGTTCGAGGAATGAGTTTCGATGGGAACCAAGATCTACGTGGGCAACCTGCCGTGGCGCGCGACAGATGCACAGTTGTCGCAGTTGTTCGGCAGTCACGGTGAAGTCACCGATGCCAAGATCGTCACCGACCGCGAAACCGGCCGTTCACGAGGCTTCGGATTCGTCACCATGGCCAACGACGAAGCCGCCCAGGCGGCCATTCGCGCACTGAACGGCCACTCGCTGGAAGGCCGCAGCCTGGTCGTGAATGAAGCGCGCGAGCAGGGCGGCGGCGGTGGCTACGGCGGCGGCGGTGGCCGCGGCGGTGGCGGCTACGGCGGTGGTGGCGGTGGTGGCCGTGGTGGTGGCGGCTACGGGGGTGGTGGCGCTGGTGGCGGTGGTGCCGGAGGGGGCGGCGGCTACGGTGGTGGCCGCGGCGGTGGCGGTGGCGGCTATGGCGGGGGTGGCGGCAGTGATCGCGAGGGCGGCGGTGGCCGCGGCGGTCCGCGGCGTGCCCGCCAGTTCGGTCAGTAGAACCCTCTTTCCGTCCTGATCGCTTCGCGCCGGTGTCGCCGGCGCGAAGCCTTTCCGCCGGGTAACACTCCACGGGGTGAGCCGCGCATCCCCCTCAATGGCTATGGACGAATCGGCATGCACTGCGCCCAATACGCAGGAGTGCCTG
>CAZXLV010000134.1:0-7503 GCA_964641405.1 uncultured Limnobacter sp. | reverse complement strand
TGAAGCGCGCCTCGGCGATCGTCACCAACCGCGGCGGGCGCACCTGCCACGCGGCCATCATCGCGCGTGAACTGGGCATCCCGGCGGTGGTGGGCTGCGGCGACGCGACGCGCCGCCTCAAGGACGAGTCGCTGGTGACCGTCTCGTGCGCCCAGGGAGACACCGGCTACATCTACGACGGGCTGCTCGAAACCGAAGTCACCGAGATCGACACCGGTGCCTTGCCCGTGCTGCCGGTGAAGCTGATGGTCAACGTCGGCAATCCGCAGCTGGCCTTCGAGTTCGCACAACTGCCGGGCGCCGGCGTCGGACTCGCGCGCCTGGAGTTCATCATCAACAACAATATCGGCATTCACCCCAAGGCGGTGCTCGACTATCCGAACGTCGACAGCGAGCTGAAGACCGCGGTCGAGAGCGTGGCGCGCGGCCATGCCACGCCGCGTGCCTTCTACGTCGAGCGGCTCGCCGAAGGGGTGGCGACCATCGCCGCGGCCTTCTGGCCGCGCACGGTCATCGTGCGCCTGTCCGACTTCAAGTCCAACGAATACCGCAAGTTGATCGGCGGTTCGCGCTACGAGCCCGAGGAAGAAAACCCGATGCTCGGCTTTCGCGGTGCCTCGCGCTATATCGCGGAGGGCTTTCGCGATTGCTTCGAACTCGAGTGCCTGGCGCTGCGCAAGGTGCGCGAGCAGATGGGCCTGAGCAACGTCGAGGTGATGGTGCCCTTCGTGCGCACGACCCGCGAGGCAGCGGCCGTTGTCGACCTGCTGGCCAGCCACGGCCTGCGTCGCGGCGAGGCGGGCCTGCGCCTGATCATGATGTGCGAGTTGCCCTCCAACGCGCTGCTGGCCGAGGAGTTCCTCGAATATTTCGACGGCTTCTCGATCGGATCGAACGACCTGACCCAGCTCACGCTCGGCCTCGATCGCGATTCGGGCCTGGTGGCCGAGAGCTTCGACGAACGCGATCCCGCCGTGCGCATCCTGCTCGAGCGCGCGATCAGCGCCTGCCGCAAGGCCGGCAAGTACGTCGGCATCTGCGGACAGGGGCCCTCCGATCACCCGGACCTGGCGCAATGGCTGATGCAACTGGGCATCGGCTCGATCTCGCTCAATCCGGACACGCTGATCTCGACCTGGCAGCAACTGGCGGCGGCACAGGATCGCTAGAAGGCGGCCCGGAGGCGACATGCAACTTCAATACTGGTGGTGGATCCTCGCGCTGCTGCTGGGGGTGCTGGAGGTCGTCACCGGCACCTTCTACCTGCTCGTGTTCGCAGTCGGTGCCGCTGCCGGCGGCGTGGCCGCCTGGGCCGGTGCCGGCCTGACGACGCAGGTGCTGGTGGTGGCCGCCGTCACGGTGGCCGGCTGGCTGTGGCTGCGCCGACGCAGTCCATGGCGCGAGTCGGGTCCCGCACCGGCCTCGGATCCGAACATGCTGCTCGATGTCGGCGAGCGCCTCAGCGTCGAGGAATGGGGGCCGGACCGTCGCGCCCAGGTGCGCTACCGAGGGGCGGCCTGGACGGTCGAACTGGACCCGCTCGAGCCGGCCACGGCGGCGGTGGCAGGGGTTTTCGTGATCGGCGCGGTGATCGGCAGCCGCCTGATCGTGCGCCGCGCCGACTGATTCACAGCATTTCACTGATCGAGGGGAGAGATCCATGCCTGGAGAGGCCTTTGGCGTTGCCGTGGTGGTGCTGGTACTGGCGATCGTCTTCGTCACGCGAGCGATCCGGATCGTGCCGCAGCAGCACGCCTGGGTCGTCGAGCGGTTCGGCAAGTACGACCGCACGCTGCCGCCCGGCTTGAGCTTCATCATCCCGTTCATCGACCGTGTCGCCTACAAGCACCTGCTCAAGGAGATCCCGCTCGATGTGCCCAGCCAGGTGTGCATCACCCGCGACAACACCCAGCTCACGGTCGACGGGGTGCTCTATTTCCAGGTCACCGATCCGATGCGCGCCTCGTACGGCGCGAGCAACTACATTGCGGCGATCACGCAACTCGCGCAAACGACGCTGCGCTCGGTGATCGGGCGCCTCGAACTCGACAAGACCTTCGAGGAACGCGATGCCATCAACTCCAGCGTGGTGTCGTCGCTGGACGAAGCAGCCCTGAACTGGGGCGTGAAGGTGCTGCGCTACGAGATCAAGGACCTCACTCCGCCCAACGAGATCCTGCGCTCGATGCAGGCACAGATCACCGCCGAGCGCGAGAAGCGCGCGCGCATCGCGGAGTCGGAAGGACGCAAGCAGGAGCAGATCAACCTGGCCACGGGCGAGCGCGAATCCTCGATCCAGCGCTCCGAAGGCGAGCGCCAGGCCGAGGTCAATCGCGCCATGGGCGAGGCGGCGGCCATCCAGGCGGTGGCCGATGCCACCGCGCGGGCGATCGAGCGCATCGGCGCGGCGCTGCGCCAACCCGGTGGCATGGAGGCGCTCAACCTCCAGGTGGCCGAGAAATACATCGATGCGCTGGGCAAGATGGCCAGAGAGAACAACACCATGATCGTTCCCGCCAACCTGGCCGACGTCGCGACGCTGGTGGCCACCGCAACCAGCGTGGTGCGCAACCGGGTCGAGTTGCCGGGAGCAGCCGCCGCGCAATGATTGGCCGGCGCGGCACGCCGGCCTGGTTCACCCCTGTCCGGGCTTGTTGCCCTGCTTGAGCAGGCGCTGGCGCTCACGCTCCCATTCGCGATCGCGCTCGGCCGCTCGCTTGTCGAACTGGCGCTTGCCCTTGGCCAGGCCGAGCGACAGCTTGACGCGTCCGCGCGTATAGTGCAGATCGAGCGGCACCAGGGTATAGCCGGCGCGCTCCACCTTGCCGATCAGCCGCGCGATCTCCGCTCCGTGCAGCAGCAGCTTGCGCGTGCGCACCGGATCGGGCTTGATGTGGGTCGAGGCTTCGGGCAGCGGCGCGATGTGCGCGCCGATCAGGAACAGTTCGGCGTCGCGCACCACCACGTAGCCTTCCTTGAGTTGGGCGCGCCCGGCGCGGATCGCCTTGACTTCCCATCCTTCGAGGGCGATGCCGGCCTCCAGCCGCTCCTCGATGGAGTAGTCGTGAAAGGCCTTCCTGTTCTCTACGATGCTCATGGCTGAAGCGGCGGCCGGTCCTGCTCTAGAATGCTGACGGCAAGCTCGCCATTGTGCCCTGAAGCACTGCCGTTCCGTTTCGATTCCGACCCACGCCCGGGTCCGGGCTCCGGCAACACCATCCAATCGTGCACGTCGTTCGCAAGTCCGTGTTGCTGCCTTACAGCGCAGAACAGATGTTCGTGCTCGTCGACCGCGTCGAGGACTACCCGCAGTTCCTGCCGTGGTGCGGCGGCACCGAGGTCGCCCGCGACGGCGAGGCGAGCATGACCGCCACCATCCTGATCGACTTCCGCGGCATCCGGCAGCGCTTCACCACCCTGAACACCGCGCACCGGCCCGAGGTGATCACGATGCACCTGCGCGAGGGGCCGTTCTCGCGCCTCGATGGCGAATGGCATTTCCTCGCCCTGCGCCAGGACGCCTGCAAGGTCGAGTTCTCGCTGCAGTACGCGTTCGTGCGCGGCCTGCTCGGGCGCGCGCTGGGGCCGGTGTTCGACCAGATCGCCCACAGCTTCATCGACGCCTTCGTGCGCCGCGCCGATCAGGTGTACGGCGCCTGAGGCATGAGCGGCGACGACGCCGGGCGCGGCGAGCTGCGGATCGAGGTGGTCTGGGTCGGGCAGGGCGAGACGATCGAGCAAGGCCTGCTGGCGCTGCCGCCCGGCGCCACCCTGGCCGATGCCCTGGCGGCGCTGCCAACCTTGCGCGGCGGCCAGGCACTCGCCGGGCAACTGGCCAGTGGCCGCCTGCAGGCAGCGATCTTCGGCATGCAGCGAAACGCCGCGACGCGCCTGCATCCGGGCGATCGCATCGAATTGCTGGCAGCGCTGAGGATCGATCCGAAACTGGCGCGCCAGCGCCGCGTCGAGATGCGCCGTGCGCAGGCGCTGCGAGATCGCCTGGCGCGCTCGCGATGAACCGCTCCCGATGTCGCGATCAACCGGCGCCGCAGGCCTGCGCGATGTCCTGCTTTGCGGCGCTGGTTCGCCGGGCGTGCTCGGCGTCGTCGATGGGCTCGCGCTCGCCGCGCGGGTTTACCGTCATCAGGCGCATGCCGCTGTCGAGCGCGCGCAGGCTGGCGCGCGCCTCGTCGCAGGCGCGCGCCTTGCGGGCGGCCAGCGACTGCTCCTCGTCGGCCTTCTTGGCAGCTTCGTCGCGCTCGATCATGCGTTGGCGAAAGGCCATGTCCTTCTCGGCCCAGGTGCGGGGCGCCCTGGGCGGCGCCGCAGCGCCGGTCCCGGTAGCCGCGGGTGCCGCGGCATTCGCTGCGCCGGCCAGCTGCGCGGCGGGTGCTTCCGGCGCTGTCGCGACCGCCGGACGAGCGGGTTGCACCGGAGCGTGCACGATGCTCGAGGCACGCACGTCCGGCGGCGGCGGCTGGTCCGAATAGACCATGCGCCCGTCTGCATCGCGCCATTGCCAGGGCGCTGCCAGCGCGAAGGTCGTGAAGGCGAGGGCGGCGAACGCGCTCAGGCGGGCGAGCGGGCGGAGCTTCGACATGGCGCTGTGGGAGGTCGTGATGCACCGATTGTGGGTGCGCGCAGGCATGCGTTCCGGCTGTCTCCGACGAACGGCGTGGCGGCCCGGCCCGGCGGGACGCTGCGCAGCGAGCCTGTATAATCGATTTTTGTGCCCGAGGGTCCCATGCGACTGGCGAAAAAGGCGCTGACGTTCGACGACGTCCTGCTGGTTCCTGCCTTCTCCGAAATCCTCCCCCGCGACGCCTCCCTGAAGACCCGCCTCACGCGGCGGATTGCGCTCAACATCCCGCTCGTGTCGGCGGCGATGGACACGGTCACCGAAGCGCGCCTGGCGATCGCGATCGCGCAGGAAGGCGGCCTGGGGATCGTCCACAAGAACCTCGATCCGCGCCGGCAGGCGGCCGAAGTGGCGCGCGTCAAGCGCCACGAAGCCGGCATCGTGCTCGATCCGATCACCATCGAGCCGCAGATGAAGGTGCTCGACGTGATCCAGCTCACGCAGCGCCACCACATCTCGGGCCTGCCGGTGGTCGAGCGCGGCAAGGTGGTCGGCATCGTCACCAACCGCGATTTGCGCTTCGAAACGCGGCTCGACGAGCCGGTGAGCCAGATCATGACCCGTCGTGATCGCCTGATCACGGTTGCCGAAGGCGCCTCGCTCGAAGAAGCCAAGGCGCTGATGCACCTGCACCGCCTGGAGCGCGTGCTGGTGGTCAACGAGGCGTTCGAACTGAAGGGCCTCATTACCGTCAAGGACATCCTCAAGGCCACCGCGCACCCCGACGCCTGCAAGGATGCCCAGGGCAAGCTGCGGGTCGGAGCGGCGGTCGGGGTGGGCAACGACTCCGAGGAGCGCGCCGAATTGCTGGTGGCCGCCGGCGTCGACGTGCTGGTGGTCGATACCGCGCATGGCCACAGCAGGGGCGTCATCGAGCGGGTGCGCGAGATCCGGCGCCAATACCCCGCGGTGGAGATCGTGGCCGGCAACGTCGCCACGGCGGAGGCCGCGCGCGCGCTGGTCGAGGTGGGTGCCGACGCCGTCAAGGTCGGCATCGGGCCCGGCTCGATCTGCACCACGCGCATCGTGGCCGGGGTCGGCGTGCCGCAGATCACCGCCATCAGCGACGTGGCCGCGGCGCTGGCCGGCAGCGGCGTGCCGATGATCGCCGACGGCGGCATCCGCTACTCGGGCGACGTTGCCAAGGCGATCGCCGCCGGCGCCGATGCGGTGATGCTGGGCTCGATGTTCGCCGGCACCGAAGAGGCGCCGGGTGAAGTCATCCTGTACCAGGGTCGCTCGTACAAGACCTATCGCGGCATGGGCTCGCTGGGCGCCATGCAGCAGGGCGCGGCCGATCGCTACTTCCAGGATCCCACCGGCAACATCGACAAGCTGGTGCCCGAGGGTATCGAGGGCCGCGTGGCCTACAAGGGTTCGGTGGTGGCGATCATCTACCAGTTGTGCGGCGGCCTGCGCGCCAGCATGGGCTATTGCGGCTGCCCGAGCATCGAGGACATGCGCAGCCGCCCGCAGTTCGTCGAAGTCACGGTGGCCGGCATGCGCGAGTCCCACGTGCACGACGTGCAGATGGTCAAGGAAGCTCCGAACTACCGGGCCGAATGAGCGGCAACGCCAACGCGCAGGTCGCCGACGCAGCGGCCGGGCGCACTCATGACCGGATCCTGATCCTCGACTTCGGCTCGCAGGTCACGCAGCTGATCGCGCGGCGCGTGCGCGAGGCGCACGTGTATTGCGAGATCCATCCCTGCGATGTCGGCGACGCTTTCGTGCGCGAATTCGCCGCGCGCGGCGTGATCCTGTCGGGCAGCCCGATGTCGGCCTGGGAGGAATCGACCGATCGCGCACCCGCTGCCGTGTTCGAACTCGGCGTGCCGGTGCTGGGCATCTGCTACGGCATGCAGACCATGGCACAGCAACTCGGCGGGCGGGTCGAGAGCGGCGCGCAGCGCGAGTTCGGTCATGCCGAGGTGCGGGCACGCGGCCACACCCGGCTGCTCGACGGCATCGAGGATGCGCGCAACGCCGCCGGCCACGGCCTGCTGCAGGTCTGGATGAGCCATGGCGACAAGGTGGTCGAGTTGCCGCCGGGATTCCGGCTGATGGCTTCGACCGACTCGTGTCCGATCGCCGGCATGGCCGACGAGACGCGTCGCTTCTACGGCGTGCAGTTCCATCCCGAGGTGACGCACACCGTGCAGGGTGCCAGGCTGCTGGAGCGCTTCGTGCTCGACATCTGCGGCGCGCGCCCCGACTGGGTGATGCGCGATCACATCGACGAGGCCGTGGCTGACATCCGCGCCCGGGTCGGCGCCGAGGAGGTCATCCTGGGCCTGTCGGGCGGCGTCGACTCGAGCGTCGCTGCCGCCTTGATCCATCGTGCCATCGGCGAACAACTCAGCTGCGTGTTCGTCGACACCGGCCTGTTGCGTCTGGGCGAGGGCACACAGGTGGTCGAGACCTTCCAGCACCACATGGGCATGAAACTGGTGCGCGTCGATGCGGGCGAGCGCTTCATGAGCGCACTGGCCGGGGTGTCCGAACCGGAGGCCAAGCGCAAGGTGATCGGACGCGAATTCGTGCACGTGTTCCAGGAACAGGCGGCCCGATTGCCCAACGCGCGCTGGCTGGCCCAGGGCACCATCTATCCGGATGTGATCGAGTCGGCGGGCGCCAGTTCCGGCAAGGCGAAGACGATCAAGTCGCACCACAACGTCGGCGGCCTGCCCGAGACCCTGCACCTGAAGTTGCTCGAACCGCTGCGCGACCTGTTCAAGGACGAGGTGCGCGAACTCGGTGTCGCGCTCGGCCTGCCGCACGACATGGTCTACCGGCACCCCTTCCCGGGACCCGGGCTGGGCGTGCGCATCCTGGGCGAAGTCAAGCGCGAGCACGCCGACCTG
>CAZXLV010000133.1:0-7607 GCA_964641405.1 uncultured Limnobacter sp. | reverse complement strand
CGACCTGATCTTCTGCGACATCCTGATGCCGCGGCTCGACGGCTACCAGACCTGTGCGCTGATCAAGAAGAGCCCGAAGTTCAGCGTCATCCCGGTGGTGATGCTGTCGAGCAAGGATGGACTGTTCGATCGTGCGCGTGGACGCATGGTCGGCTGCGAGCAGTACCTGACCAAACCCTTTACCAAGGACAGCCTGATTCGAACCGTCGTCGAGTACGCTCGCCGCGGCGCGGCGCCGGTCTGCTCCGAACCGGCGAGCGCCTGAGCGCGCCGCATCGCACACGCCATCGAGGAATCCGGCATGCCCGCTCACAAGATCCTGGTCGTCGACGATTCGCCGACCGAACGTTTTTTTCTGGCCGACCTGCTCAAGAAGAAGGGCTATACCGTCATCACCGCCGAGAACGGCCAGGAGGCGATGATCAAGGTGAAAGCCGAGCGCCCGAGCCTGGTGGTGCTCGATGTGGTGATGCCGGGCCAGAACGGCTTCCAGGTCACCCGCACGCTGTCGCGCGATCCCGACACGCAGGGCATCCCGATCATCATCTGCACCAGCAAGGGCAACGAGACCGATCGCATCTGGGGCCTGCGCCAGGGCGCACGCGAGTACCTGGTCAAGCCGGTCAAGCCCGACGAGTTGCTCGCGCGCGTGGCCGAACTGACGCACTGACCATGGCCGATCGCACGCATCTGCGCGAGTTCCAGGCACGCCTGTCGGAGCGCCTGCGCCAGGCGGCATTGGCACCGGCGCGCTCGGCCTGCCTGGGCGTGCAGGTCGGCCGGCGACGCCTGCTGGTCGAGTTGTCCGAGGCGGGCGAGATCGTCGCCGCCGACGGCGCGATCACGCCGGTGCCGCTGACCCACGACTGGTTTCGCGGCCTGTTCAACCTGCGCGGCTCGCTGTATGGCGTGTCCGACCTGGCGCGCTTCGAGGGTGAAGCGCGTACACCGGACACGCGCGAAACGCGCCTGGTCGCGTTTTCGCCGCGCCTGAAGCTGAACGGCGCGATCCTGGTCGATCGCATGCTGGGCCTGCAAGACCCTGCGGCGATGACCGAAGTGCAGGCATCCGACGCGTCGTCCGCGCCCTGGCTGGGGCGCAGTTGGGACGATGACGAAGGCAAACGCTGGACCGAGCTGAGCCTGGCGACACTGGCCGGCGATGAACGATTCCTGACCGTGAGTCGTTGACTCGCCTGGGAGAAGAGACAATGAGAGTGGCGATGAAGCTTCCCGCCTTCCTGCAGCCGCGCACCAATCGGTACGACGACCTGTCGCCCGACACGGCCATCCTCGATGAACTGTTGCCCGACGAGACGCCCGATGCGGCACCGATGCCGGTCAGCCCTCCGGGCGTGCGCAGCGAGCGCCCGACCCACCGCAGCGCGGCGCGGCCCGATGCGGCCGGGCGGACAGCGGCCGCGGGCCCTGCAGGAGGCGCGACGAGCAGTCCCTCCCCGATGATTCGTGGCGCCACCTCGCGCGAGCGCTTCCGGGTGCCGGTGATCGGCGCCATGCCCGTTCACAAGCAACTGCAGGTGTGGTTGCCGACCTTGCTGGTTTCGCTGCTGATCGCCTTCTCCCTGCTGTGGTTCGACTCGCGCCAGACCAACGACGCCTCGCTCTGGTACCAGCAGATCGGCGATGCGCTGACCCAATCCCAGCGCGTGGCCAAGGCCGCTTCGCAGTCGATCGCGGGCGATCCCACGGCGTTCGACCCCATGATCGATGCGCGCAACACGATGGACCGCGCGCTGGCGCGACTGGCCGATGGCAGTGTCGAGGCGCGCGCCGTGCCGGCCGACCTGGCACCCGACATGCGCACGCTTCGGCTGATCTGGACGCAATCCAGCGATGCGGTGCAATCGATCGCCAACCAGAGCGTGTTGTTGCAGTCGCTGGGCGGCACGCGCGCCGAAGTCATGCGGGCCAATCCGAAGATGCTGGAGGCCGCACAAACGGTGGCGGCGAACAAGCTGCGCGACGGCGCAGCGCCGCGCGAGGTTGCCGCGGCCGCCGAACTGGTCGTGCTCACCCAGCGCATCGCCAAGGACCTCAACGAACTGATCCTTTCGGGGATGTCCAGCAAGGCCGCCGAGGCGAGCCTGCGCCAGTCCATGGCCGGATTGCAGGAGTCCACCGACAACCTGCTCACCGGCAACGATCGCCTGCGCCTGTCGGCAACCAGTGAACCGGAAGCGCGCCGCGCGCTCACCGCGCTCAAGCAGATGACGGCCGAGGTCGGCCAGTCGCTGGCCGAAATGCTGGCCGCCGTGCCGGCGCTGCAGCAGGCCAGGCGCGCCGAGCAGCACATCGTCGGCGACAGCGAAGTGATGCGTGCGCTGCTGGAGGCGATCCGTACCAAGTTGCGCAGCGGCGAAGCCATCTTCGCCTGGGTGCTGGGCATTGCTGCGACGTTCGGCGTGATCGCATTGCTGGCGGTGTACGGCTTGTTCCGGGCCTTCCTGTCCGACAGCGAACATCGCACCGCCGATGCCGTGCGCCAGAAGGCGGTTGCCGAAGACCAGGAGCAGGACGCCAAGCGCACCAACGACCAGAACCAGGCGGCCATCCTGCGCCTGATGAACGAACTGCAGGAAGTGGCCGATGGCGACCTGACGGTCCAGGCCACCGTTTCGGAGGACATCACCGGCGCCATCGCCGACTCGGTGAACTACACGGTCGAGGAACTGCGCAACCTGGTGGCGCGCATCAACACCACCGCCGCGCTGGTCAACGACGCATCGTCCAAGGCGCAGATGACGGCCTCCAGCCTGCAGGCGGCGAGCGAGCAGCAGTCGCGCGAAATCCGCGACACCGGCGAGGCGGTGCTGCGCATGGCGACCCAGATCGAAGACGTGTCGGCACGTGCTTCCCAATCCGTGCAGGTGGCACGCCAGTCGCTGGGCGCCTCCGAAGAGGGTTCGCGTGCGGTGAACAACGCGATCAGCGGCATGAACGGCATTCGCGACCAGATCCAGGAGACCGCCAAGCGGATCAAGCGCCTGGGCGAGTCCTCGCAGGAGATCGGGGAGATCGTCGAACTGATCTCGGACATTACCGAACAGACCAACGTGCTGGCGCTGAACGCGGCCATCCAGGCCGCCTCGGCGGGTGACGCCGGGCGCGGCTTCACCATCGTGGCCGAGGAGGTGCAGCGACTGGCCGAGCGCTCGGGCGAGGCGACCAAGCAGATTTCGACGCTGATTCGCGCCATCCAGACCGATACCCAGGACGCGGTGGCGGCCATGGAGCGCAGCACGCAGGGCGTGGTCGAGGGCACGCGACTGTCCGACGAGGCCGGCCGCGCGCTGGGCGAGATCGGTCGCGTGTCTACGACGCTGGCCGAACTGATCGAGGACTTCTCCAGCACCACCTCGCGCCAGGCGGCGTCGGCCGGCACGGTGGCGCAGTCGATCCAGCGCATCCTGCTGGTCACCGAACAGGCCAGCGAAGGCACGCTGCAAACGGCCGGCTCGATCCGGCAGGTGTCGGAGCTGGCGCACGAGCTCAAGGGTTCGGTGGCGCGGTTCAAGGTGGCCTGAGCAGCATCGCCGCACAGCGGCAAGGAATTGCGGACGATGAGCGAGAACAGGCGGCACCAGTCGGACGACGATCGCGATCTCTCCACGCTCTCCTGGTGCATGGGCGAGATCCGCGATTCGCTTGCCGCCAGCGAGACCGCGCTGCGCAAGCAGCTGGCGAGCAGCGACCCGGGCGAGCGTTCGGCGCTGATGGCGGCGCGCGCATCGCTGCACCAGGCGCATGGTGCGCTGACCATGGTCGACGTGGCGGGCGTCTCGCTGTTGAGCGCCGAGGCGGAGTCGCTCATCGACCTGGTCGAACGCTCGCAGCTGGTGCTCGATGCGCCGCTGGTCGATCGCATTGCGCGCGCCTTCGCTGCGCTGACCGAGTATCTCGATGCGCTGCTGCTGGGCGAACCCGCCCAGCCGCTGCACCTGTTTCCCTACTATCGCGAGCTGCTCGAAGCACGCGGCGCCGATCGCGTGCATCCGGCAGACCTGTTCGCGGCGCCGGTAGCGGCACAACTGGTGCCGCTCGATGCAACGGTGCGCGAGCTCGACGCGGCGGCGCTTTCCGCCCTGCGCGCGCAGTTCGAGCGCGGCCTGCTGACGGTGCTGCGCAATCCGGCCGACGCGGCCGGCATCGCCCAGCTGCATGCGGCCATCGATGCCATCGCGGCCTCGCAGATCGGCGCCGGCCATCCGACCTTCTGGAAGGTGGCGCTGGCCTGCTTCGAGGCCCTGCGCGAGGGCGCCGTGACGCTCGATGTCTACGGCAAGCGCCTGCTGGCGCGCATGAACCTGCAATTGCGTCGCTCGATTGCCGACGGAGCGCCGGTGGCCGAGCGCCTGATGAAGGACGCCTTGTTCGCGCTGGCGCGCATCGGCGAGGCCGAGGCCGCCGCGGCACCGCTGGTGGGCGAGGTGCGGCGCGCCTTCCGGCTCGCCGGCACGGTGCCCGAGGACTTCGAACTGGCGCGCTTCGGACGCATCGACGCGCGCGCGATCTCGGCCGCGCGCGAGGCGATCACGCGCGCCAAGCTGGCGTGGGAAAAGCTGGTGCGCGGCAGCGCGGCCGAACTGGCCGGCTTCGCGCAAGCGGTGGCGGCCCTGCGCACGGCGATTGCGGCCTTGCCGATGCAAGGCGTGCGCTCGCTGGGCGAGGCGTTTGCCGAGACGGCGCGCGTGCTCGCGCTCGGCTCGACGGCGCCCGAGGAAGCGCTTGCACTAGAGGCGGCTTCGGCCTTGCTGTTCGCCGAGCAGATCTTCGAGCGCGGCCTCAAGGGCAGCGACGACATCGATGCGCGTGCCGCCGAGATGGCTGCACGCCTGCTCCAGGCTTCCGCCGGCGCGCCGCTGGACGAGCAGATGCCGCAGTGGCTGCGCGTGCTCAGTCATGCCGCGCAGGAACGCCTGACCATGACCAGCTTCATCGGCGAAGCGCAGGGCAACCTGCGCACTGCCGAGCAGGCGCTCGACTCCTTCTTTCGCGATCCGGCGCAACGCGCTGACCTGCCGCAGACGGCCCGCCAGCTGCACCAGGTGGCCGGCGCCTTGCGCCTGCTGGGCCATCAGAATGCTGCTGCCGCCACCTCCAACGTGGCCGAACGGGTGCAGGCCTTCGCCGCAGGGGATGCCGAGCCATCGGGCGAGGCCTGCGAGGCCGTGGCGGCCGACCTGGGTGCGCTGGGCTTTTTCGTCGACAGCCTGCAGCAGGCTGGGCGCTCGAGCGCACGCTTCGAATTCGATGCCGACAGCGGTCGCTTCAGCGCCATCCTTACCGAAGTGCGCCGTGATCCGACGCCGGTGGTGGTGACGCTCGACAGCCAGGCCAGCGCGCCCGCGCCAGCCCCCGCTACTGCCGAGGAACTGCTGGTCGGACACTCGCGGCGCATCGGCGAACTGTTCGAATTGCTGCGCCGGGAGCCCCAGGATGCAGCCTTGCGCGATGCGCTGCGCCAGACGATTGCAAGCCTGCGTGAAGACGCGCAACTGGCCGATAACGGCACGCTCGAGGCGCGGGCCGACGAAGCCATCGGCGCGCTCGATGCCGCGGCCGCTGCCGGCGGTTCGCCCGACCTCGATGCCGTCCAGGCGATGCTCGGTGAGTGCTCGGGCAGGCCGGCGCCGGATGCGCCGAGCGACGCGCCGGAGCCCGAGCGCGACGATGCCGAGATCGACAGCGAACTGCTTGGCATCTTCCTCGGTGAAGCGCAGGAGGTGCTGGAGGCAATCGCCGAGGCGGCCGCCCAATCGTGCCAGGCGCCCGCCGAATCGAGCTTCCTCACCACCATTCGCCGTGGCTTCCATACCCTGAAGGGATCCAGTCGCATGGTCGGCCTGGCCGCCTTCGGCGAGGCCGCCTGGGCGATGGAGCAGGTACTCAACCTGTGGCTGGCCGAGGAGCGCACCGGCAGTACGCCGCTCTACGCCCTGATCGAGACGGCGCGCGCGCGCTTCGCGCAGTGGGTCGATGCCCTGCAGGCGGGAGTCAGCTTCGCGCTCGATCCGGCGCCGATGATTGCGGCCGCGGTTGCGCTGCGCGATGCGCAGCCGCACGAAACGGCGTTTGCCGCCCTGGCCGATCAGCCCGATGTCGATGTCGCCGCGCCGCTCGAATCGATCGAGGCGGTCGAAGTGATCGAAGCGGTGGACGTCGTCGAAGCGGTGGACGTCGTCGAAGCGGTGGAGGCCGTCGAAGCGGTGGAGGCCGTCGAAGCGGTGGACGTCGTCGAAGCGGTGGACGTCGAGGAGATGTTCACACCCGAGGAGGTGCGGATAGGCGAGCAGACGATCAGTCGCCCCCTGTACGACATCTTCCTCACCGAAGCCGACGACCTGATCGCGACGCTCAGTTCCGACAGCCTGGAATGGGCCGGCCAGCCCGGACGTCCGGCGAGCGAGCGAGCGCAGCGCGCCATGCATTCGCTCAAGGGCAGCGCTGCTCTGGTGGCGCTGCACGATGTGCAGGCGCTGGCCGAACAGCTCGAGACCTTCCTGCTGCGCCAGCGCGCCTCGGGGCGCCTGGCGGCCGCGCAGGACCTGGACGACTACGGACATGCCGTCGAGCGCATCCAGGCGATGCTGCATCGCTTTGCCGCGGGCAGCCCGCCGCACGACGAGTCCAATGCGCTGGTGCTGGCACACGCACTGGCAGCGCGTTGGGACCTGCGTGCGCTGCTTCGTGGCGAGCTCGATCCGGACGTGCTCGACGAGTTGCCCGAGGATGAGGCCAGCGAGATCCCGGCCGAGTCCGCCGAAGCGTTCATCGAACCCGCCGAAGCGTTCATCGAACCCGCCGAAGCGTTCATCGAACCCGCGGAAGCGTTCATCGAATCCGATGAGTCCTCCGCTGGCTCCGACGAGTCGCTCGTAGAGCCCGCCATCGCGCCGGCGCTGCGTTCGGCCAACGAGCTGGATGCCGAGTTGCTGCCGATCTTCGTCGAGGAGGCGAGCGACTACCTGCCGCAGATCGGCGAGAACCTGCGCCGCTGGCTCGATACGCCGGCCGACCGGTCGCTGCAGCAGTTGTTGATGCGCCACCTGCACACGATCAAGGGCAGCGCGCGCATGGCTGGCGCGATGGACCTCGGCCAGCTGGTGCACGAGATGGAAACGCGCATCGAGGCGGCCAGCGTGCTCACCGTGGTCCCGACGTCGCTGATCGAGGCGCTGATCTCCGATCACGACGACGTGGTTGCGATGTTCGAAGCGATCCGTGATCCCGCCTCCCGGGTGCATGCGACGGCGGTGACGCCAGCCGGTGAGGCGCCTGGCCGCGAAGCAGCCGGGCACGAAGCAGCCGGGCACGAAGCACCTTCGGCTGAGCCCGCCGCGGAGTCCGTCGCGAAGACGGTGGGCGCGGCGCCACCTGTACCGGCACCCACCGCACTCGTGCGCGTGCGTGCCGACCTGCTCGATCTGGTGGTCAACGAATCCGGCGAGGTATCGATCGCACGTTCGCGACTGGACAATGAACTGGGCCAGTTGCGCCAGTCGCTGCAGGACCTGACCGAGAACGTCGTGCGCCTGCGCTCGCAGCTGCGCGAGATCGAGATCCAGGCCGAGTCGCAGATCCAGGCG
>CAZXLV010000132.1:1577-7684 GCA_964641405.1 uncultured Limnobacter sp. | reverse complement strand
GCTCGGCGCGGAGGCCTACACGCAGGCACTGCTGTCATGCGTGGACGCGCGCGAAGCGCAACTGCAGGCATGGGCCTGGCTCGATCGCGAACAGGCCCTGGCGCAGGCCCGCGCGGCCGATGCGGCACGCCGCCAGGGGCGGCTGGTCGGGCCGCTGGCCGGCGTACCGGTCGGCGTGAAGGACATCATCGACGTGCAGGGCCAGCCGACCGGGGACGGCACGGTGCTGCACGCCGGACGGGTGGCGACGCGCGATGCCGCCGTGATCGCACGCCTGCGCGCCGCGGGCGGCTGGCCGATGGGCAAGACCGTGACCACCGAGCTGGCCACCTACGCGGCGGGCAAGACACGCAATCCGCACCATCCCGACTACAGCCCCGGAGGCTCCTCGAGCGGCTCGGCGGCGGCGGTGGCCGCCGACATGGTGCCGCTGGCCATCGGCACGCAGACCAACGGTTCGATCATCCGGCCGGCCGCCTTCTGCGGCGTGGTGGGCTACAAGCCGAGTGCCGGGCGCATCGGCCGCAGCGGGGTGCTGGTGCAGTCGCCGCCGCTGGACCAGCTGGGCGTGTTCGCGCGCTCGATCGAAGATGCCGCGCTGCTGGTCGATGCGCTGTCCGGCCACGATGAGGACGATTTCGCCAGTTCGCCGCTGCCGTGGGCGCCCTTGTCGCCATTCGTGAACGTCGAACCGCCGATGGCGCCGCGGCTGGCCTGGATGCCCACGCCCTGGTGGACCCGCATGGCGCCCGATGCCCGCCAGGCCTTTGCCGGCCTGCTCGATCGACTCGGCGAACACCAGTTCGCCGGCGCATGGCCCGAACTCGCGGGTACTGTGCTGTCGGCCCATCGCACCGTGATGGAGGCCGATATCGCGGGATCCTTCGAGCGCGAGTACGAGCACGGTCGTGCGCACCTGTCCGCCTCGCTGGTGGCGCAGATCGAGCGCGGACGACTGGTCAGTGCGGTCGAATACCGCAAGGCGCTGGCGCTGGCAGCGGCCTTGCAGGCGGCCTTCGAGCCCCTGTGGACGCACTGCGATGCCATCCTCACCCCTGCCACCCTGGGCGTCGCGCCGCTCTTCAGCGAGGGCACCGGCGATCCCCTGATGTGCACCCTGTGGACCTTCTGCGGCATGCCGACGCTGTCCTTGCCGCTGTTGCGTGGCGCCGCCGGCTTGCCGCTGGGTGTGCAACTGGTGGCAGCGCGCGGCGACGATGCCCGACTGCTGCGCACCGCCCGCTGGCTGATGCGGCATTTTTCCTGACATCGTTCACGCACGGCCGCAACGGGCGGCACCTGACTTGCCACGCCGATGGCGGAACGGCGTACCATGCCGGCCATGTCATCGACGCGTCCGCTGGTTTGGCAACTCGCACTGGGCGGCGATCCCGCAGTCATGCACGACGGCGAGATCTTCATCAAGACGCGTCTCGGGCGCGACGAGGCGCGCCGCAGCGAAGCCTCGATCCCGCGCCGATTGCGGACCCTGCTCGCACTGGTCGACGGACGGCGCAGCGTCGCCGAATTGCGGGTGGCCATCCACAGCTATCGCAGCCTCGACGATTCGCTCGACATGCTGCGCAAGATGGGGTTCATCGAGCCGCTGCCGCAGCGCTGGGACTGAGCACCACGGCGGCCCGGTGATCGCCTCCTGACCCGGCGCAAGCGCATTGGATCGGCTCCTGGCCATCGCCCCCGTGCTGGGCGGCATGTTGATGCTGTTTTCGCTCGCCTTTGCGCTGCCGCTGGCCTGGTCGCTGGCCATCGCCGACGGCTGCGAGGTGAGCTTCTTCGCTTCCGGGGTCGCCTGCCTCGGTGCCGGCCTGCTGCTGTGGGCCGCCACCCGACGCTTCCGCCGCGAACTCGAACCGCGCGACGGCTGCCTGCTCGCCGTGCTGGGCTGGCTGGTGATGTCGCTGGCGGCCGCCGTGCCCCTGCTGCGCGAGATTCCCGACCTCTCCTTCACCCATGCCTACTTCGAGGCGATGGCCGGCCTGACCACCACCGGCGGCACCGTGCTCAGCGGCCTGGAGTACCTGCCGCAATCGATCAACGTCTGGCGCACTGCGCTGCAGTGGTTCGGCGGCATGGGCATCATCGTGCTGGCGGTGGCGATCCTGCCCATCCTCGGCGTCGGCGGCATGCAACTGTTCAAGGCGGAAATGCCGGGGCCGATGAAGGAAAGCAAGCTCACCCCGCGCATCACGCAGACCGCCAAGGCACTGTGGCTGATCTACACCGGGCTCACCGGGGCCTGCATCCTGAGCCTGCATTGGGCCGGACTCGACTGGTTCGAATCGGTCTGCCACGCCTTCTCCGCCATGGCACTGGGAGGCTTTTCGACCCGCGACGGCAGCATCGAGAGCTTCCAGTCGACTCGCGTCGAGATGGTGCTGGCGCTGTTCATGCTGATCGCGGTGATCAACTTTTCGACGCACTTCGTCGCGCTGCGCAACCGCTCGCTGCGCGCCTATCTGCGCGATGCCGAGGCGCCCTCGGTGCTGCTGCTGATCCTGGGCAGCAGCCTGGCGCTGGGGGTGTACCTGTATGCCACCGACAGCTACCCGAGCCTGCCCGAGGCCCTGCGCCATGCCGCCTTCAACACCATCTCGGTGAGCACCTCGAGCGGCTTCATGAGCCAGGACTACGCCTCATGGCCGATGTTCGTGCCGATGTGGATGCTGTTCCTCGCCTGCATCGGATCATCGGCCGGTTCAACCGGCGGCGGCATCAAGATGATCCGCGCGCTGATCCTGCTCAAGCAGGCCGGACGCGAGCTGCACCGCCTGGTGCACCCGCGCGCGGTCACCCCGCTGACGGTCAACCGGCACCTGATCGAGCAGCGCATCATCTTCTCGGTGCTCGGCTACATGTTGCTGTGGGGCCTGACCCAGCTGGTGCTGACCTTGCTGATGCTGGCCGGCGGCCTGGACTTCCTGTCGGCGTTTTCAGCTGTGGTGGCCTCCGTCAACAACCTCGGGCCCGCGCTCGGCCAGTTCGGTCCCACCCACAACTACGCCTCGCTGTCGCCCTACCAGACCTGGCTGCTGTCCCTCGGGATGCTGGCCGGGCGTCTCGAACTGCTCACCTTCTTCGTCATCCTGACGCCTGCGTTCTGGAAGCGGTAGAAGGCCATCGGCGCCCTGGAGCGTGCGGGCGGCGCCACAAGTCCCGGTCGTCATGCCGCGGCGACAAATCGACGCGGGGGTGACCAAACGCACCCACGATCGCTCGCGCGAGGTGTCTGATCGAATCGTGCCGGCCGTCGGCTCGGGGTGGACTTGAAACCTGTCCGGCCGATACCACTTGTATGGCACTGGAGAGGTGCACCATGAACATGATCTACAACAGCCCCAGCTACTGCGTCGTCGAGTTCAAGGATCCCGAAGGCCTGGTCGGTGGCTTCGAGATCATGGACAAGCTCGCCCGGCGCGAGATCTACCTGGGTGGCGACCTGGGCCGTCAGTTCCGTGACGGTGTCAAGGTGCTGATCGAATCCGAGCCCTCGGTGGAAGAGGTCGACGAGTTCCTCAGCCGCTTCGAGGGCCTGATGCAGCACCCGCTGGTGCAACACTGACCAGCCCGACAGCCTCCTCTAGAACTGCTCCCAGGGCAGGCCGTCGAAGCGCCAGCCGTTGAGCTTGCCGCGCTGGCGTGCCGGGTTGAGGTCGCCCTCGAAGCCGTGCAGCACGTTGTAGACCTCCTTGAAGCCGGCATTCTCCAGCGCCTCGCCGGCTTCCAGCGAGCGCTTGCCGCTGCGACAGATCACCACCACCGGGCGCGTCATCGAATGACCAGCCAGTTTCTTGACGTCGGTGACGAAATCCCGATTGATCTCCCAGTCGGGCGCGTCGTACCAGGGCACGTGCAGCGACCCGATGGCATGACCCACGAAGAAGTATTCGGGATCGCTGCGGCAATCGATGAACAGCACGTCGGGTCGTGCCTGCACGAATTCCAGCGCCTCGCGGGGCGGCAAGTGCTGCATGAACGCATCCACGGCCGCGTTGCCGGGCCGCATCGGGACAAGGGAGCCTGACTTTACCCCTGGCCGGGTGTACCTGAGCGCTTATCCGACACCGTTGAAAACTTATTCGGGTGCGTCATATCGTCACAGTTCAGCGCCGTGTACTGTTCACGCGCTGCAGCGATCTCGTGCGGCAACCGCAGGCCGCGCCGCGCGACCTGCGGTTGCCGCACGTGCGAGCTGGTCGCCGAGCGCCACGAGCGCAAGAGTCTTACGATCGTGGCCAACACGCCGTTCTCGCAGTGGGGTGAGGTGTTCGCCGAACCGGCGATGACGCTGGCCGCGGTTGATCGCCTTGTGCATCACGCGTCGATCCTGGAGATGAACGTCGGGAGCTACCGACGGCGCTCAGCAGGTCATCCATCAACACGACAGCGAGGGCGATCGACAACGAGTACTGCAGCAGCCCAACAAAGCTGAGGCGGAGCCGCGGTGGACAAGTCACCCACACCGGACAAGCCGGTGGACGGACCCTCCGGGGTCCGTGGCTCGCCCACCGCTATCGACGGTGAGAAAAGAGCCCCGAAGAAGCAGAAAGCCCGATCACCACGTCAACGACAACTATGCCCGCCCCCACCGGGCAAGATGGTTGTCGACGAGCAGACCGGATAATTGACGCCGGCCACGCGGCCAAGCTCGGCATGAAACAACTCGGCATGAAAATGGTTCCGGCGGAACAACCGACATGAGGCGCTTGTCGCGAGTCACGGCCGCGGAAGGAGTTTCTCAGGAGGCGTCGCGCTTCGACTTGACCGGGCGTTTCTTACTTGGCGCCGGTTCAGCAGGGTTGACTACCGCCGCATCAACCGTGAGAGGGCCAGTCTGAGCAACCTTGGTTACGCCAAGTCTTGAGAGGCCGATTACCGCACTTGGAACAACTTCCGCGGGAGTCGGACCAAAATTGCCGAGGGCAAACTGGTACTCCAAGTAGAGATCGTAGAGACCCTCGTGAAGCCCATAGTGCCTGACCAAGGCGGCGGTCAGCTCCTTGATCCCAAGCGGAGTGCCGACTGGAACCGGTGACGGGACGAGTGCTTGTGCACTAGTGGACATGAGACGGCACCCACTGGAGATCGTTTGAAGTTACCGTGCGGAAGACGGCAGATTGATGAACTTCGAGCGTGACCTCCACGTGATGATTCACCTCGGGACGAATATTCAGATACGCAGTCAGTGCTTGGACAACGACTTCATTAAGCGCAACACCGTCGCATATTGCTCGAAGCGCAGCAGCCCGATGAGTTGCCGGCGGGATACGGACGTTGAAAAGGCCTTTGAAGGGGCGCTGCGGCTCTTTGCCGACCTGGGCACAGGTCTCGATGTAGTCGTCAACTGCCGCCTCAAACTCCCTCTGCAGCAAGCCAGGGGTCTTGGCCTCATAAGTGACGACGTCGTCGATAAACAAGACGTGGCCACGGCAAACTTGCCTGGCCATATCCAGTTCAGCCGTACCTTCGTATCCGTTGTACTGAAGTAGGTCCATGAGTCTTCAGTTAAGAAAGCCGTTTGCACGTAAATGCTCGACTACATCCACAACGCAACCCTTGTCGACGTTGGGAGCAGGATGCGGTTCGTGGCAAATGATCAACGCCTGCTTCTCTGGGTGAAAGAACTTCCGGCGTGATCCAGAGTTCTTGAGCAACTTGTAGCCGAGGTGTTCGAGAACAGCCCTGAGTTCAGTCCACTTGAGATCCGCCGGGGGTGGTGTGGCGCAGAGCCTCGCCAGTGCCTTCTGGTGCTTGGACATTGAATTGTGCGCGCGATGCCAAGACCGTAACCGCTGAGTAGTTACTCGTCAAGAGTGAAGTTCACGCGATCCATGAGAGCCTTGGCATTGCAGGACGTATTGCGATAGCACTCGCTAACATTCAGCGTCGCGAGGAAGCCAACCGTGCCGCGGGCGTCAGGCGACGGCTAACGGGTCATCTTGCGCCGCCAGTATTCGTTCACACTTCGGATCACACGGTGCGGGCCGTTGCGCCCGCTGCGCCGCGCCCACGCCCCGTTCACGCCCCGTCCACGCCCACGCACCCACGCACCCACGCGCCCACGCTCTGATTCCCCATGCCGCCTTCCG
>CAZXLV010000132.1:0-1477 GCA_964641405.1 uncultured Limnobacter sp. | reverse complement strand
CCCACGCACCCACGCACCCACGCGCCCACGCTCTGATTCCCCATGCCGCCTTCCGCCCTGCTGCTGATCGGCCTCGCTGCTTTTATCCACGCCTGGTGGAACCTGCTGCTGAAGCAGGTGGGCGCCGGCGGCCTGGTGTTCGTCTGGGGGATCTGTGCGGCAACCTCGCTGGCCTTCGCCTTCCCGGTGCTGGCCTTTCTGTATGCCGAACTCGCCGGCTTCGACCTGGCGATCGCGGCAGCGGTACTGGCGAGTGCGGTACTGCATACGCTCTACCTGTGGGTGCTGCAGCGCGGCTATGCCGCCGGGGACCTGTCGGTGGTTTACCCGGTGGCGCGCGGCGTCGGCCCGGCGCTGGCGGCGCTGGGGGCGATCGCCCTGCTCGGCGAAGCCGCCAGCGTCGCATCGATCGGCGGCCTCGCGCTGATCGTCGCCGGCACCTTCACGATTGCCGGTGGCTGGGCGATGCTGCGCGCGCCGGGCGGCCTGGGGCCCGGTATCGCCTGGGGCGCGGCGATCGGCGTCACCATCGCGGTCTACACGGTGAACGACGGGCGCGCCGTGCGCCTGCTGCGCGCCGACCCGATCGTCTACTACTGGCTGGTCAACGTGGTGCAGGCGCTGGTGCTGGCACCGTGGATCGTCCGTCGCGCCGACGAGGCGCGCCGGCTCGTCGCACGCCACGGCCGCACGCTGCTGGCGGTGGGTGTGTTGTCGCCGCTGGGCTACATCCTGGTGCTGCAGGCAATGCAACTCGCGCCGGTCAGCCACGTCGCGCCGGCGCGCGAGTTGTCGATGCTGATCGCCGCCTTCCTCGGCGTGCGCCTGCTCGGCGAGGGACAGCTGTGGCGACGCGTGGCCGGCGCCGCGCTGATCGCGGCGGGCGTCACCGCGCTGGCGCTGGCCGGGGGCGATGGCTGAGCGCCTCCGCTGCGCACGACCGGCGAGTCGAACTCGAGGTATCCGTTTATCCTCCCGACTCCGACCCTCTTATTGGCGAATGCCGCGTTCCATGATCGACGAGCGCTACATGATCGACGAGCGCTACCGCGAGCTCTACCGGCGCGCGCTCCCATGGTGAGGGCGATCACAGTCTGCCCAACAGATCGAAGTGATGCGCGCTGTGCTGGCGGGCAAGCCCATGCTGCCGACCGGGCAAACGCTCGAGATCAGCGGCTCACGCGCCCACGGTGTCACCGATCGGCGTGATCAGGCCATTCCCTTTCCGGCCTATTCAGGCCGGTTACATTGCCGGAGCAAGCATCTCGCGCGTGGTCGATCGTTGCTTGCTTTTTGCGGTCTTGGCAAGTCGACCCGGGCGGGTCAGCGGCGCGAGCTTGGGAGCGCGGAAGGACTGCCCGTCGAGCGTCAGGCAATGCGCGTTGTGACGCAGCCGATCGAGGGTTGCGGCAGCGAGCAGTCGGTTGGCCGGGAAGGCCTGATCCCACTCGGGGAAGTCGAGGTTGCTGGTGACGAT
>CAZXLV010000131.1:0-7756 GCA_964641405.1 uncultured Limnobacter sp. | reverse complement strand
CGTTGGCGAACTGCACGATCAGGATGCCGTGCTTGCTGATCAGGCCCATCAGCGTCACCAGGCCCACCTGGGTGTAGATGTTCAGCGTCGAGAAGCCAAGGTTGATGAACAGCATGGCGCCGAACAGTGCCATCGGCACCGACACCAGGATCACCACCGGATCGCGGAAGCTGTTGAACAGGGCCGCCAGCGACAGGAACACGATGATGACCGCGAACAGCAGCGTCACCACGAAGCCGCCCGATTCCTGCACGAACTGGCGCGACTGTCCGGCATAGTCGACCGAGTAGCCGGAAGGCGCCGCCTCCTTGACGGCGTCGCGCACGAAGGCCAGGGCCTCGCCCTGCGAGACGCCGGGTGCGATCACGCCCGAGATGGTGGCCGAGTTCAACTGCTGGAAGTGGTTGATCGATTGCGGCACCACGTCGTGGCGCAGCGTGGCCACCGTGGCCGCGGGCACGACTGCCCCGCCGGGGGTGCGCAGGTAGTAATCGAGTACCTGGTCCGGGTTCAGGCGGTCGACCTGCTGCACTTGCGGGATCACCTTGTACGAACGGCCCGCGATCGAGAAGTAGTTGACGTAGCCGCCACCGAGCGCCGCGCCCAGCGTATTGCCGAAGTCCTGCTGGGTGAGGCCGAGCGCGGCGATCTTGTCGCGATCGGGAACCACCGTTACCTGCGGCTTGTCGATTTTCAGGTCGGAGTCGACGAAGAAGAACATGCCGCTGCGGCTCGCCTTGTCGAGCACCGCCCGGGCGACTTCGTCGAGGTTGCGAAAATCCTCGGTGGTGTTGATGACCACCTGCATCGGCAGGCCGCTGGTGCCGGGCAGCGGCGGGAACTGGAAGGCGGCCACGCGCGCGCCGGCGATGCCGTTCCATTCCTTCTGCAGCGCCTGCTGCAACTGGGCGGCGCTCCGGGTGCGCTGGTCCCAGGGCTTGAAGATCACCCCGCCGATGCCGGCATTGACGGCCGGCACCCCGGTCAGCTGGAACATCTGCTGGTACTCGGGCACCGCCCTGGCGATCTCGAACACCTGGTGGGCGTAGGTCTGCATCTGCTGCGGTGTCGCGTCGGGCGCGCCCTGGATCTGCGCCAGCACGATCCCCTCGTCTTCCTCCGGAGCCAGCTCGGCCTTCGAAGTCTGGAACAGATACACCAGCACCGCGAGCACCATCACCCCCATCACCACCGGCACCGCCCAGGTGTCGAGCGTGCCGTGCAGCACGCGCTGGTAGCCCCGGTGCACCTGGTCGAAGCGGCGATCGATGAAGCGGGCAAAGCGCCCACTGTCCTGCTCGGCACTGAACCAGCGCGAGCAGATCATCGGCGACAGGGTGAGCGCCACCAGTGCCGAGACGGAGATCGCAGCGGCCAGCGTGAAGGCGAATTCGGTGAACAGCGCGCCGGTGAGACCGCCCTGGAAGCCGATCGGCACGTATACGGCGATCAGCACCACGGTCATGGCCAGGATCGGCCCGCCCAGTTCGCGCGCCGCCAGCAGCGCCGCCTGCAAGGGCGGCTGGCCCTCCTCCTTCATGTGACGATCGACGTTCTCGACCACGATGATGGCGTCGTCGACCACCAGCCCGATCGCCAGGACCAGTGCGAGCAGGGTCAGCAGGTTGATCGAATAGCCCAGCACCAGCATGATGAAGAAGGCGCCGATCAGCGACAGCGGCATCGCGATCACCGGCACGATCACCGCGCGCACGGTGCCCAGGAACAGGTAGATCACCACCGTGACGATCAGCAGCGCCTCGACCAGCGTCTTGACCACTTCCCGGATCGAGGTGTTGATGAAGTCGGTGGCGTCGTAGGCGATCTGCCCGGTCAGGCCGGTCGGCAGTTGCGCCTGGAGCGACGGGAAGACCTCGCGCACCCGGCTGGCCACGTCGAGGATGTTGGCGTCGGGGGCCACCTTGATGCCGATGAATACCGACTCCTTGCCGTCGAAGGCAACGCCGAAGTCGTAGTTCTCGGCACCCAGGGTCACGTTGGCCACGTCCTGCAGGCGCACGATCGCCGTGCCCTTGTGCGTGATCGCGAGCTGGCGGAAATCGGCCAGGGTGTGCAGGTCGGTTCCGGCCGTGAGCGCCACGCTCACCATCTGGCCGCGCGTGGTGCCCAGCGCGGCCAGGTAGTTGTTGGCCGCCAGCGCGGCGTAGACGTCGCTGGCGGTCACGCCGTGCGCCGCCATGCGGTCGGGATCGAGCCAGGCACGCAGCGCGAACTGGCGCGCGCCGAGGATCTCGGCCGTCTGCACGCCGCTGATCGAATCGAGCTTCGGCTTGACCACCCGCACGAGATAGTCGGTGACGTTGTTCGACGGCAGCACCTCGCTGTAGAAGCCGAGGTACATCGCGTCGGTGGTCTGGCCGACCTGCACCGTGAGCACGGGCTGCTGGGCCTGCGGCGGCAACTGGTTGCGCACCGAGGCGACCTGCGTGTTGATCTGGGTCAGTGCCCGGTTGGCGTCGTAGTTCAGCCGCAGCGTGGCGGTGATCGTGGAGACGCCGCTCACGCTGGAGGAGGACAGGTAGTCGATGCCCTGGGCCTGCGCAATGGCCGCCTCGAGCGGTTGCGTGATGAAGCCGGCGATCGTCTGCGCATCGGCGCCGAAATAGGTGGTGGTCACCGTCACCACGGCGTTTTCCGTCTTCGGATACTGGCCGATGGGCAGATCGAACATCGATCGCAAACCGAGCACGAGGATCAGCAGGCTGATCACGCCGGCGATAACCGGCTTGCGGATGAACAGGTCGGTGAAATTCATGGCCGCGGCATCCGTTTCACTCGTCGCGCGGCCTGGGGTGCGGATCGTTGGCCGGAACCACCGTGTTGTCCACGATCAGCGGGGTGCCGTTCTTCAGCTTCAGCTGGCCGCTGGTGACCACCTGGGCGCCGGCTTCGATGCCATCGAGGATCCCGACCTGGTCGCCGCGCGTGGGGCCGGGCTTGACGAACACCTGTTTTGCCTCCAGCACCGGCTTGCCGTGCTCATCCTTCTTGCCGGTATCCAGGGCCAGGAACACGGTCGCGCCGTAGGGGTTGAAGGTGATCGCGGTCTGCGGCAGCGTGATGTGGCGCTGCTTCTCACCAGTCTCGATGCGCACGGTGACGAACATGCCGGGCACCAGTTCGCGCTGCGGGTTGGGCACGGACGCTTCGATCAGGAGGTTGCGCGTGGCAGGATCGATGCGCGGATCGATCGCGCTCACACGGCCGGCGAACGCGCGCTCCGGATGGGTGTCGTTGGCCACCGAGACCACCTGGCCCGCCGTGACCTGCACGGCCTGTCGTTGCGGCAGATTGAAGTCGGCGTACACCGGGTCGAGTGCCTGCAGGGTCACGATCCTGTCGCCCGGATTGAGGTACTGCCCCGGGTTCACCGTCGAGATGCCGAGCTTGCCGGCGAACGGCGCGCGGATCGACTTGCGATCGAGCACCGCCTGCTGCTGGGCGACCAGGGCGCGCTTGCTCGCCAGGTCGGCGATGTCGGCATCGACCAGCGCCTGGCTGATCGTCTGCGCGGCCAGTTGGGCGCGATCGCGTTGCAACACCGTCGCCGCCAGGTCGGCGGCGGCCTGCAGTGCGTGCAACTGGGCGGTGTCGGTTTCGGCGTTCAGTTGCACCAGCAACTGTCCGGCCTTGACCTCGTCGCCCGACTTGAAGTGGATGCTGCGCACCATGCCGGCGATCTCGGTGGTCACGTCCACGCCACGCACCGCGCGCAGGCTTCCCACTGCGGTCAGCTCCGGCTGCCACTCCTGCAGTTCGGCGCTGATCGTGCTCACGGTGGCCGGCGGGACGGCGTTGCTGGCCATGAACTGCCGGATCATGTGCGCCTTGAACAGGTTGAAGCCGACGATCGCCCCCGCCACGAGCGCGACCACCACCAGCATGATGAGCATCCGCCTGGTCACGGAGGGCTTCTTCTTCTTGCTCGCAGGATCGGTCATCGTCGGGTGCGGGTCTCGGGTTCGTTGCCTGGGGGCGCGGCATCGGCGGCGCGCCCTTCGCCTGCGTCGGCGACGCGGTCGGGGCGATTCCACCATCCGCCCCCCAATGCCTGGAACAGGGCGGCCGTGTCGGCATGCCGCGCCGCCTGCGCCTGGGCCAGCGCCAGGCGCGCCTGCTGGTACTGGCGCTGCGCATCGAGCACTGCCAGCGAACTGCTCGCGCCGAGCTGGTACTGCCGCGTGGCCAGATCCAGGCTCGCGCGCGCCGCGCCCTCCGCTTCGGCCTGCGCCGCGAGCGCCAGTGCATCGGTTTCGAGCGCGCGCAAGGTGTCGGCCACGTTCTGGAACGCCTGCAGGACCGTGGAGCGGTACTGGGCCGCGGCCGCGTCATGAGCGGCCACGGCGGCGCGCCGCTGCGCATCCAGTTGCCCGCCATGGAAGAGCGGTTGCAGCAGCGAGGCGCCGATGCTCCAGAGCACCGACTGGCCCTCGAACAGCGCGCCGGGACTGCTGGCGGCAAAGCCATAGCTGCCCGACAGCGTGATCTGCGGATACAGGTTTGCCGTGGCCACGCCCACCAGCGCATTGGCCGCGTGCAGCAGCGATTCGGCCGCCCGGATGTCCGGACGCTGGCGCACCAGCGCCGAAGGCAGGCTCACCGGCAATTGATCGGGCAGGTGCAGCGATTCGAGCGTGAACTCGGGCAGATCGCTCGCAGCCGGCAAGCGCCCCGCGTAGACCGCCAGTTGATGCCGCGTGCCGGCGAGGTCGCGCTGCAGTCCCGGCAGCGTCGCACGCGTCTGCGCCAGCAGCGCCTGCTGCGCCAGGACTTCGGTGCGTGCCACGCCGCCCAGCTGGAAGCGGCGTTCGACCAGGTCGAACTGCTTTTGCTGGATGGCGACGATATCCTGCGTGGCAGCGATCTGGGCGCGCAACGCCGCCTCGCGAACGGCGGTGGTGACCAGGTTGGCGGTGAGTGCGAGATGGGCGGCCTCGAGCTGGTCGTCCTGGTAATCGACCCGGGCCTGCAGGGTCTCCAGTTGCCGGCGCACGCCACCGAAGGCATCGAGCGTGTAGGAAACCTGCACCGACGCGTGGTACAGGTCGAAGACGCCGGTAGCGCGCGGGTCGGCGGCAGTGGGCAGGCTGGCGCGCTGGCGCGCGGCGCCGACGCCCAGGTCCACCTGCGGCAGCAAGGCACCCGATCCGGCCTGGAGATTTGCCTGCGCCTCGCGCAAGGTCGCCTGCGCGGCAGCCAGGCTCGGGCTGTCGGCGAGCGCCTGGCGGATCAGCCGATCGAGCGGCTCGCTGCGAAACAGCGTCCACCATTGGTCCGGGATGTCCAGACCACTCACGAAACGTTGTGCGCTCCCGGCCAGGCCGGGCGCCGCTGCGGTCGCCGCCGGCAGCGGCGTGACCGTGTAGCGCTCACTGGTCGGCGGCGCCGGCCGCTGGAAATCGGGCCCGCTCGCGCAGGCAGCCAGCCCTGCACCCAGGGCGGCTGCAGCGAGCAACTTCCACGTGACGGCACGATGGCAAGTCAAATCCTGGCGTCCTTTGCGTACCCGGCCTCGCCGGCAAAGCCGCATGGTACGCCGAAGCCGGCGCACGCAAACCGACAGGGCACGAGCCTCTTTGCGGACCTACGCGCGCGTCTGCAGCCGTGCGCGCCCGGCGAGCGGCCGGGCGGCGGCGTCGATCCAGAAGCGCCAGTGCCGGTTCGCCCAGTACGGCCCGGCGTAGTCCACTCCGACGCGCGGCCCCTTGCGGATGTCGCGCGCGGCAAGCCGCACGCCGCGGTCTTCCAGCCGGATGAGCCCGGAGGTGGTGACGTCCGCGCCGTCGAGCCGCTTGTCGATGCCCAGGTGCCGGGTGACCTTGCCCGGCCCGATGAATTCACGCGGCGCCTTGCCGCTCAGATCGACGATCCCGCGCACCAGCACGCCCTCCGGGATACCCGCGCCCACGGTGCTGAAATTGAGCAGCCAGTGGAGCCCGTAGACGAGGTACACGTAGACCGTGCCGCCTTCACCATAGAGCGGCTCGACGCGTGCCGTGCGACGCCCGCCCCAGGTATGCGCGGCTCGATCCCTGGGGCCCCGGTAGGCTTCGATCTCGACGATCATTCCCTCGGCCTCGCGCCCGCCGTGGTCGCAGACGATGAACTTGCCGAGCAACTCGCGCGCCACCCGCAAGGTCGGGCGCGCAAACGCCTCGCGACCGAGTCGCGCGCCAGCGCTGCGTTCGGGCCCCACGGGGCGGCGCATGAATGCTTCGATGTCCATCGACGTAGCCGGTTCGACCCGGGCACGATACCGAAAATCAGGCAACCCGGAATGCTATCGTCGCGCCCATGGATACGATCCTCTCCATCTCGAAGCTCTCGAAGACCTATGCCTCGGGCTTCCAGGCGCTGCACGGGATCGACCTCGAGATCCGGCGCGGCGAGATCTTCGCCCTGCTCGGACCCAACGGCGCCGGCAAGACGACGCTGATCGGCATCGTCTGCGGCCTGGTGAGGGCGAGCGAGGGCGAGGTTCGCGTCGATGGCCACGATATCGTCGCGGACTACCGCGCCACGCGCTCGCTGATCGGACTGGTGCCGCAGGAACTGACCACCAACGCCTTCGAAACGGTGTGGGGAGCGGTCTCGTTCAGCCGCGGCCTGTTCGGCAAGCCCCCGGATGCGGCGCATCTGGAGAAGCTGCTGCGCGCCCTGTCGCTGTGGGAGCGTCGTCGCAGCGCGATGATGACCCTTTCCGGCGGCATGAAGCGGCGCGTGCTGATCGCCAAGGCCCTGTCGCACGAACCGCGGCTGCTGTTTCTCGACGAGCCCACCGCCGGCGTCGACGTCGAGCTCAGGCGCGACATGTGGGCGCTGGTACGCTCGCTGCGCGACACCGGCGTCACCGTGGTGCTGACCACCCACTACATCGAGGAGGCCGAGGAGATGGCCGATCGGGTCGGCGTCATCGACAGGGGCCGGCTGGTGCTGGTGGATGAGAAGGCCGAGTTGATGCGCAAGCTGGGCACCAAGCAGCTCACCTTGCAGCTGCAGCGCCCGCTGTCGCAGGTGCCCCCGGCGTTCGCCCGCTACCGGTTGCAGCTGGCGGGCGGAGGCAGGGAACTCGTCTATACCTACGATGCGCAGCCCGATCACAGCGACATCGGCAAGCTGCTGGGCGATCTCGGCGAGGCCGGCATCCGGCTCCAGGACCTGCGCACCACCCAGAGCACGCTGGAGGACATCTTCGTGAGCCTGGTGCACGAACGCAAGTGAAGCGAACCCGATGAACCTGTACGGCATGCGCGCGATCTACCGCTTCGAAATGGAGCGCACCTGGCGCACCCTGCTCCAGAGCGTCATCTCGCCGGTCGTGTCCACCGCGCTCTACTTCGTCGTCTTCGGCGCGGCCATCGGCTCGCGCATCCAGGAAATCGACGGCATCGCCTACGGCGCGTTCATCGTGCCCGGGCTGGTGATGCTGTCGCTGCTCACCCAGAGCATCTCCAACGCCTCGTTCGGCATCTACTTTCCCAAGTTCACCGGCACCATCTACGAAGTGCTGTCGGCGCCGGTGTCGCATCTGGAGATCGTTGCCAGCTATGTCGGGGCGGCGGCCACCAAGTCGATCCTGGTGGGCCTGATCATCCTGGCCACGGCGGGCCTGTTCGTGCCGCTGCGCATCGATCATCCGCTGTGGATGATCCTGTTCCTGTTGCTCACGGCGGTCACCTTCAGCCTGTTCGGCTTCATCATCGGCATCTGGGCCGACGGCTTCGAGAAGCTGCAG
>CAZXLV010000130.1:0-7846 GCA_964641405.1 uncultured Limnobacter sp. | reverse complement strand
CGGCGGGTGGCGAGCGCCAGTGCGGCGACTCCAAGGCCGAGCAGCGCCAGCGCGCCTGGCTCGGGAACCGTTTTCAGCACCACGTTGTCGATGCCGCGATCGCCGCTGGTGCCACCCATCGCAAAGCCAAGGACCAGTGCGTCGTACTTCTGGGCGAGCGTGAAGTCGAAGGACACCGTTTGCCAGGCTGCCCTTTGCCCCAGCGTTGCACTGGTCAGCAAGACTCCATCGGTGGGCGCCGGTTCGGCGTCGAACCAGGGCGCGAATGGGTCCAGCAGATGCAGCCCATTCGTCATGCCGGCCACATATAGGGTCGCAGCCCGGTTCGAATTGATCAGGTCGAAGCTGAGATTCAGGTTGGTGCCGGCGCCCAACGAACTGATGGCCAGGCCGTAAAAAAGCAGATTCGTGTTGTCGCTTGTGGGCACCGTGTGCTGCGCGAAACTGCCGCTGCAGGGGCTGGCGCAGATACCGCCCGACTGAACCGACCAGGTTCCGAGCTTGATCCACTTGCCGAGGTTGTCGTCGGCCGTACTCGCGTTCGACAGGTTGATCGTCAGTCCGTCGTGGAAGGTGGCGCCGGTGAACGTCTCCGCCAGTAGAACGCCCGCCGAAGCCGACGAACCGAGGGCAAGACCGAGTGCCAGGACGACCAGGCTGCTTTGCCTGCGTAGAGCGTGGAGTAACGTCATCGCGAACCTCCCCGGTTTGTTTGACAGGCCGTTGACACCCTCTTCGTGCTATGTCAAGCAAGAAGCACGCCATCACGTGAAATCAGTCACTTGCCCGACGATGGGCGGACAGGTGTAAAGCGCACCGACATTGTCGAAGCCATGAACGCATGATTGGTGCTTCCCCCGGGATCGAAAGGGAGTGAGCAGGGGGTGTCCCGCCCAATCAATTCTTCGCCGCGACTCAGGGCAACAGCAACTTCACTTTCGCACTCACATCCAGAGCGCATTGTGTCGTGACCGACGCGAATTTCGAGGCATTGCGAGAGTGCCAATCGAGACACCGCACCTGGTCAGCCAGCGCAACCCCGGTGACCGTGCCGGTGGAAGGCGTCACCGATACTTCAAAGGGATAGCCTTTCACCTGCTTGGTGACCGGGCAGCAGAGCATCAAGCCGCTCTTCCCGTTGTAGGCCGCAGGCGACAATACAAGAGCAGGGCGACGACCCGCTTGCTCGTGGCCCGCCTGCGGCGTGAAGTCCAGCCAGACAACATCGCCCCGCTCGGGGACATACGTCCGCGTCACCAGGCTTCGGCCCCTGCGGCAGGTCCTTCCAGAGCTAGGCCGTGACGGTTTTCCGGCGTCATTCCCGCCAACAGGTCTTCAAGGCTTTCGGTTGCCGGCTCCAGGACCAGCCGGCCTCCTTCGACGCGCAACTCAAGACTCTGGCCAACCTGCATCCCGGCATCTTTCAGTGCCGGTGCGGGGACACGCACGGCAGCGCTGTTTCCCCACTTCTGAACTTCGACGCGCACAGTGGCCCTCCTTCCGACGTGTCTACATTGTAGATACTATCAATACCGCCTGCAAGCCGTTTGCGCAGCCCTTTGCGTAGCGCTCGCCACGCGGCGCAGTTCAACAGGTGGAACTCGCCGACGTCCGTAGTGCTCGAGCTGGGCAGGGGCGCACCCAAGCACCGTTGCCTGCCACAGCCTGTCAGCGGCCTTGGCTTGTTCCAGCAGGCTGGCTGCACATCGGGGCCACCATGATATTTCCGGGAATATTTCGTAATAATTGTTCGATTTATGCATATAGAATAATCTGACATCGTGAATCTGATGCATCTGATGCATTTCGACAGGCGTTCACCGTGCCTCCGATCCCTTTGCCGACTGAGTCTCCCGGCCGCCGCCATCCGGCGGCACGTACCCTTGCCGACGTGCTTGAGTGGATCGACGTCGCTGCCACGCCCGGGGTCCGCGACCACCGCGACTTCCGTGGCGCGGTGCGCACCGCTTGCGCGCTCCTTGGCGTTGTGCCGGAAGCGGTTCCGGCGGATGTGGCCGAGATCAACCGCCGACTTGCCGCCATTCCCAGGGCTGCGCACGGGCGCAGCGACAAGACCATCGCCAACGTCCGCTGGCGACTCGGGCGCGCGATCATGCTCAGCGGCGGCGTGGAAGCGCCACCAGCACGTGGGCTGCTCCTCTCGCCCCGGTGGACAGCGCTACACGATCGACTGGCGACTCCGCGACTGCGCCACGGCCTGTCGCGGCTGATCCGTGAGGCGTCGGCGCGGGGCATCGAACCGGCGCAGGTCTCCGACGCCTTGCTCGACGCGATTGCGGGGCGAGTCGCGGCGTCTTCGGGCGAGTCCAGGGCGCGAGCCTTCCGGGTGCAGGCCGCAAGTTGCTGGAATGAGGCGGCGAGTCGGGTGGCAGGCTGGCCGTCGGGCAGGCTCGCCATGCCCTTGCAGGCCACCCGTCCCGGGCGCTTGCCTCTGGAGGCTTTCCCGCTGAGCTTCCAGCGCGACCTCGACAACTATCTGGCATGGGCCGCCGGGTCGGGGCGCCTGGCTCGCGACGGCGCCGCGCGCAGCCTGTCTCCGGCCAGCGTCCGCCTGCGCGGCGAACACCTGCGCCTGGCCGCCTCGGCGCTCGCCCGTCGTCTCGGCTACGCGCGCCGGGTGATCGACCTGGCCACCCTGGTCGAACCGGCGAACTTCAAGCTGGTGCTGAGCGAATACCTGGAGGCGGGCACCGGATCCGGTGCGAGTGCCTTCGCTCGCGGGCTCGCGGTCACCTTGTTCGGCGTGGCACGGCAATGGGTGCAGGCGCCTGCCTCCAGGCTCGATGTGCTGGGCCAGTTCAAGCGCAGGCTGGGCAGCGGTGCCCCCGGACTCGCCGAGAGCAACCGGCGCGCCATCGAACCCTTCGCCGATCCGGCGGTGCTCGCTCATCTGCTCGCCCTGCCCGAACGGCTGCTGGCGCAGGTCCCGACTGGCCTCTCGCTTCAAGCCCGGGCGGTACGCAAGGCGCAGGCGGGCGTGGCCATCGCGCTGCTGCTCGCGGTTCCACTGCGGCTTCGGCAACTGGCTGCGCTCAGGCTCGGGCATGACCTGCACCGCCCCGCGGGGGGGCAGGGCCCGTGGTCGATCACGATCGACGCTGCCGGTGCAGCCGATGCGCCCGCGCACCTGATCGGAGGCCGCATTGGCCAGGTGCTCGATGCGTACCTCGGGCATTGCCATGGCGCTCTGCTGCCGAACCCCGAAGGCTGGCTGTTCGTTCGACCCGACGGCTCACGGGTCGCGGAGGCGGCGCTTCGCCATGGCATCGAGAGCGAAACGCGGCGCGCCCTCGGTGTCGCGCTCACTCCGGGGCGCTTCAGGCACCTGGCGGCGTTGCTGGTGCTGCGCGAACGGCCGGGCGAGCTCGACCTGGTCCGCAGCCTGCTCGGGCATGGCGATCTGCGAACCACGTCGCGTCTCTATGGCGGGATCGGCACGCGGGACGCCGCGTCCGCATACGCTGGCGTGCTCGAACGCAGCGTGCGCTGAGGAGCATGTCGGGCGCCATCCGGGGCCTGGCACAGGGCGACGCTACCGCCCGCGCGCTCAACTCCGCTGCGCGCCGAGCAGATCCGCAAGCAGTCGCTGCGCATCGTGCAAGCTGGGCACGATCGCATGCGCCAGCGGCTCGAATTCGGGCGAGGGCGGCAGCAGGTCGGGCACTACGATGCAGGCGAGTCCTGCCGCGTGCGCCGCACGCAGGCCGATCTCCGAATCCTCCAGCGCGATGCAGCGGGCCGGATCGACGTCGATGCGCAGTACGGCTTCGCGATAGACGTCGGGGGCGGGCTTGCCCCGGGGTACCTGGTCGCCGCAGACGATGGTCTCGAAGCGGGCGGCCAGGCCGGCCAGCGCCAGCTTCTCCATCGCCAGTGCGTGCTGCGTGGAGGTGGCCACTGCCACCGGTACCGCGCGCGCGGCCAGCCAGTCGAGCAGTTCGGTGAGGCCGGGCTTGAGCGCGACGCCTTCGCTGCGCAAGCGCTGCAGGTAGCGCTCGCGCCCGTGCGCCGACACTTCCGCGAGCGGAAAGCGCCCGCCCATGCGATCCAGCAATGCCTGGCGCGACTCGCGCTGGTCGAGTCCGACCAGTGCCAGGCAGGTCTCGCGCGAGATCTCCCAGCCCGAGACGCGCGCCGATTCGAGCCAGCACTCGAGCGCCACCCGCTCGGTGTCGACCATCAGGCCGTCCAGGTCGAAGATGACTGCCCGGTGTGCGTTCATCACCGTTTGACTGCGGCCGGCCCGAACAACTGCGGATGCTCGCGCGGCTGGCTGCGCAGGTACTGGCGCGGCGCTTCGACGCTGGCGCCCAGCGCGGCGGCCGCGTGCCACGGCCAGTGCGGGTCGTAGAGAATGGCGCGCGCCAGCGCCACCAGGTCGGCCTGGCCCGAGGCGACGATCTCTTCGGCCTGCTGCGGCTCGGTGATCATTCCCACTGCGATGACCGGCAACTTCGCCTCGCGCCGGATCGCCTCGGCCAACGGCACCTGGAAGCCGGGCCCGACCTTCACTTTCTGCTGCGCCGAGATGCCACCGCTCGAGACGTCGATCCAGTCGGCGCCAAGCGCGCCGCAGCGCCGCGCGAAGGTGGTCGCGTCGGGCAGGTCGAAGCGCTCGACTGCCGGCAGGTGTCCGAGCCAGTCGGTGGCCGAAACCCGCACGCCCAGTGGCTTGTGCGCCGGCCACGCGGCGCGCATCGCGGCGATCACCTCCAGCGGCCAGCGCATGCGATTCTCGGGCGAGCCGCCGTATTCGTCCTCGCGCCGGTTCGCAATCGGCGACAGGAACTGATGCAACAGGTAGCCGTGCGCCGCGTGGACCTCGATCGCGTCGAGCCCCAGGCGGTCGGCGCGCAGCACCGCATCGACGAAGCGTGCCTTCAGTGCCTGCAATTCGTCGCGTTCGAGTGCGTGCGGCGCTGCCTCGCCGTCGTGCATCGGCACTGCGCTGGGCGCCACCGATGTCCAGCCGCCGGCAGCGGCGGGAATCTGCGCGCCGTTTTCCCAGGGCCGCCCGGTCGACGCCTTGCGACCGGCGTGGGCGAGCTGGATGCCGATCGCCGCGCCGCCCACGCTGCGCAGCGTGCGCAGCACGCCGGCCAGCGCTTCCTCGGTTGCGTCGTCGTAGAGCCCCAGGCAGCCGGGCGAGATGCGCCCGGCCGGTTCCACGCCGGTGGCCTCGATCAGCACCAACGCGGCGCCGCTCAGCGCCAACTGTCCCAGGTGCACCGTGTGCCAGGGCTGGGCACGACCCTCCACGGCCGAGTACTGACACATCGGCGAGACGACGATGCGATTGGGGAGCGTGAGGGAACGCAGCGTCAGCGGAGCGAACAGATGGGACATGTCGATGTCATCCGGCGAGAAGGCGCCGCGCGAGGAGTGCCTGCATGTCGCGTCGACCATCCGCGACCAGATGGATGAACACCGTTCGATCGACGACGCGGTAGACGACCAGGTAAGGCTTGAATGCTACCTGACGGAAGTCCCGGATGCCGATCGAGGCCAGCGCAGGCGGATAGGCACCTCTCAGCGGAGAGCCGGCGAGGTCGCTGCAGAGCCTGTGCAACCGGTCGAGCACGTGCCCGGCGCCGGCGTCCGGGTCCGGGTGTGCGATGCAGTCGCGGATCTCCCGGAGATCGCGCTCCGCGCCTTCGCTGAACCGCACCTCGAATCCCATTCAGTCGCGCCTGGCCCCGGCGTCAAGCCGCTCGAAGACCTCCGCTGCCGGCCTGGTCCTGCCTTCCTCGACTTCCCGGTTACCGAGGGCGAGGATCTTCAGCAGCGCCAACGTTTCCTGCGTCTGTTCGTATGACGTCACGTCCTGGATGACCGCCTTTGCTACGCCGTTTTGCGTGATGATCAGCGGCTCACGAACCTCGGCCAGGTTGGCCAGCACCTCGGCGGCATTGGCCTTCAGGTAGCTGATCGGCTTGATCCGGCTGGCATAGCGCATCCCGCCCTTCCCTGGAACTGGATCGGACCGAATATAGTCCTTCAAGAGTCTGATCGCAAGGCAGGCAACGGAACGGACACAAGGAGACGGCGCGCCCTTGAAAACGCCTGACCGGACCCGCAAATTCCTGACAGTCACGCGGGCAGCGCCCGCAGCCAGCCATTGCAGGAAACCCCATGCGCCTCGACAAGCTCACCACCCAGTTCCAGCAAGCCCTCTCCGAGGCCCAGAGCCTCGCGCTGGCCAACGACAACCAGTACATCGAACCGGTGCACCTGCTTGCCGCGATCACCGCGCAGGCCGATGGCTCGGGGCGCACGCTGCTCGAGCGCGCCGGGGTGCGTGCCGGCGCGCTCAGGAGTGCGGCCGATGGGGCGATCAAGCGCCTGCCGCAGGTTTCGGGCACCGGCGGGGAAGTGCAGGTGGGCCGCGACCTGGTCAACCTGCTCAACCTCTCCGAGAAAGAGGCCCTCAAGCGTGGTGACCAGTTCGTTGCCACCGAGATGTTCCTGTTGGCGCTCGCCGAAGACAAGGGCGAGGCCGGGCGCATCGCGAAGGAGGCCGGCCTGACCCGCAAGGCGCTGGAAGCGGCCATCGATGCGGTGCGCGGCGGTGCCAACGTGGACAACCCCGAGGCCGAGGGCCAGCGCGAGGCGCTGAAGAAGTACACCATCGATCTCACCGAGCGCGCACGCCAGGGCAAGCTCGATCCGGTCATCGGACGCGACGACGAGATCCGTCGCACCATCCAGATCCTGCAGCGGCGTACCAAGAACAATCCGGTGCTGATCGGCGAGCCCGGTGTCGGCAAGACCGCCATTGTCGAAGGCCTGGCGCAGCGCATCGTCGACGGCACGGTGCCCGAGACGCTCAAGGACAAGCGCGTGCTGGCGCTCGACATGGCCGGCATGGTGGCCGGGGCCAAGTATCGCGGCGAGTTCGAGGAACGCCTGAAGGCGGTGCTCAAGGAGATCGCCGCCGAGGAAGGGCGCCTGATCATCTTCATGGACGAACTGCACACCATGGTCGGCGCCGGCAAGGCCGATGGCGCCATGGATGCCGGCAACATGCTCAAGCCGGCGCTGGCGCGCGGCGAGTTGCACTGTGTCGGCGCGACCACGCTCGACGAATACCGCAAGTACATCGAGAAGGACGCCGCGCTCGAGCGTCGCTTCCAGAAGGTGCTGGTCGGCGAGCCCAGTGTCGAGGCCACCATCGCCATCCTGCGCGGCCTGCAGGAGCGCTACGAGGTGCACCACGGCGTCGAGATCACCGATCCGGCGATCGTCGCCGCCGCCGAGTTGTCCAACCGCTATATCACCGACCGCTTCCTGCCCGACAAGGCGATCGACCTGATCGACGAGGCGGCCTCGCGAATCAAGATGGAAATCGATTCCAAGCCCGAGTCGATGGACCGGCTCGATCGCCGCATCATCCAGTTGAAGATCGAGCGCGAGGCGGTGAAGAAGGAAACCGACGAGGCCTCGCGCAAGCGGCTCGAGCTGATCGAAGCCGAGATCGCGCGGCTCGAGAAGGAATACGCGGACCTGGACGAGATCCTGCGCGCCGAAAAGGCCGCGGTGCAGGGCAGCGCCCAGATCAAGGCCGAAATCGACCAGCTTCGGGCGCAGATGGCCGATCTTCAGCGCAAGGGCCAGTTCGACAAGCTCGCCGAGATCCAGTACGGCAGGCTGCCCGAACTCGAAGGCCGGCTGAAGGCCGCCAGCGAGGCCGAGGCCTCGGGCAACGCCCAGGAAGCCGGCAAACCCAGGCTGCTTCGCACCCAGGTGGGCGCCGAGGAGATCGCCGAGGTGGTTTCGCGCGCCACCGGCATCCCGGTGAGCAAGATGATGCAGGGCGAGCGCGACA
>CAZXLV010000129.1:0-7856 GCA_964641405.1 uncultured Limnobacter sp. | reverse complement strand
CGTCCAGCCCCGCCAAGCGGCGGCCGCACCGGCGCTGCTGCAGCGGCGGAAGGACACGGTGATCGCCAATGGGAACGTGTTCGCGGTGCTGATCGATGCGGTGCGCGTGTGCTCGCTCGGGCAGATCACGAGCGCGCTGTTCGAGGTCGGCGGGCAGTACCGGCGCAACATGTAGCCCGACAGCCTCCTGGGGGCACAGACGAAAATGGATCGCGGGCCCGCGCGGCCACGGCGCATCCTCGCCATCGACGGCGGCGGCATCCGGGCGCTGATTCCGGTGCAGTACCTGGTCGAGCTCGAGGCACAGCTGGCACGCCGCAGCGGTCGGCCCGAGGCGGTGCTGGCCGATCATTTCGACCTGGTGGCCGGAACCAGCGGCGGTGCACTGCTGGCCTCGGCGATTGCGATCGGCAAGCCGATGCGCGAAACCCGCTCATTCGTGATGGAACATGCCGATGTCATGTTCAAGGCGGCAAGCTGGTATGCGCGCCTGCGCAAGGGGTACTGGTACGACAAGGACTTGCTCGAGCGTGGCATCAGGGACTTTCTCGGGCCGGATACGACGCTGGGCTCCGGGCGCCTGCGCACCTGCGTGATGCTGGTGATGCGCAATGCCAGCACGGATTCGCCCTGGATCGTGTCCAGCAATCCGCAGGCGCGCTTCAATCGCCGCGATCTCGACGACTGCAACCTGGATCTGGAACTGTGGCGGCTGGCGCGAGCGAGCGCGGCGGCGCCCCTGTACTACGAACCCGAGGTGGTCACCTTCGGGCACCGGCAGCCTTACCAGTTCATCTTCGTCGATGGCGGGCTCACCGGCTTCAACAACCCGGCGTTCAAGGCATTCCTGTACGCGACCACCGAGCCTTACGGGCTCGTGTGGCCGGCCACCGAGGACCTGCTGACGGTAATTTCGGTCGGTACCGGGTACGCGCGTCGCGTCGACCGGAGCCTGACGCCAGGCCGCATGTCGTGGCTGTGGAACGCGCGCGAGGTGCCGCATGCGCTGATCCTTGCCAGCGATCGCGAGCAGGACCTGCTGTGCCGCACCTTCGGGCGCTGCCTGATGGGCGCGCGGATCGACGAAGAGGTCGGCGACATGCGTGAGGCGCGCTCGGCGGTTGCGCAGCGGCTGTTCAGCTATTTCCGCATCAACGCGGAACTCAGCGACGCAGGCCTGGCGGCGCTCGACTGCGCCGATCTCGATCCGCTGGCGCTTGGCAGGCTGGACGCCGTGCACCACAAGGATGACTTCCTGCGCGTGGGCGCAGCGCTCGCGCAGCGCCACCTTCCGGCGCAGATGCTCGACTACCTGATGGCGGGCGTGCCGGGCGGATCGTCGTCGAGCAACTCGTAGGTCCGGGTGAAGAGGGCGCCGGCGACGATGCCGTAGTCGCCGGCGCCATATTGCAGCAGCCAGTCGCCGGCGCGTCCCAGCAGGCAATCGCCGACCTCGCCGACCCGTACCTGGAAGGCCTCGCCCATCTGGCGTGCCCGAACCACCACTGCGCGCGGCAGGTAGCGGCCGGCCTGGCCGGAGGTGGTGGCTGCCGCCGGCTGATACCTGTCATCGAAGCGTGCCCGGCGTATCGGCCAGCGTTCCCCCGCGATGCCGGTGAGCAAGGCGTCGCCGGATCGGTAGTGGACCGGTCCTTCGAGCGTGCGCAGCACGCCGGCCTGCGCGGCAAACTCCACTGTCACCGGCAGCGCACGTTTGCGCGCCTGGCGTGCCAGCGGGTCGCGCGCCAGGTCGCAGCCGCTCATGTCCAGCGCCAGGTTGGGGTTGCCGACGGCACTGTCGCCGCGCCGGTCCTGCGCGGGTTCGCCGGGCGCGTCGGGCGACCGGCTCACGGCGCGTGTCGCCCGGCCTGCCGGCGCTCTTCGCGCAGGCAGGCCGGGATCGCCTCGATGATGCGGCGATCGAAGGCCTTGTGCGCTGCGCTCAGCGCGTCGAACCCGATCAGCGTGCGATTCAGCCGCAGGTGCCACTTCTGGCTCAGTGCCGTGTCGCCGTCATAGGGCAGGTCGCTCGGAAACGGGAGGGCGCCCGGGAGCCGGGGTGGCAGCGGCAGCCAGCCTTCGAGCAGGCGTTCGACCTGGAAGCGACGATGCTCGATGCGCATCAGGCGCTGGATCACCGCCTCGTCGGCGAGCATCTCGGCCAGCAGCCGCTGCCCGCCGGCGTCGTCGTCGTGCAGTCGCGCCGTCTCGCGCGAGCTGCCCAGCAAGGCGAGCTTGACGTCGATGTGGTCGGCCGCCCAGCGGCTCGACCAGCGAAAGTCATCGGTCGCGCAGGCCCAGCGGGCCGCCGCCTCCTGCGCCTGCGCGGTCCATGCCTCGACATCGCCCACGTGATAGGCGAGATGGACGATCCGGGCGAGGGCATCGCCCCGCTCGCCGGGGTAGCGCTCGCCGGCAGCAAAGCAACCGGCCAGGACCTCGAATTGTCGCAGCGTCGCCGGCCAGTCGGCGCGCTTGCGGTCGGCGCCCGCCGCGCGTTCGCCCAGGCAGGCGACCACCGGCGAGGCCGGCCGCGCCAGTGCCGCGCAGACGTCCTGTGCCGCCTGCACGCGCTGCGCGGCCGCCAGCGTGAGCAGGTCATCGCCGGCCATCACGTAGACCATGTCGAACGGCAACTCGGCCTGGGCGGCCATCCAGCGTGTCGGCGTGAACTGGGCGGGATCGGCATCCAGTGCCGCGATCCGGGCCAGCGGCAGCATGGTGCCGAATACCGGGTCGTCGGCGGCGCCTGGCAGCGCAACCCTGGCATGGTCGAGCAGCGGATAGCGGCGATACAGCGACGCCAGGCGCGCCTCGGCCTCGGGCACGATCCAGGTCAGGCGAATGCAGCGCGCCGGATCGTCGTCGTGAACGCAGTGGATCGCGGCGTGCACCAGCAGCGACGGCGCAAGGTCACTGCCGCCGACGATGCACAGGTGCAGCGGGCGCGGTGTCATGCTGTCGTTGTCGGCCAGCGGCGGCCAGGCAGGCGGATGCGCCTGCAGCAGGCGGCGTGCGGCGATGCGCGGAAGGTCGAAATACTCGATACGCGCGATGCCGGGCTGCGGCTTCCACAGATCGGCCTGCGCCCGCGCCAGCGTCGGCTCGCGCACACCGACGATCACGACCGCCTCGCCTGCTACCGTGGCTTGCGTGCGTAGTGCGATCACGCGCCGCGCGATCGCGATATTGCGCAGGTCGTCCCCGGTGAGCACCCATACGTTTGCCGCTGCACCGGCGTTGAGCGCGTCCAGGTAATCGGCCGATTGCGCATCGCCGCGAAACAGGCGGGCGCGCTGGCCACGTCCCTGCAGCATCTTCGCCAGCGCGCTGTCGGCTTGCGGATCGAGGCCGACCACCCGTTGCCCTTGACCGGCCGCCGCATCGCTGCCCCTTGCTGCGACAACCGCTGCCGCCGTGTCGCCGCAACCAAGCAGCAGGATCTGCGCCGGTCGCCAGCGCAGCAGGAGGAATTGCCAGCGTCGCCGGATCCTGCCGAGGAAGGCCAGCCAGACGGTACCGGCAGTGGCGAGCGGCGCGAGCACGCTGGCAAGCTGGGTTGCGCCATTGCGCAATTCGTCCACCGACACCGCCAGGGCGAACAACTGGATGGTCCGGAACAGGGACTGGTGCACATCGTGGCGGCTCCAGGCCCAGTTCGACTGGGCCATGAAGCCGGCGAAGCCGAGCACGAAGGCGATCAGGCCGAGCGCAATGAACGCCCATCGCCAGAGTGCAGCGCGCTGGCGTGGCGACAGCCTGCGGGCCGCGTTCGAGTTCATCGCTCAGGAACCCGCGGTCGATGATGCAGACCGGGGCAGTGATGTCGCCAGGCGCCGGTAGCAGGCATGCCGGTGCGGATCGGGGATGCGGTAGACGTGGCGCAGGATCGCCCTTGCGCATTCGAGCACCAGGGCCCGGGGTGGGGTGCGCGCTGGCGCGCCCTGGCCGAACTCCTTGTAGAGCAGGTGCAGGCGCTCGGCCGGGGCCGCAGCGTCGGAGTGATCGTGCTGCCCCGGCGACGGCGGCCGGTAGTCGGCCTCGATGGCGGCAAAGCCGATGCGCAGCAGGGGCGCGATCGAGTCGTCGCCGCATTCCACGAACCATCCCCCGGCGCTGCGGCTGTCGCGCAACATCTGTTCCTCGATGCGCGCACCGAGCAGGTGCAGGATGCCGCGTCCGCGCAGTGCGCCTGCCAGCACGATGTAGCCGCCGAATCCGCAGGGTTCGAGCGAGAAGAAGCTCGCCAGGCCTTCCGGTCTGCGGGCACCCGGTGACTTCAGCGACCACAGTCGATAGTGCGCCGCGCGCGTCGGCGGTCGAGCCAGCGCGTCGCGGAACTCTTGCGGCGGCACGATCCGGCTGGCACAGGCAAGTTCGCGTCGCAGCAGGGCCAGGGCGTCGCGCAGCGCGCCCCCTCCTGCGGCGATGGGTGTGATCTCGAATGGACGCAAGGGATCGCGTCCGACCACCTGCAGCAGCGGTGTCAGCCCGAGTTGCGTGCGCGCGCCGAGCGAGGCGGCCATGTCGCGGTACTGCCGGTTGCGCGCGGGCACCGGGATGCGCATGGCCCAGCGCATGTACTCGCCGACCACCTCCAGCACCCAGGCCGCCGGCACTTGCGTGGTGCGCGGGCGTGCAAGCATGCGAACGATCAGCATCAGGTTCTCGACCGGTCGCTGCGCGCGCGACAGCGCGGGCTGCACGTAGCGGAACTGCAAGGCGGCGAAACCCCAGCGACCCCAGATGGCGGCGCGTTCGAAGGGATCGAGATTGTCGCGTGTCGCAGCACGCCGGAACGGATCGTTCATTTCCGCCACGATCGCACTCAGGCGCGCGGCGCCGGCAGCGCGCGCGTCGGCGCGCAGCAGGCCGATGGCACGCTCGAGCAGCAGGCGGCCGATGCCGCGGCGTTGCATGCCGGCGCTCACGAACAGGAACTCGATCACGCCCGCATTGGGCTGCGCGAGGTAGTCGCACACCGCACCGCCCACCGGCCGGCCAGCGACTTCGGCCACGATGATGTGATAGGCATTGGCCCCGTACCAGCCGCGCGCCTTCGCCGCCAGGTAGCGTTGCAGGCTGGCGAGCGATTCGCGTTCGTCGGCATCGGGAAATTCGCCGACATACGCGTCGTGGTAGAAGCGTTCGAGCCGGGCCAGCCCATCGGGCGTGGCGGTGATCTCGTGCATCCGGATCGACGCGGCGGCAGGCGCTGGCAGCGTTGCGCGCGCGGACAGCGCGGCGCGGGCGGCCTGCCGGATGCGGATCGGGTCGCTACGCTGCCGCTCAGCGTGCTTTGCTTCGATGGTCATCGCGCGGCTCGACGGCATCGAAATAGTCGGCGACCAGTTCGGGCAGGTGGCACGACGAGAAGTATCGGGCAAGCGCCGGCGAGCGTCCGTTCGGATCACCGGCGGCGGCCGGCACCGCCACCGCATCGGCGAACGCACGATCGGGCTCCAGATCGAGGCGCTCGCGCAGCAGCGTGGTGAGGCGCGTGCCGATGGGGAAGCGCACCACGCTGCCGCATCCGCTGTAGTCGGACGCGCTCACCAGATGGAAGCGGATTCCGCCCTGCGCGTCGTCCGCTTCGAACAACTCGTCGCGTCGCGTCCAGACCTGCTGCAGCAGGGTGATGGCGCTTTGCGCCAGCACGCGCTTCTGCACCTCGAGCGCGGCCGGATCGGCGATGTTGGCATGCACGAAAACCGGCAGCAGATCCTCCCAGAGCCGGGCCTTGCGTGCCGCTCCTCGCTGGTCGCTCGCCCCGGATGGCCAGGGCTTGCCCCCGAGCCGTCGCGGGCCGATGCCGGGTTCGTCGACGGAACCGGTGACCAGGAAGATCATCCAGAGATAAGCCGAGAAGTAGACCCGGCTCTCGTTCGAGACCCGGTCCACGGTCTCCACCTGCAGCGTGATGCCGTCACTGTCGTGCCGGAACATGAAACCGTCTTCGCGAAACAGGCTCGCCTGAGCCGGTGCGGCGGCTCGACGGCTCGATTTCGGCAACTGGCGGATCTCGTCGGCGGCGGCCAGGTCGAACTCTTCGTCCTGCCCCTCCGCCTGCGCGTCGCCACCGGCCTCGCGCAGGTACCAGGGGCCCCAGCGCAGGCGTCCGGTGAGTTGCACCCACTTGGCGCCGCGGCCCTCTGCATCGAAGGTGCTCGCGATCGGATCGAGTTGCCGCGGCGGAGCGCCAGCCTCGCCGCCCAGATCGACCACCGGGATCGAGTTGTTCTCGTCACCATAGCCGTACTGCAGGGCATGCACCCCGTGCCATTGCGAACAGTTGCAGACCGGAATGCTGGGCCCCCACACCAGCCAGCAGTTCCATTGCGAGGCCTGCAGGCTCTGGAAGGCGCTGCGATGGCGACGCGGATCGGGAATTGCGCGCTGGTAGGCGTTCAGCACCGGACGCCAGTCATCGTCGAAACGCGACATCAGCCCGGCCACCAGGTGCTGCGAAGCGAGAAAGCCATACTGGACCCGGATCGGGCACAGGCTGGCCAGTTGCTCGCGGTCGAACTCGTCGACGCCTGCCTCCAGGACTGCGTCGAAATAGGCCTTCCAGAGCGCTTCGCGTGCGCGGGTGTGGGCAAAGAAGAATGAGTTCACCTCGATCGGCGTGCGCGAGAAATCCCCGCTGCGGGCGCGCTCGCGCAGCGCCGCGAGCAGCCGGTTCGCCGCTTCATCGGTGTCCGGGGCGCCCAGCAAGGCCTGCAGCGCGGTGGGCGAGGTCGGGTCTTCCGCGACCAGCAACTGGAACTCGATGCAGAAGCGCACCGCCCGGAACAGCGCCTCGGCGGCCAGTCCGGTGCTGTGCGCCACGCCCGCCACCAGTTGTTGCGCCAGTGATGCGGCCCGTTGCTCGCCCAGGTCGTGCCACAGCGTGGCCGCCAGCACCAGAACCGCCGGATCGGTGGCTCCCGCCGTTGTCGGCGGAGGATTGGCGATGACGGCCGGCGCCTTGCCTGATGCATGGGCCGGCAGGTTGACGGGTGAACGAGTCGGGACAGGGACTGCGGCAGCGTTCGGCGCCGCCTGCAACTGGGCGGCAATCTCCGAAGTGAGATCGGCCAGTACGCGGTCGAGTTTCGCGGGGCCGGCGGCTTCGACATCGGAGAGCGACAGGCCGCCGCGCGGGCGCATCTCGGTGGCGGCCAGCCAGGGAAGCTGGTCGAGTGCGTAGGCATGCAGGAGCACTGGAATCAGCCGCACTTCATGAGACAGTGAGCGCTCACGAAGTCGCGGCAACTCATGCTCCATGATGAAATCGGAGGCAAAAAAGTTGGGGCTGAGCAGCAGCAGGGCCAGATCTGCCGATTCCAGGGCGCGCTCGATGGCGGGCCCCCACTGGTCGCCGGCTGCCAGCCGATGCTGGTCGATGAAGACCTCGAGCGTCAGTGCGCCTTGCAGCCTCAGCGCATGCTTCAGGCCGGTGATCTGGCGGAAGATGCGCGCAACCAGCGCCGCGGAGGCATTGCGGTCTTCGCTGCTGTAACTGACGAAGAGATGCTTGTGCGGCAGGTCGGACATGGGCCGGCGGGTCCCGGGCGCGGAGACAGAAGTATCGCGCGAATGAATGCCCACCGCGTGGGAATTTGCCGCCCTCGGGCGCGCCGGCGATCAGGCATGGGCGGGACCGGGAACCGGAACCATGTCCTCCCGAGTGGCGTCGCCCGCCGTGCGTGCCTCCATGGAAGCGAGGAAGCGCCACACGAACAGCAGGGTGACCAGCAACAAGCCCGGATAGCCGATGCCGGCCATGATGTAGGGCAGGTGCGGATCGCCCATGCGCACCGTGTGCAGGTTGAAGCTGAGCAAGCCGAGCGTGATGATGGCGCCGAAGATCC
>CAZXLV010000128.1:0-7912 GCA_964641405.1 uncultured Limnobacter sp. | reverse complement strand
GGCTGCACCTGCATCTGGTTGAAGAGCGGCTCGATCATCTCGATCGGGTCCTCGATCGTGCACACGTTGACCTCGGGCGTGGCGAGCGTCTTCAACGACGAGTACAGCGTCGTCGTCTTGCCCGATCCGGTCGGCCCGGTGACGAGGATCACGCCGTTGGGCTGCCGGATCATCTGCTCCCAGCGCTCGCGATCGTCGGCGGTGAAGCCGAGATCCGCGTACTCGCGCACCAGCACTTCGGGCGTGAAGATGCGCATCACGAGCTTCTCGCCGAAGGCGGTCGGCATCGTGGCGATGCGCAGTTCCACCTCCTCCCCGTCCGGCGCCAGCGTCTTGATGCGGCCGTCCTGCGGACGGCGGCGCTCGACGATCTCCATGCGCGCGAGGAGCTTGATGCGCGAGGTCATCGCCACCAGCACCGGCTGCGGAATCGTGTACACCTGGTGCAGGATGCCGTCGATACGGAAGCGCACGACGCCGGCGTCGCGCCGCGGCTCGACGTGGATGTCGGACGCGCGCTGCTCGAAGGCGTACTGCCACAGCCAGTCGACGATGTGGACGATGTGCTGGTCGTTGGCGTCGAGGTGCCCGTGCGCACCGAGCTCGACCAGTTGCTCGAAGTTGCTGACGGTGAGCGATCCCTTGCTCTTCTCCTGCGCGCGCTTCATCGACCGCGCGAGGTTGAAGAACTCGCTGATGTAGCGCTTGATCTCGACCGGATTGGCGAAGACGAACTTCACCTCGCGCTTGATCATCTCCTCGAGGTCGTCCGCCCAGGCGCGCACGAAGGGCTCGGACGTGGCCACCGTGACGGTCAGACGGTCGACCGCCACGGGGAGGATGCGGTAACGCTCGGCGTACGCGTTCGACATCGTCTGCGTGACCGCGGTGAGATCGATCTTCAGCGGATCGATGTGGTAGTAGGGCACCTTGAGCCGGCCGGCGAGCCACTCGACCATGGCCTCGAGGGTGAGCAGCTTGTGCGGTGGTTTGGCCGACTTCAGCTTCTGCGCGGCGATGAGCTCGAGCGGATGGTCGTACTGTCGGGTGCGCGAGCGCGCGAGATGCTCGGCCTCGGCCGGCGTGACGAGGGCATCGGCCGCGAGCAGCTTGACGATGTCGTCGAGGCGAAGGCGGCGGTCGGGCGCGCGCGCGTGACGCGGCCCACCGGGAGCCGCCGGTGGCCCCTCCGGGGTGGCGGCTGGGCGCGGGCCCGGCGGGGAAGGTTCACTTTTCGGATGCGAAGCCATGCCGGCAATGCTACTCCGCCGGCGCGACCCGACGAAGCGCCCCCGCCACCGCGCGACGTCCGGCGGCTCGCCCGGTATCGCGCTACGATGCCGGTCAGCGTGGTGCGCGGTATCAGCAGCCGCGCGACGCCCCGCCTCCCGTGGCGGGTGCGCTCCCGTCACGGAACCGGAGTCCAGTCATGCCCCGCAAGTCTTCGCCGGCCAGCCTCGATGACCATCAGTACGAGGTACTCGCCGCCTTTCGCTATGCGCTGCGCGGCTTCCTGCACTTCAGCGAGGCTGCCGCGGAGGAAAGCGGACTGGCGACGCAGCACTACCAGGCGATGCTCGTGGTTCGCGGTTGCCCCGCCGATCGCCGGATCACGATCGGGGAGCTCGCGCGGCAACTCTTCATCCGACCGCACAGCGCCGTCGGCCTCGTCGATCGGCTGCACGCACGCGGCCTCGTGCGGCGCGAAGTCTCGGTGGCGGATCGGCGCAAGGTCCACCTGCACCTGACGGTGAAGGGAGAGCGCGTGCTGGAGCGCCTCGCCGGCGTCCACCAGGAGGAGTTACGGCGCATCGGCCCGGAACTGCGCCGCCTCGTCGGCCAGGTCACCCGGGCGACGGCGGGCGCCGCCCTCCCCAGGTCCCCGCGTCAGCGCGTCGCCCCGGGTGGTGCCACCGGCACCTGGAAGACCTCACGCAGGTAGGCGACGTACGACGGATCGTAGTCCATCGTCTTCGACGGCTCGTCGCTGATCTTGGCAACGGGCTGGCCGTTGCAGCGCGTCATCTTGATCACGCATTGCAGCGATGCGTAGCCCAGGTCGTTGGTGAGGTTGGTGCCAATCCCGAACGAGGTCTGGGTACGCCCCTTGAAATATTCGTACAGGCGGATCGCCAGCGGGATGTTGAGGCTGTCGGAGAACACCATCGTCTTCGTCCGTGGATCGATCCGCATCCTCTGGTAGTGCTCGATGAGCTTGTCGCCCCACTCGAAGGGGTCGCCCGAATCGTGGCGGACCCCGTCGAAGAGCTTGCAGAAGAAGAGGTCGAAGTCACGCAGGAAGGCGTCGAAGCCGACGACGTCGGAGAGCGCGATCCCGAGATCGCCGCGGTACTCGCGCGCCCACATGTTGAAGGCGAACGACTGCGAATCGCGAAGACGTGGCCCGACCGCCTGGCACGCCTGCAGGTACTCGTGCGCCATGGTGCCGAGCGGGGTCAGGCCCTGCTCCATCGCGAAGAGGACGTTGCTCGTGCCGACGAAGTGTGCCGGCATCCCGCGCTTCAGCGTCGCCAGCACCTCACCGTGCCAGGCGCGCGAGAAGCGCCGGCGCGTGCCGTAATCGGCGATCCGGAAATCGGTCCCCTCGACGGCATTGGCCTGCGCGATCTTGGCCGCCAGCCGCCGCCGCCCTTCGGCGAAGTCCGGAGCGGGCGCGTGATGCCGGTAGTACACCTCGCACACGATCGCCAGTATCGGCACCTCGAACATGATCGTGTGCAGCCACGGGCCCTTGATCGCGATGTCGATCTCGCGCGGCGAATCCTCGCGCCGGGAGATCCGAACGAACCTCTCGTCGAGATGGAAGAGCCCGAGGAGATCGACGAAATCGCTCTTGAAGAATCGCCAGCGGCGCAGGTATTCGAGCTCGTCCCGGGTGAAGCGCAGTTCGCACAGGTGGCGGATCTCGTCGCGGATCTCCTCCACGAACGGGCTGAGGTCGACGTCCGCATTGCGGCACTTGAAGCGATACTCGACCTGCGCCTCGGCGAAGTGGTGCTGCACCACCTGCATCATGGTGAACTTGTACAGGTCGGTGTCGAGCAGGGAGGGGATGATCACGGCGGCGGCAGGGCGAGGGCGTGGCGAAACCGCAGATGGTACCGCGAGCCGCCGGATGCCGACGCGGCCGGTCATCGCCGCCACGGTAGGCCGGCAAATCGGGCGAGTGCCGGGTCCGCGGCTTGGGGGAGTCCCCACCGCGCGCTTATCATGCTGGCACCGCGCGCACCCAGCCGACGATCCCGATGCTCATCAGTTGCGTTGCCTACCAGAACGGACGCAAGCTCGCCGACATCCCGGTCGAGCACATCAGCGATTACGTGCGCCGTGCCGACTGCTTCGTCTGGGTGGCGCTGTTCGAGCCGGCACCGGAGGAACTCGAGCAGATGGCGGTCGAGTTTGGCCTCCACGAGCTCGCCGTCGAGGATGCGCGCCACGGGCACCAGCGTCCCAAGATCGAGGAGTACGGCGACTCGCTCTTCGCTGCCGTGCACACCATCGAGCGGGAGAAGTCACCCGAGGGCGTCGAAGAGCTCGTCACCGGCGAGGTCGACATCTTCGTCGGTCCGAACTACGTCCTGACCGTGCGTCACCGCACGCACGTCGGATTCGCCGCCATGCGCGCCCGCACCGAGCGCGAGCCCGGCCTGCTGAAGAACGGCGCCGGCTACGTGTTCTATGCCGTGCTCGACAACGTGGTGGATCGCTACTTTCCGATCCTCGACTCGCTGGAGACCGACCTCGAGGCCGTCGAGGCGAAGATCTTCGAGCGCAACGCGGCCCGCGGCAACATCGAGGCGTTGTACGCGCTCAAGCAGGATCTCATGACGCTAAAGCACGCGGTCGACCCACTGATGGAAGCGACGGGTCGACTCTACGGCGGCCGCGTCCCGCAGATCTGCACCGGGATGAGCGAGTACTTCCGGGACGTGTACGACCACCTGCATCGCATCCACGCGGCAATCGAGGGTATCCGCGAGATGCTGCAGACGGCGATCCAGGTCAACCTCGGCATGATCTCGCTGTCCGACAGCGAAGTCACCAAGAAGCTCGCCGCCTGGGCCGCGATCATCGGCGTACCGACCATGGTAGCGGGCATCTACGGCATGAACTTCGAGCACATGCCCGAGCTCAAGTGGGCCTTCGGCTATCCGCTGACGATCGGCACGATGATCCTCGTCGACCTGGTCTTGTACCGCCACTTCCGCAAGCTGAAGTGGCTGTAGGCGCACGCGGTGGCGGCGCCGGCCGGCACCGACTCAGTGCTGGTGATCGCGCTCGCCGGAGGGTGCCGCCGGCACCACCGGGATGACGCGGTCCGGGGTTCCGGCCAGCGGCGTCACCGGCCACGTCGGTTGCAAGGTCGCATGGCGGATCGAGTACTCCGCACCCAGCATGCGCCGCGCCTGCGCGAGCAGCGGCAACCATTCCTCGCCGCGCCCGATCGACAGGTGCGCGGAGAGCGCCACCTCGTTGCTACCCATGTTCCAGATGTGCAGATCGTGCACGTCCGCGACCCCGGGCAGCGCCGCGAGCGAGCGGCCGATGGCCTCGTAGTCGAGGTGCTGCGGCACGCCTTCCATCAGGACACCCGTCGACTGCTTGAGGAGCTGCCAGGTCGAGCGCACGATGAGCAGCGCGACCGCGACGGAGAGAACGGGATCGATCGGCGTCCAGCCGGTCACCATGATGACCACGCCGGCGACGATCGCCGCGAGCGAGCCGAGGAGATCGCCCATCACGTGCAGCAGCGCGCCTCGGGCGTTCATCGATTCGGCGGATGCGCGCCACAGCAGCCACGCGGCGACGATGTTCACCACGAGCCCGATGCTGCCGATCAGGGTGACCATGCCGCCGGCCACGGGGACCGGGGCGAGCAGGCGACGCACCGCCTCCACCGCGATGAACAGCACGATGGCGAGCATCGCGATCGCGTTGACGAAGGCCGCGAGCACCTCGGCACGAGCGTATCCGTACGATGCGCGGCTCGACGCCGGGCGGCGCCCGATCGCGTGGGCGAACAGCGCGAGCGCCAGCGCGGCGGCGTCGGTGACCATGTGACCCGCGTCGGAGATGAGCGCGAGCGAACCGGCGAGGTAGCCGCCGACCGCTTCGACGACCGCGAAGCCGGCAGTGAGCAGCAGGGCGAGCGTCAATGCCCGTCGCGTGCGGGAGCCGGCGACCGAGGGCACGTGGCGATGTCCCGGGCCGTGCCGGTGACCGTGGCCGTGCCCACCCGGGTGATCATGCCCGGGCGCGTGGTCATGGCCATCGCCCCGAGCGTGGCCGCCGCCGCGCCCGTGCGGAATACCCGCGCGCGCGCCGGAGGGGGACGTCTGGTGCGTTCGATCGTGCGGCATGATGGCAGGCGCCATTGTGCCAGCCCCGCCGGCGCCGCCGCGTAAAATGCGACCGTGACCCGCACCGACCGTACCGACGCCGTCGCCGCACTTGCCGAGCGCCTCGACGCGCTGCTTCCGCAGACGCAGTGCGCGCGTTGTGGCTACGCGGGATGCGCGCCGTACGCGCGCGCCATCGCGCAAGGCGATGCCGACATCGATCGTTGCCCGCCCGGTGGTGACACCGGTGCCGCCGCGCTCGCGGCGGTCGTGCGACGCACGGTGAAGCCGGTCGACCGCACCCGCGGCGACCCCGGCCCGCTCGTCGTCGCGGTGATCGACGAGACGAACTGCATCGGCTGCACGCTGTGCATCGCCGCCTGTCCCGTCGACGCGATCATCGGCGCGCCGAAGCGCCTGCACACCGTGCTGGCGTCGCTGTGCAGCGGCTGCGAGTTGTGCGTCGCCGCCTGCCCCGTCGACTGCATCGCGCTCGACCCGGCCGGGCGCGATTGGTCAGCCGACGCCGCGCGCGCGGCGCGCGACCGCCATCGCGCACGCAATGCGCGCGTCGCCCGCGCAGAGCGGATCGCCAATCGCACCGCCGCGCTCGCGCCAACCGCGCCGCCCACCCGCGATGCCGACCCGCGTGGGGCCGCCGTCGCTGCCGCGCTGGCGCGCGCCCGGGCGCGCCGCCAGGCCGCCGTGCTGCCGTGAATGCGGCGAAGCGCTTCGCGATCTATGCGCGGTTGCGCGCCGCGAACCCCAACCCGCAAACCGAACTCGCCTACCGCACGCCCTTCGAGCTGCTCGTTGCCGTGGTGCTGTCGGCGCAGGCGACCGACCGGAGCGTGAACAAGGCCACGGCGAAGCTCTACGCCAAAGCACGTACCCCCGCGGCGATCGCCGAACTCGGCGTCGAGGGGCTCATCCCCTACATCGCCTCGATCGGACTCTTCCGCACCAAGGCCAAGAATATCGTGGCGCTCTGCGAAATCCTCGTGCGCGAGCACGCCGGCGAGGTACCCGCGGATCGGCAAGCGCTCGAAGCGCTGCCGGGCGTCGGGCGCAAGACCGCCAACGTGGTCCTCAACTGCGCCTTCGGGCAACCGACCATCGCGGTCGATACGCACATCTTTCGGGTCGCCAATCGCACCCGCCTCGCCCCCGGCAAGGACGTCGCGGAAGTCGAGCGCAAGCTCGAGAAATTCACGCCCGAGGAGTTCAAGCGGGGCGCGCACCACTGGCTGGTCCTGCATGGGCGCTACGTATGCGTGGCGCGCACGCCCAAGTGTCCGATCTGCATCATTCGCGATCTGTGCGAGTACCCGCACAAGACCAAGGGCGAGCCGCCGCCGCTGCCGCTCGCCTGAAGGCCGGCTTCGTCCCGGCACCCACCACCGCGCACGCAGGCCATCGTCCCATGTTCAGCCCCTCCCGTGACGAGGCACGCCGCTTCCTGATCGACGCCTGGGCCAGGCACCGCGCCGGACAGCCGCTGTCCGACCTCGAAGCCATCGTCGTGCGCATCGTCGCGCTACACCCGGAGTACCACCCCGTCCTGGAAGCACCGGAGAAGCACGCGCACCGCGACTACCGGCCGGAAACCGGCGAGGTCAATCCGTTCCTGCACCTGACGCTGCACCTCGCGCTGGCCGAGCAACTCGCGATCGATCAGCCACCCGGCATCAAGGCGCACTTCGAGCGGCTATGCACGGCACGCGGCGACGAGCACGCGGCGTTGCACGCCGTGCTCGAATGTCTCGGCGAAGTGATCTGGGCCGCCCAGCGCCACGGCACGCCGCCCGACGCCAAGCTCTATCTCGACTGCCTCGAGCGGCAGCGCTGACGGCCAGTCGGGTTTGCTTTCGGATGCGACGCGCGACGCCACCGCCACCAGGCCGGCGCGCCCGGTCAGCGCCTCGCGTCGGCGCGGGCCGCCGCGCGCGGGCGATGCCGCTCAGTACCGGGTCGCGAGATTGCTGGGCTGGCGGGAGAAGTACTGCGCGACGTTCTCGATGTCCTGATCGGTCAGCGGGGTGGCCATCGCACCCATGATGGGGTTCTTGCGGCGGCCCGCCTTGTAGTCGCGCAGCGCCTTGGCGAGGTAGTCAGGATATTGCCCGGCGAGCTTCGGATAGTCCGGCGCGGTCGGAGTCGCGCCGTCGGCCCCGTGACACGCCGCACAGATCTCTTGCACTTTCTTCTTGCCAGCCTCGAGGTCGGCGGCAGCGGCCCCGGTGCAGACGGTGGCGCCGAGCGACAGCACGGCGAGCGAAACGAGCGTGCGAGTGATCATCATCGGTTCGCCGTGGTGAGAGGGGTCTGCGCGTAGTACGCCGCGAGGTCCGCCATGTCCTGGTCGGTGAGCGATCCGGCAATCGCGCGCATCGAGGGATGGCTGCGATCGCCGCTCTTGTACTCCTTGAGCGCGGCGACGAGGTACGCCGGATTCTGGCCCGAGAGCTTCGGCACCCGATACACCTCGGGAAAGGCGGTCCGCCAGCCGACGATGCCGTGGCACCCCTGGCACATCTGGATCTTCTGCGCGC
>CAZXLV010000127.1:3594-7918 GCA_964641405.1 uncultured Limnobacter sp. | reverse complement strand
TCGGCGGTCTTCTTCATCTTGCGCAGCACCTCGGCCGAGATCTGCGGCGGCGCGAGCTTCTTGCCGCGCACCTCGATCCAGGCGTCGCCGTTGTCGGCCTTCATGATCGCATACGGCATCAGGTGGATGTCCTTCTGGACTTCCTTCTCGTCGAACTTGCGCCCGATCAGCCGCTTGACCGCGTACAGCGTGTTGCGGGGATTGGTCACCGCCTGGCGCTTGGCGGGCGCGCCGACCAGGATCTCGCCGTCTTCCATGTAGGCGACGATCGATGGCGTGGTACGGGCGCCCTCGGAGTTTTCGATCACCTTGGGCTGGCCGCCCTCCATGATCGCAACGCACGAGTTGGTCGTGCCCAGGTCGATACCGATGATCTTGCCCATGATGTTCAGCCCTCGATGAAGGAAAATTGTCTGACCTGCAGATGTGTTCCGGCCAACGGAATTCAAGCGCCCGGGCGCGTGATCCTCAAGCCTGGACGACCATGACCAGCGCCGGGCGCAGCACGCGATCGTTGATCATGTAGCCCTTCTGCAGGACCTGCGCGACGTGGTTGGGCGCAATCGGCGGCTGCGTCGCCGAACCGGGTACGGTGGAGATGGCCTGGTGCAGGTTGGGATCGAACTTCTGGCCCAGCGGGTCGATTTCGGTCAGGCGATTCTTCTCGAACGCGCTGGCGAGCTGGCGCAAGGTGGCCTGCACACCCTCCTGCAGGTTCTCCACCGACGGCGTGTCGGCCTGCAGCGCCAGTTCGAGGCTGTCCTTGACCGCCAGCAGGCTCTCGGCGAAGGACTCGATGCCGTACTTGTGCGCCTTGGCGACGTCTTCATGGGCGCGCCTGCGGGCATTCTCCGCATCGGCCACGGCGCGAAGGTACTGCTCGTAGAGGTCGGCGGCCCGGGCCTCGGCCTCGACGAGTCGCTGCGCCAGTTCCCGTTCACTCTCGCTGGCGGGGGTCCCGACAGCGGGGTCGTCGCCTACCGCCATCCGGTCCGGAACATCCCCAGGAGCCGCCTGTTCTGGCTTCATTGACTGCCTCTCCCAATCGAATCAAAGACTTGCGTTCACGCTCGAAGCCCGGTCGGGCCTGCTGTCGCGTATGTCGGGTTCAACCCGGAGATTTCAACAGGCGGCCGGGACGTACAACAAGGTACCCTCGGGAGTCCTCAACGAACCAGGGAGCACCACCATGGGACTGCTTTCATTCATCAAGGATGCTGGTGAGAAGCTGTTGGGCGGCGGGCACGCACCAGCGGCGCAAACGCCGGACGATGCCAACGCGGCCGCGGCCAGCGCGATCAAGGCATACATCGCGGCGATGAAACTCGAGGCTGCGGACCTGGCAGTGGGTTTCGACGCCGCCAGCAGCACGGTAACGGTGTCCGGCACCGTCAACGACCAGGCAACGCGCGAGAAGATCGTCCTGTGCTGCGGCAACGTGGCCGGTGTCGAAAAGGTGGTCGACAAGCTGAGCGTGACCAATCCGCTGCCGGAGGCGAAGTTCCATACCGTGGTGCGCGGCGACACGCTATCGAAGATCGCCAGGGAATTCTACGGTAACGCCAATGCCTACATGGCCATCTTCGAGGCCAACAAGCCGATGCTCACGCATCCGGACAAGATCTACCCGGGACAGGTGCTGCGCATTCCGCCGAAATCATGAACGGAGCCAGCCGCACAGGTGGCGGGCAGCGAGTCGGGCCAGCGCCTCGATGAAGGCCGGTGAATCGTTCAGGCATTCGATGAAGCGGAACTGCGCGCCGCCGGCATCCAGGAAATCCCGCCGCGCCTCGATCGCGATTTCCTCGAGGGTCTCCAGGCAATCGGCCACGAATCCCGGGCAGATCAGGTCGACGCTGCGCACGCCGGAACGGGCCAGGTCACGCAGCGTCGGAGCCGTGTAGGGCTGCAGCCACTGGGCGCGCCCGAAGCGGGACTGGAAGGTGGCGAGCCACTGCCCCTCCTGCAGGCCGAGGCGTGCCGCCAGCAGCCGGGCGGTGGCCAGGCATTGCGTCGGGTAGGGATCGCCGAGTTCGGCGCTGCGCTGCGGCAGGCCGTGAAAGCTCATCACCAGCCGCTCGCCACGACCGTCTTGCGCCCAGGCTGCGCGCACGCGCTCGGCCAGCGCGTCCAGGTAGCCCGGGTCGTCGTGAAAATCGCGCACCAGGCGCAAGCCGGGCAGATCGCGCCAGTGCGCGAATGCGCCGGCCAGCGCATCGAAGGCGCTTGCCGTGGTCGAGCCGGCGAATTGCGGATAAAGGGGCAGCACGAGCAGGCGCTCGAGCTTGCGCTCACGCAGTGCGTGCAGCACCGAATCGATCGACGGATTGCCGTAGCGCATCGCAAACGCGACTTCGACGTGCTGGCCCATCGCATCCAGCGCAGCGCCCAGCAGCCTGGCCTGGCGGCTCGTGTGCACCGCCAGCGGCGAGCCCTGCGCGCTCCAGATCAGGCGATACTTGCGCGCCGAGCGCGCCGGTCGCAGCGGCAGCACGAAGCCATGCAGGATGGGCAGCCACAACAGGCGCGGGATCTCGATCACGCGCGGATCCGACAGGAACTCGCGCAGGTAGCGACGCACCGCGCCGGCCGTCGGCTGGTCGGGCGTGCCCAGCTGGATCAGCAGCAGCGCGGTGCCGCCAGCGTCCGATCGATCGGCGTGGCCGTGGGCAGAATGAACGATGCTCACCCGTGCTGGCTGAGTGCCGACGAAACCAGCCTGGCAGTGATGTCGACGATCGGGATGACGCGCTCGTAAGCCATGCGTGTCGGGCCGATCACCCCCAGCGTGCCGACGATCCGGCCATCGGCCTGGTAGGGCGCCACGACCACGCTGAGCTGGTCGATGGGCACCAGGTCGGACTCGCCGCCGATGAAGATCTGCACACCCTGGGCGTGACTGGAGGCGTCGAGCAGTTGCAGCAGGCTGGTCTTCTCGTCGAACAGCTCGAACAGCCGGCGCAGCCGCTCCATGCTGCCCGACAGATCGGCCACCCCCAGCAGGTTGCGCTCGCCCGAGATGACCACCGGCTCGGCCTCTTCGGTGAGCGCGCGATTGCTCGCCTCGACCGCCTTGTGCATCAGCACCGTGATGTCGTCGCGCAACGAGGCGAGCTCGGAATGCAGGTGCTGGCGGATGTGCTCGAAATCGAGCCCGGCGAAGTGCACGTTGATGTAGTTGGCCGCCTCGACCAGTTGCGACGGCGTGTAGTCACGCTCGGTGCTCAGGATGCGGTTCTGCACGTCGCCATCGGGCGTGACGATGATCAGCAGGATGCGCCGCGGCGACAGGCGCAGGAACTCCACTTGCCGGAACAGCGACGCGCGTCGCGGGATCATCACCACGCCGGCGAAACGCGACAGGCTCGACAACAGCGACGCAGCCGCCGAAAGCAGGCGCTGCGGCTCATCGGCCTGCAGGCGCCCCTGCATGGCCTCGGCCTGGTCGAGTTCCATCGGCTCGACCGTGAGCAGGGTATCGACGAACAGCCGATAGCCGCGCGGAGTCGGGATGCGCCCCGCGGATGTATGCGGACTGGCGATCAGGCCCATTTCCTCGAGCTCGGACATGACGTTGCGGATGGTCGCCGGCGAAAGGTCGAGCCCGGTGTGCCTGGCCAGGGTCCGCGAGCCGACCGGTTGCCCGTCGGCGATGTAGCGCTCGATGAGCGTCTTCAGGAGCGTTTGCGCGCGCTTGTCCAGCATTCCCCCATTGTATTGGGTGGTGGCGCCGGCGCAAGCGCCCAGCGCGCCTTGCGCCTGTGCTCTAATCGCTCCGATGAGCAATCAGTTCAAACGCGTGGCGCTGGTCAGCCGCCCGCACCCCGCTACCGTCGGCGACACCGTGCGCGAGATCGCGGCATTCCTGCGCGAGCGTGGCCTCGAGGTCATGATGGAGGAGCGCACCGCCGAAACGATCGACATGCACGAGTTCGATCCGGCCAGCCTGGAGTGCATGGGGTCCGGCGCCGACCTGGCGATCGCCGTCGGCGGTGACGGCACCATGCTTGGGGCGGCGCGCGCCCTGGCGCCGCACGGCGTTCCCCTGATCGGCATCAACCACGGCCGCCTCGGCTTCATCACCGATATCGGGCTCGACAGCTGGCGCCAGGCGCTCGCCTCCATCCTCGAGGGCCACCATGCCTCCGAGGAGCGCACGCTGCTGACCGCTTGCGTCGTCCGCGAAGGCAAGACCGTCTGGCACGAACTGGCACTCAACGACGTGGTGGTGAACCGCTCCTCGCGCACCGGGATGATCGAGCTGCAGGTCCACGTCGACGACCTGTACATGTACAGCCAGCGCGCCGACGGCCTGATCGTCGCC
>CAZXLV010000127.1:0-3584 GCA_964641405.1 uncultured Limnobacter sp. | reverse complement strand
TGGTGCCGGTGGCGCCGCAGTCGCTGTCGAACCGCCCGATCGCGCTGCCCGACGCGGTCACCATCACCATCCGCGTCCTGGAGGGACGCGAACCGCGGGTGGCCGGCGACATGCAGGTATTCAGCGACCTGCAGGTCGGCGACGACATCATCGTCAAGCGTGCGCCGTTCAGGGCGCGTTTCCTGCACCCGCCCGGATACAGCTACTTCGCCACCTTGCGCGGCAAGCTGAACTGGCACGAGTTGCCCAACCTGCAGGCCATCCAGCGCTGACGGTCCTCCTGGCGCACCGATGCTGCTCAGCCTTCGCCTGGAAAACTTCGTCATCGTCGATGCCGCCGAACTCAGCTTCGGGCCCGGCTTCACCGTGCTCTCCGGGGAGACCGGCGCCGGCAAGTCGATCCTGCTCGATGCGCTGGCACTTGCCATGGGCGGACGCGCCGATGCGGGCGTGGTGCGCGAGGGCTGCGCACGCGCCGACATCAGCGCGGTGTTCGCCAGCGACCCGGCCCTCGACGCGTGGCTGGCCGAACGCGCGCTGCAGGGCGATGCGGGCAGCGTGATGCTGCGCCGGGTCGTCGAGGCGGACGGCCGTTCACGCGCGCTGGTCAACGGGCATCCGGCCACCGCGGCACTGGCGCGCGAGATCGGCGAGCGCCTGGTGGATATCCACGGCCAGCACGCCGCGCAGTCGCTGCTGCGCAGCGACGGCCAACGCCTGCTGCTCGATAGCTACGCGGGCCTGGCGGCGCCGGCACGGATGGTGGCCGAAGACTTCGGCCGCTGGCGCGCGCTGGCGCGCGAGCTGGAGGCCGCCGAGCACGGCGGGCGCGAACTCGCGCTCGAGCGCGATCGCATTGCCTGGCAGGTCGAAGAGCTTGGCCAGTTGCGCCTCGAAGCGAACGAATGGGAGACGCTGGGCGTGGAGCAGAAGCGCCTCGCGCACGCCGCCGCACTGATCGAGGGCGCCAGCGGCGCAGCCGACGCCCTCGCCGAGAGCGACCAGGCACTGTCGGCGCAATTGCACCCGATCGTGCAGCGGCTGCGATCGCTGGCCGCAATCGACCCGCGGCTCGGCGAAGCGCTCGCGATGCTCGAGAGCGCCAGCATCCAGGTCGACGAAGCGGCCTCGAGCCTGCGCGACTACGCTGCGCGCATCGACCTGGACCCGCAGCGCCTGAATGAGGTCGAGTTGCGCATCAGCGCCATCTTCACGGCCGCGCGCAAGTTCCGCCTTGCGCCCGAGGCGCTGGCGACCGAACTGGCAAGCCTGCGGGCGCGGCTGGAGACGTTGTGCGCAGCGCAGGACATGGACGCGCTGCGCGCGCGCGCCGCAGCGGCTCGCCAGGCCTTCGATCAGGCTGCAGCCGGACTTTCGCGTCAGCGTCGCAAGGCGGCGGCTCGCCTGGCCAAGGGGGTCAGCGCTCACATGACGATGCTGGGCATGGCTGGCGGGCGCCTCGAGGTGGCCTGCGAAACCGCCGAGCCGAGCGCCTCGGGCATCGACGCGATCGAGTTTCGCGTCGCTGCACACGCCGGCACCACGCCACGGGCGCTGGCCAAGGTCGCATCGGGCGGCGAGTTGTCACGCATCGGACTGGCCATCGCGGCGCTGGCCGCGCAGGCCAATCCGGTTCCGACGCTCATCTTCGACGAAGCCGATGCCGGCGTCGGCGGCGCGATCGCCGACGCGGTGGGTGAGTTGATGCGCAGCCTGGGTGGCCAGCGCCAGGTGCTGTGCGTGACCCACCTGCCGCAGGTCGCCGCCAAGGCGCACCGTCAGCTGCGGGTGAGCAAGGAGATGGTGGACGGGCGCGCCGTGAGCCGCATCGCTGCGCTCGAACGCGGCGAGCGCATCGAGGAAATCGCCCGCATGCTGGGAGGCATCGACATCACCGCCACCACGCGCAAGCATGCGCGCGAACTGCTGGCGCAGGCCTGAGAAGCTCTGAGCCTCACTCGTGGTGGTGCTTGCAATCGGGTTTCATGCAATTGCCGTACAGCGACAAGGCGTGATCCTGCAGCACGAAGCCGTGCTCCTTTGCAATCGCCTGCTGGCGGCGCTCGATTTCGGCGTCGTAGAACTCCTCGACACGGCCGCACTGCACGCACACCAGGTGATCGTGATGCTGTCCCTGGTCGAGTTCGAACACCGCCTTGCCGGACTCGAAGTTGCTGCGCTTGAGCAGGCCGGCCTGCTCGAACTGGGTGAGCACGCGGTAGACGGTGGCCAGGCCGATGTCCTGCTGTTCGGCCAGAAGCTCGCGATAGACGTCCTCGGCGCTCATGTGGCGCTGCTTGCCCTGCTGGAAGATCTCGAGGATCTTCAGGCGAGGCAGCGTTGCCTTCAGGCCCATGCTCTTCAGTTCATTGGTGACCGACATGTGGTGCGACCGGTACAGCCAAGGATGGCAGTGGTCGTATGATAGCGGCTTTCGAAAAGGCAGCGTTGCTGACGTCACCATCATGAAGGTCCATGCGCTCCCTCTCGCGCTTGCCGCCGCACTGCTGGCCAGCGGCTGCTCCGCGCCCGATCCGAACCGCACCGGACTGCTGCAGCCGTATCGCATCGACATCCCCCAGGGCAACTACCTGACCCGCGAATCCGTCGACCAGGTCAGGGAAGGCATGACGCGCGAACAGGTGCGCTTCCTGCTCGGCACGCCGCTGCTGCAGCATGTCTTTCACGCCAACCGCTGGGACTACGTATTCCGCTACCAGTTCCCCAACGGCAAGGCCGAATTGCGCACGGTGACGATCGTGTTCAGCGACGACCGGGTCAGCTCGATCCGCAGCGACGAGTTGCCGGCCCGCGAAGACGCCTCCGATCCGGCCCTGCCGGGCTATCGCCCGCCGCCAACCGCCGGGAAGTCCTCGTGAGCGCCGCCGCAGCCAGCCATCACACCCTGAAAATCGCCGTGGCGGGCGCCTCCGGGCGCATGGGCCGCATGCTCATCGAGACCGTGCTCGCGGCGCCCGACGCGGCCTTGTGCGGCGCGCTCGACGCCACAGGCAGCGCCGCGCTCGGTCGCGACGCCGGCGAGTTCCTCGGCCAGGCCAGCGGAGTCGTCATCGGCGCCGACATCGAGGACGGCATCGCAGGCGCCGATTTCCTGATCGACTTCACGCGCCCGCAGGGCACGCTCTCGCACCTGCGTGCCTGTAGCGCGCACGGGGTCGGCATGGTGATCGGTACCACCGGCTTCGACGATGCCGGGCGCGCGGCCATCGCCAGTGCCGCCACGCGCATCCCGATCGTCTTCTCGCCCAACATGAGCATCGGCGTCAATGTCGTGTTCGACCTGCTCGACAGGGCGGCGCGCGCGCTCGACACCGGCTACGACATCGAAATCATCGAGGCGCACCATCGCCACAAGATCGATGCCCCCTCGGGCACTGCGCTCGCCATGGGTGCGGTGGTGGCACAGGCGCTCGGACGCGACCTCGGGCAGGTGGCCGTCTACGGGCGCGAGGGCGTGACCGGTGAGCGCGACCCTTCCACGATCGGCTTTGCCACGGTGCGCGGTGGAGACATCGTCGGCGACCACACGGTGCTGTTCGCCGGCACCGGCGAGCGCATCGAGA
>CAZXLV010000126.1:6609-7930 GCA_964641405.1 uncultured Limnobacter sp. | reverse complement strand
GACATCGTCGGCGACCACACGGTGCTGTTCGCCGGCACCGGCGAGCGCATCGAGATCACGCATCGCGCGGCCAGCCGGGCCACCTACGCACAGGGGGCGCTGCGCGCCTGCCGCTTCCTGGCGGGGCGCCGGAGCGGACTGTTCGACATGCGCGCCGTGCTCGGGCTGGGTCGAGGCGGCGGGCACCAGCCCTGAACCGGCGTTGCACCAATCACCGGCCGTTGGCGCCGCGCAGCGTTCACTGCGCCGGCAAGTTGCGCATGGCCGGGGCTTGCGCGCGCAACCGCAGGCAGGGATCCTCGCGCGGCGCCGCGGGTGTGCGCACGATGCGATCGAAGACCTGCGGTGAGGTCTCGTCTCCCTCTTCCAGCAGGCCGATACCGATGACGCTGGCCCGCGGCAGCAGGGCGGCCAGGTAACGCGGCACGCCGATGTCGCGGCGCACGTGACCATTGCCCGCCAGCAGCAGCACCGGCAAGCCGGTGCGCAGGTGGGCGGCAGCCACCGATGCGGCCAGTCGCGCATCGCGCGCGCGCTGCGCCGCCGCCATGGGTTCGATCATCGCTTCGGGCAGCAGATCGCAGTGACCGGCGCGAATCGATCGATCGATGACGGCACGCTCGGTGCTGCCCCAGCCGGCAGGCTCGGGCGACGCGGGGACCTGCCCGCGCACCACGCTTGCGGCCTCGTGACGCGACAGGTTGGCCGCAATCAGGGGCAGGTCGCGGCGCAGCGCCAGTTCGACGACCGGCGCATACAGCGCCCAGTTCCAGCCGTGGAAGTCGAAGCCGGCAGCTTGCGCCAGCGCACGAGCACGCGCGGAGAGCCTGCTTTGCGGGTCGCCGCCTGCGGCGCCTGCGACCAGCGCGGGCTCGCTGTCTTCGGACCCGCTGATGCCGGCTTGCCGGAAGCGGTCGAGGTCGGCCTGGCGCCCGGAGTCGAATTGCTCGAGCGCGATGGCCATGCGCCGCCTTGCGGTCAACGCTTCGATCCAGCGCAGGCGCAGGCGGTGCTGCAACGCATTGTCGTGCACCTCGCCAAGCAGCACCACATCGGCCACCCAGGCCTGTGCCGGCAAGGCGGCAAGCAGCGCTGCCGGCAACGCCGGATCGCTGTGCGCACCCGAACTGTCGCGCTCATGCGGGCCGGCACAGCCCGTCGCTGCCAGCGCAAGGGCAATGGCGAGGCTGGCAAGCCTGCAGGTCGTTTCCGGTTTCATTCGGGAAGCGCGGGTTGGACAGGCAGCTTACGCGTGATCGCGTTCGCGCAGGCACGCCTTCTATAATCGCCCGATGAATCTCTCGCGGCTGTCGGCGGCAGG
>CAZXLV010000126.1:0-6509 GCA_964641405.1 uncultured Limnobacter sp. | reverse complement strand
CCGCGCGCAGTGCGCCGCGCGTCGATGCCAGCTGGAGCGGCAACACGCCGCCGCCCTACCCCGGCATGGCACGCCGTCTCGGCGAGCAGGGCGAGGTGCGCCTGGACGTTCACGTCGGCGCTGACGGACGGGTGCTCGAAGTCCGGCTCACGCAATCCAGCGGCTCGACGCTGCTCGATCGCACCGCGATCGAAACGGTGAAAGGCTGGCGCTTCCACCCGGCCACTTCCGGCGGGCGGGCGGTGGCGGCGTGGTATCACGACTGGCGATGGGTATTCCGACTCGAAGGCTGAAAGGACGCGCAATGCAGGAGCAGCAACTGGGCTTGATGCACTTCTGGCAAGCAGGCGACGTGGTCACGCACGGCGTGGCGTACCTGCTGCTCGCCATGTCGCTGGGGAGCTGGTACTTCATTCTCTCCAAGGCGTGGAGCGCGTGGCGCTTGCGTCGCGGCGCACGCGTCGCGCTCGAGCATTTCTGGAATGCACGCTCGATGGACGAGGCGATCGCGACCCTGCAGCAAGCCGACACCGAGAAGGTGTTCGTGCCGCTGGCGCGGAAGGCCTGGGCCGCGGCCTGCATGCAGCCCGACGACTCGCTGGCAGCCGCGGCCGACCGCGAAGAGGCGGTCACGCGCGCCTTGCGCGGCGAAATCACGCAGGCCTCGGCACGGCTGGAGAGCGGACTGGCGTTCCTCGCCTCGGTGGGCAGCACGGCACCCTTCGTCGGCCTGTTCGGCACCGTCTGGGGCATCTATCACGCACTGCTGGTGGTCGCATCGAGCGGCCAGGTGATGATCGACAAGGTCGCCGGACCGGTGGGCGAGGCCCTGGTGATGACCGCGGCCGGCCTGGCCGTGGCGATCCCGGCCGTGCTGGCCTACAACGCCTATGTACGCGCCAATCGCATCGTGCTGGCGGAGCTCGACGGCTTCGCGCACGACCTGCTGGGCCTGGTGCTCACCGGGCGCCGGCTCGGCGCGCGCGAGGGCGACCGCCTGCGCAGCAGTGTCGCGCCGCTGGCGACCAGCCCGATCGTGCGCTGATCGTCCCACCCCACCCATCCAGGCGACCCACCATGACCTTCGGCGGCTTCGATCCCGGCAACCACCCGCAACCGATGGCCGAAATCAACACCACGCCGCTGGTCGACGTCATGCTGGTGCTGCTGGTCATCTTCATCATCACCGCACCGCTGCTCACACACGCCATCCGCCTCGACCTGCCGGGTGCGCAGGCGCCAGTCTCGGCGGAGAAACCGGAAACGATCGCGCTTTCGATCGACCGCTCAGGTGCATTGTTCTGGAATGACGAACGGCTGGGCGACCTGCAAGCCCTCGATGCGCGGTTCGCCCAGGCCGCGGCGCAGCGGCCACAGCCCGAACTGCACTTGCGCGCCGACGGCGCCACCCGCTACGAGCGCGTCGCGCAGGTGATGGCGAGCGCGCAGCAAGCCGGCATCACCCGCATCGGCTTCGTCACCGATCCGCAACGGGCGGGTCGTGCCGGCGCCGAGACCAGCCGTTGAATGTGCGCCCGACGACGCCCCCCGAGGCGGCAGTGGGCGGCGCGGCAACGCGCCCGGAAGCTGTGGTTCGGGTGGCAGGTTCTCAGTGCGCGAGCCAGCGCAGCAAGGGTTCCCAGGTGCTGCGGTCCTTGTCGACGCGTTGCGACGGAATGTCGAAGACGGTGAGGCCGTGGGCGGCCAGATGGACGTAGTTCTGGGTGTCGCGCAGGTAGCCAGCCACCGGCAGCCCGACGCTGTCGACGAAGCGAGCCAGTTGTTCGGCAGCCCTGGTGCGGGTGTCGACCCGCATGCCGACGATGCCCACCGTGTCCGCGAAGCTGCGGCCGGCGCCGAACCCGGCCTCGAGTTCGTCCAGAAAGCGCCGCGTGGCCATCACATCGAACATCGAGGGCTGCAAGGGTACGACGATCCGGTCGGCCACGCGCAGCACCTCCGACAGTCGCTTGCCGGTGATCTGCGCCGGCGTATCGAGCACCACATGCGTGACGCCGCGCGGTGGGCGCGCGATGCTGCCGTTGATGTCCCAACTGTCGATCGCCACCACGCCGGCCGGACGCAGCGTCAACCAGTGCCGCGCCGATTGTTGGCGGTCGAAGTCACCCAGCATGGTCCGGTGGGCGCTGGCGGCGTAATAGCCGGCGAGATTGGTGGCCAGCGTCGTCTTGCCGACGCCCCCCTTGGGATTGACGACCGCAACCACGGGCATGCAGTAACTCCTGGACTGTGTGTGAAGACGTCTGTTCTTTTCCTGGTGGCCGGATGTTAACAAAACCGGCACTGCATCACGAGCGCGAATCGGGCTGCGCGAATCGGGCTGCGTGATCAACGCGCGGCATCGATCGCGCGACACAGTTGCGCCAGCGCATCGATCGCGCGCGGACCCGGCCGCAACAGGGTCGCCGCGTCGAAGGCGACCAGTTGCGCCGTGCCGTGCGCGCCGATCAGGCCGAGTTCGCGCCAGCGTCGCATCGATCGTGTCCCGTCGGCGGCAAGGATCAGTTGCGGGCGCGCGGCCAGCACCGCTTCCGCATCGAGTTGCGGCGCGACCAGCGGCGAATCGCCGAACACGTTCAGGCCGCCGCAACTGTGGATCGCATCGCCGATGAGATCGCGATCGTTGACGCTGACCAGCGGAGTGGACCAGATCTGCACGAATACGCGTACCGGGCGCAGGCCCGCATGGCTGGCGCGAATCGAGAGCAGGCGCCGGCGAAACATCGCCGCCTGCTCACGCCCGAAGGCGGGTGTGCCCGACAGGGGCGCGAACGCATCCAGCGTCGCCGCCACATCATCGAGCGTATGCGGTTCGGATACGAAGACGGCAATCCCGAGCGCCGCCATGCGATCGACCTGCGCCCGGGTCACGCCGGGCCCCCACACCACCACCAGGCCTGGCTCGAGTTCGAGCAGGCGCTCCATGTCCACCTGCGGATACCCGGTCATGCGCGGCAACTTGCGCGCCGCAGGCGGCTCGTCGCTGTAGGGATCGACTGCAATCACCCGCGCACCGGCGCCGACGGCAAACAGCAACTCGGTGGCGTGCGGTGCGAGCGACACGATCCGGCTCGGTGCCTGCGGCAGTGTGAGGTGGCGACCCCAGTCGTCACGCAGATCGAGCGCCGTGGCACTTGCGAGCAACGACCACGCTGCCAGCAAGCACGCCGCCATCCGCGCAAGTGTGCCGATGCCCCATGCGACACGTGCACGCAACATGAAGACTCCGGTACGCCTTGTCCACCGCAAGGCGCCGGCTCGCGCTCGCGCGGCAATCACTCGATGCGGGTTCAGCGATTGGCCAGCCGGCCGGGCGCGACGACCGCGACGCGCGACAAGGCGTCGTTGACGATGGCGCTGGTCAGCAACTCGGGCAGGATCTCGGGCTGCGATTCGCCCGGGCGATAGAAGAGATACAGCGGTACGCCATTGCGCCCGTAGCGCGCCAGTTCGGCCGTGATGAGCGGATCACGGCGCGTCCAGTCCGCCTGCAGGCGGCGCACCCCGCGCGCGGCCATCGCGGCGACGATCGTCTCGCGCTCGAGCACGAGCCGCTTGTTGACCTGGCAACTGACGCACCATGCCGCGGTAAATTCGACGAATACCGGTTGCCCATTGGCGATCGCCTCGCTCACGCCGGCCGGCGACCATGCCTGCCAGGCCAGCGGGTCGGCCTGAGCCATCGGTGCATCCGCCGCTCTACCGGCATCGCGCCCCGGCCAGGCAGTGGCCAGGCCGCTCGCCATGGCAAGCAGCGCCAGCGACGCGACCCAGGCGCGTCGCCCCGGCTTGCCCGCCTGCACGAAGCGACCAAACAACCAGGCGGCCAGGCCGAGCAGGACCGCCCCGATGGCCAGGGCGAACGCCGCATCGATACCGGCTTGCCGCCCCAGCACCCAAGCCAGCCACGCTGCGGTGGCGTACATCGGGAACGCCAGCAATTGCCGAAAGGTTTCCATCCAGCGGCCGGGCCGCGGCAGCCAGCGCAACCAGCCGGGGAACAGGCCAAGCAGCAGGTAGGGGGCAGCCATGCCGACCCCGATGGCGGTGAACACCACCAGTGCCTCGCTGGTGGTGCTGCCGAGCGTGTAGCCGAGCGCCGAACCCATGAACGGCGCGGTGCAGGGCGTCGCCACCAGCACCGCCAGCACGCCCGATGCGAAGGAGCCGAACAGCGGGTGTGCGGCATGCCTTGCGGCGCGGGCATCGAGTTGCCCGAGGCGGCTCATCGCGCTGCCGAATTCGTACACGCCGGAGAAATTCAGGGCGATGGCCACGAACAGCAGCGCCATCGCAGCCACGAACACCGGCGACTGCAACTGGAAACCCCAGCCCGCCGCTTCGCCGGCCGCTCGCAGGGCCAGCAGCAGGCCCGCCAGCGCCCAGAAGGAGATCACCACGCCGGCGGCGAAAGCCAGCGCGCTGATGCGCGAGGCGGCACTGCCCTCGCTGCCATGCCGCGCGAAGCCGAGCACCTTGAGCCCGATCACCGGGAACACGCAGGGCATCAGGTTGAGGATCAGCCCGCCGATGGCGCCCAGCAAGGCCGCCATCCACAAGTTGCCGGCCAGCGATGCGGGCGCAACCGGGGCCAGCGCGCCCGAGGTGGCGCCGGAGGCGCCGCCCCACGGCGCAGCGCCACCCGGCAGCGCGTTTTCGGCGGCCGCGGAGCGGGCACCCGACAGTCCGGGCAGGTCCAGCCCGCTGCGCGTCGTGATGCTGGCTGCCGGTGGCGCGCCGGCCACGCGCGAGATCTCGTCGCCGGCGACAAACGGGCCTGCCGATATCGATGAAACCAGTTCGCGTACCTGCCCGTCGATACGCACGATCCCCTCGGCTGCCGCCAGCAGGGCCTGGCCACCCTGCGCAGCCTGGCGCGCTCCGTCGGCGCTCAGTCGCAGCGCCAATCGTGCCATCACGCCATCGCCACCGTCGCTGGCGTAGAGCACCTGCTCGCCGGCGTTGTTCAGCAAACCCTCACGGTAGGGAAAAAACTCCACCGAGCGCGGCCGGTCGGGCAGGCCGATCGAGAGCACGTCGCCGTCTACGAACGCGCGCACGGCCATCTGCTGGCGCGCAACGAGACGCTCGGCAGTCTCGAACAGCGGCAGGAAGCGCGACGCCGCAGCCGCCCCCGAACGCTGTACCGGCAACTCGAGGGCGACCTGCGCTTCGCCGGGGATGCACACTTCACGACACATCAGCCAGGAGGCCCGGGCGCTGAGCGCCACGCGATCACCCGGCACACTGGTCGGCACCTGCAGCGGCACCGGCAGCACGATCTCGCCCTCGTAGCCGTAATTCGCCAGTGGTGGAATGAATACGCGCCTGGGAGCCGGCCAGTCGATCGCACCGGCCCGGAAACCCGCCGGCAGTTCGAAGACGAGTTGCGTAGGCAGCCCGGAATCGCCGGGATTGCGCCAATAGGTGTGCCAGTCGGCATCGTGGCGGATGCGCAGGCCCAGGCGCATGGGCTGGCCCGGCACGACCGCGCTGACGTCGCTGACCAGTTCGACCTCGACGGCGTCGACCCGCACCGGACCGGTGCTCGCCGACCAGGCGGAGGCGGCGCCCAGCGACGCCAGCAAGGCAAGCGCCGCCCTGGCCAGGGCGGCGCGCCATCCGCGACCGACAGGCTTGCCGGGCTGAACGAATTCCAATGCCACGTATTTGCAACTCACGACAGGATTCCCAATGCTACCGGACCCGACTGCGCACCGTCTTCATATACCATCACGGCATGGAAGAGGAAGTCGATCAGCTCGGCGAGCGCCTGGAGCGCATGCTGCAGGTGGTGCGCCGGCTCGCCGACGAGAACGCCCGCCTGCGCGAGCAACTCGCCGCCAGCCGCGGCCACAACGAGCAACTGCAGCAGCGCATCGGGGAAGCACGCGCACGCGTGGAATCGGCGCTGGCGCGCCTGCCGCTGGCAGCCGACAGCGCCGAATAGCCAGTCTCAGCCCGAGCACGGACCACGCCATGGAACAGATCGACGTCAGGATCCTCGACCGCGAATATCGCCTGGCAGTATCCGGCGAAAGCAAGCCGCAACTGCTCGAAGCAGTGCAGATGGTCGACGAGAAGATGCGCTCGATTCGCGAGGCGGGGCGCATCTCGGGCGTCGACCGGATCGCGGTGATGGCCGCGCTGCAGCTGGCGCACGAACTGCTGGGCGCGCAGCACCCGGTCGACGGCACGCCGAAGGCGCAGTTGCTCCAGCGCATCAGGAAGATGACCGACGACATCGACGCCGAGATGAAGCGCCAGGAAAGCCTGTTCTGATTGCGATCCACGCTACAATGACGCCGACCCTGCAGTGTTCGACAAGGCCATACATTCCTTGAACCAATGCTCTGCATCGAGGTCGCGGCGTCTTGTGCACTGCTGTTGTGATCGTCCCTCGTCGGACGAACCTGATGTGGCGCCTGCTGCGGCCGAACTGAACTGAACGGTTCAGGATGCCGGCCTGCCGGCACAGGCGGGGTCGC
>CAZXLV010000125.1:6200-7950 GCA_964641405.1 uncultured Limnobacter sp. | reverse complement strand
CTGCGCGGCAGCAACGCGGTCGGCTACACCAATTACAGCGACAACGTGGTGCGCTTTTTCGTCGCGCAAGCGGCTGCCGGCGGCATCGACCTGTTTCGCGTCTTCGATTCGCTGAACTGGGTGCGCAACATGCGCGTGGCCATCGATGCGGTGCTCGGGACGGGCGCGCTGTGCGAAGGGGCGATCTGCTACACCGGCGACCTGTTCGATGCCGCGCGCCCGAAGTACGACCTGCGCTACTACCTCGGCATCGCCCGCGAACTGCAGCGCGCCGGCGTGCACCTGATCGGTGTGAAGGACATGGCCGGCGTGTGCCGGCCGCGGGCCGCGCGCGAACTGGTGCGCGCGCTGCGCGAGGAGACCGGCCTGCCGGTGCACTTCCACACCCACGACACCAGCGGTGCCGCGGCCGCCTCGGTGCTGGCTGCGATCGAGGCCGGCGCCGATGCCGTCGATGGCGCGATGGGCGCGATGAGCGGCCTCACCTCGCAACCGAACCTGGGTGCGATCGCCGCTGCACTGGCCGGCACCGACTGCGACCCCGGCGTCGACCTGGACGCGATGCAGCAGATCTCCCACTACTGGGAAAGTGCCCGGCGCCTGTACGCGCCGTTCGAAGCGGACATCCGCGCCGGCACCGCCGACGTCTACCGCCACGAGATGCCGGGCGGGCAGTACACCAACCTGCGCGAACAGGCGCGCGCGCTCGGACTGGAGCACCGCTGGCCCGAAGTGGCGCAGGCCTACGCCGAGGTCAACCAGTTGCTGGGCGACATCGTCAAGGTGACGCCGACTTCCAAGGTGGTGGGGGACCTGGCGCTGTTCATGGTCGCCAACGACCTGGGCGCTGCCGATGTGGCCGATCCGGCGCGTGAACTCGCGTTCCCCGAGAGCCTCGTGTCCCTGCTGCGCGGCGAACTGGGATTTCCCCCCGACGGGTTTCCGGCCGCCCTGTCGCGCAAGGTGCTGATGTGCGACAGCGCGCATCCGATCCTGCCCGAACCCCCCGCGCCCTACCGTCCCGGCGACCGGATGGCGCCGGTCGACCTGGAACAGGCGCGCCAGGATGCAAGCAAGGCGGTCGGTCATCGTATCGACGACAAGGACCTCGCCTCGTGGCTGATGTACCCGAAGGTGTTTCGCGACTACGACGAGCATCGGCGCCGCTTCGGCGACGTCGGATTGCTGCCGACCCAGACCTGCTTCTACGGCATGAGCGAGCGCGAGGAGATCGCGATCGATATCGAGCGCGGCAAGACGCTGGTGGTGAGCATGCAGGGCAGCGCGCCGGCCGAGGAGGAGGGCGTGGTGCGCGTGTTCCTCGAACTGAACGGCCAGCCGCGCACCCTGCGCATCGAGAAGGCGGGCGCCGCGCGGGCAACGCGCCGCCCGCAGGCCGAGCCCGACAATGCGGCGCACATCGCGGCCCCGATGCCCGGCATGGTGGTCACGGTGGCAGTCAGGAGCGGGCAGGCGGTGCGCGCCGGCGATCCGCTGGTGTCGATCGAGGCGATGAAGATGGAAACGCAGCTCCGCGCCGAGCGCGACGCGACGGTGCGCGCGGTGCACGTTCGTTCCGGCGATACCGTGGCCGCGCACGACCTGCTGCTGGAGTACGAGAGCGGCGCGCCTGGCGCGACGCCGCCGGTGGCTGTGCGTTGACGGCGGGCTGAGTTCGCGTTGGCCGCGTGTTGCCCGTGCGTTGACCGGTATCAAGCCGTCACGCCCGCGCCGCAGGCACGATCGGTGC
>CAZXLV010000125.1:0-6100 GCA_964641405.1 uncultured Limnobacter sp. | reverse complement strand
CCGTGCGTTGACCGGTATCAAGCCGTCACGCCCGCGCCGCAGGCACGATCGGTGCATGGGGTCTTCGGCGTTTCCGCTCGTCTCGTTGCGCGACCTGCTTGCCAGTGCGCTGGCGATGCGGCGCGAGGCTGCTGCCCGCTACCGGGAACTCGCCGCGCAACCGGCGGTCCGGGCGGCACCGGAGCTTGCGCGCGCATTCTCGCGCCTGTCGCTCATCGAAGCCGAGCAGGCCGCGCGCATCGAGGCGGACTTGCCCGACATCGATGTCGGGACGATACTGGCCGAACGGGTGACATGGGCAGAGCCGGTTTCGTGCCGGCTTTCTGTCGCAGCGCTGACACTGGACGATGCGCTGGAGATCGCGCGGCGCAATGAACGGCGCATGCGGGCGATCTTCGAGCACGTGGCGGCCACCTCGCCGAACGAGGCGGTGCGCCTGCGGGCGCTGCACTTCGCGCTTGCCGAGAGCCGGCACCTGTCGTCGATCGAGCAGGCGGTCGAGAGCACCCGGGGAGGCAAGGCATGACTCGAACGATTCCGACCACTTCAGCCGACTTCGATCACACGCGCATCATCGAGCGCCCCGACGGCTATTACTGGCAGGACGATGCCGATGGGCGCGAGTACGGTCCGTTCCAGACCATGGCCGAGGCGGTCGCCGACATGCAACTGGCCGGCGACGATGGCGACGATGCGGAGTCCGACCCCGACGATGTGCGCGAGGCAGGCGACCTGCTCGGCGTGCCCGAATGGGTGGACCCGGACACCGGGCATCTGGCTGACGACGAACGGACGCGCACTGACGAACATTGATCGACGAATCCGGCACAATGAGAGCTACCGGCGCCCGCCCGGCTGGCGGGCATACCCTTGGAGGACGGAGGCCCATGCGTACACCGCTGCAGATCAATTTCCGGGGGATGGAAACCTCACCTGCCCTGGAGACCCTGATACGCGACAAGACCGTCAAACTGGAGCAGTTTCACCCCAATCTCACCGCCTGCCGGGTGGTGGTCGACAAACCGCACCAACACAAGCAACAGGGCAAGCATTTCATCGTATCGATCGACCTCACCGTCCCGGGCACCAGCATCGTTGCCAATCATGCGCACCACGAGGACGTGAACGTGGCCTTGCGCGACGCCTTCTTCGCGGCCCGGCGACAGCTCGAAGAGAACGCGATGCGCATGCGCGGCGATGGCAAGCGATACCTCGAGGTGCCGCTCCCCGAGAGCGCCGGCGAGGCGCAACTCGAAGCCGAGGCGCAACCCCGGTTCGATTGACCCTGCAACGGGCGGCGGCCAGCTCGCCTGCCACCCGCTATACGTAAGGCGCAGGCCCCGGCGCTTCAGGCGCCGGGCTGCTTGTCGCGGCGCCGTTGCCCTCGAAGAGGGCCAGCACCTCGGCGCGCCGCGCCAGTGCGTCGGAGCGCCCGAGCGCGATCAACTGGTGCGTGTAGACCGGCTCGAACAACAGGTAGGACAGCAACGCGGCGCTGCGCCGGTCGGTGGCGCCGGTCATGCGCAGGATGCCGCGAATCGAGCGTGGCAGGGCGCGCCCCAGGCCCTGCGCCATCGAGTCCAGCCGCCGGCTGGGCGTGATCGCGAGAATCTCGATCGGGCGCAGGGTGCTGTTGATGCGCTGCTGGTCGGGGATCAGGCCCAGGGTCAGGTTGATGCGACTCAGGCGCTCGATGTCGTAGGCCAGGCCATCCAGGAAGATGCTCGACAGCGAATGGCTGGCGATCTGCGCCAGGCTGGGGTAGCCGTACTGCGAGCCGGTGTGTTGCGGCTGCGGCGTGCCTTGCTCGAGGTGTCCCGCGCCCACCACCAGGATCCGGTCGGCGCCGAGATGGATCGCCGGGCTGATCGGCGAGAGCTGGCGCATCGAGCCGTCACCGAAGTATTCGTGGCGGCCGTTGAGTTCCAGCGCAACGGCCGGAAACACGAACGGGATTGCGCTCGAGGCCAGCACGTGATCGATCGAGATCGGGCTCGGACAGGCCAGCCGCTGGATGCGCGACCAGGAGGCGATGGGCTGGCGGGTCTGGAAGTAGGTGACGTGCTGACCCGAGGTATAGCTCGAAGCGGTGATCGCCAGCGCGTGCAGGTCGCCGAGTTCGATGGCGCGCGTGATGCGCTGCGAATCGATCAGGCGCTGCAGGAGCAAGACCAGCGGGCTGTTGTCGAACAGCGAGCGCGGATGCGTGCGCATGACCCAGCCGATCACCACCGCGGCGAGCCACTGCGCAGCGTTGCCGAGCGCACCCAGGGTGTCGGTGCGGTAGATGTCGCCCGCGTGCAGCGCGGACCACTCGTCGACCATCGTTCGCACCGCCGTGTCGGCATCGGCGCAACCGCTCGCCAGCGCCGCCGCGTTGACCGCGCCGGCCGAGGTGCCGCAGATGATCGGGTAGGGGTTGCATGCGGCCGGCCAGCCGGCATCCGCGAGGATTTGCCGGATGGCGTCGAGCACGCCGACCTGGTAGGCGGCGCGCGCGCCGCCACCCATCAGGATGAGACCGATCCTTCCGCCGCCGGGAATCACCGCGCGCATACCCCCTGTGGGCGCGATTGTGCACGAGCGCGGAGCGATTCGGTATGCTGCGAAGCCAGGAGGCTGTCGGAACAGGCGACGGAGCGCATGGTGGAGCTCGAGTTCGATTCGAAGCTGGTGTTGGTCAGCGGCGCGAGCAAGGGCATCGGACTGGCCTGCGCGCGCGCCTTCCTGGGGGCGGGTGCGCGCGTGGCCGGCGTGGCGCGCACGGCGCAGACGCTGGCGCTGGCGCGCGATGCGCTGGCGCGCGACGGCCTGTCGATGCACATCGAGTCGGCTGACCTGGTCGATGCGCACGCGGCCGCGGCCCTGCTCGAGCGCCTCGAGCAGCGGCTCGGTCCGGTCGACGTGCTGGTGAGCGCCGCCGGCGCCGCACGTCGCTACGGGCCCGATGAACTCGATGCCCAGGCCTTGCGGCAGGCGATGGATGCAAAGTACTTCGCCACCATGCACCTGGTGCAGCCGGTGATCGCGCGCATGGCGGCGCGCGGCCGCGGCAGCGTCGTGGCCATCGTGGGCCAGGGCGGGCGCCAGGCCAACACCATGCATATCGCCGGCGGCGCCGCAAACGCCGCGCTGATGCTCGCCGTGGTCGGGCTGGCGCGCGCGCACGCGGCACGCGGCGTGCGCATCAATGCGATCAATCCGGGCCTGACGCGCACCTCGCGCGTCGAAGAGGGCATCCAGGCCGAGGCGCGCGCCACCGGCCGCGGCAGCGGCGAGTTGCTGGAGGCGGCGATTGCGCGCATTCCCATGGGCCGCATGGCGGAGCCCGACGAGATCGCGCAGGTGGCGCTGTTCCTGGCCTCGCCGCGCGCCTCCTACGTGTCGGGCGCCATCATTCCGATGGATGGCTGCGCCACGTCGGTGATCTGAGCGGCGCAGCCGTGGACGCGGCGCCGGCGTTTCCCCACCTGCGCGAGACGCTCGAGTTCCTGCTGCTGGCCGGGGTGCTGGTGCCCTTGCTGCAGCGCTTGCGGGTCGGCAGCGTGCCGGGGTTCCTGGCCGTGGGGATGCTGGTCGGGCCGTTCGGGCTCGGCCGCCTGTCCAGCGGTGCGAGCATGCTCGGCTGGCTGGTGTTTCCGAACCTCGAGGCGGTATCGGTACTGGCCGAGGTGGGCGTGATGTTCCTGATGTTCATGATCGGCCTGGAACTGTCGACCGAGCGCCTGTGGGCGATGCGTCGCTGGGTGTTCGCGGGCGGCGGTGCACAGGTGGCGATCAGCGCCGCCGCGATCGGCCTGGTTGCCGGCGCCTTCGGCCATCCCTCCGCGGCGGCACTGGTGATCGGATTGGCGCTGTCCTTCTCCTCGACCGCGGTGGTGATGCAGTTGCTCTCGGCGCGCCGCGAACTCGGTACGCCGCTCGGGCAGTCGTGCTTTTCGGTGCTGCTGCTGCAGGATCTCGCGGTCGTGCCGGCGCTGATCCTGGTCGGCCTGCTCGGGCGCCCGGGCGAGGCCTCGCTGGCTGCATCGCTGGCGATCGCCATGGGCAAGGCAGCGCTCGCGATCGTGCTGATCTACCTGCTCGGGCGCATCGTCATCCGCCCGCTGTTTCGCCAGTTGGCGGCCAGCCGCCAGGCCGACACCTTCATGGCGCTGACGCTGCTCAGCACCCTGGGCATCGCATCGCTGACCTGGCTGGCCGGCCTGTCGATGGCGCTCGGTGCGATGCTGGCGGGCCTGTTGCTCGCCGAGACCGAATACCGGCATGAGGTCGAGATCACGGTCGATCCATTTCGCGGCCTGCTGATGGGCCTGTTCTTCATGTCGGTGGGGATGTCGATCGACCCGCTGGAAATCGTTCGCCAGCCGCTCGTGCTGCTGGGCTCGGTGATCGGCCTGTTCGCGCTCAAGGCTGCCGTGATCGTGGTGATTGCCCGTATCGGCGGCCTGTCCCCGGGCAAGTCGGTCGAGGCGGGGCTGCTGCTCGGCCAGGGCGGCGAGTTCGCGTTCGTCGTGCTCGGGATGGCGATGAGCTTCGGGCTGCTGGCGCCCGGGCCGGGGCGATTCCTGTTGCTGCTGGTCGGCCTGTCGATGTTCGCCACGCCGCTGGCAGCCCGCGCCGGCCAGTGGCTCGGCGCCAGCCTCGCGCGACCGGCGGGGCCGGCGCAGCAGGCCACGGCGAGCGTGCTGCCGGGCCTGAGCGGCCACGTGGTGATCGCCGGCTACGGTCGCGTCGGGCAATTGCTCGGCCAGTTGCTCGATTCACAGGGGATCCGCTACGTGGCCATCGATCCCGACGCGCGGCTGGTTGCCGGCTTTCACGTGCACGGCCAGCCGGTATTCGTCGGTGACGCCAGTCGCATCGAAATGCTGCGGCGCCTGGGGCTGTCGGAGGCCAGCGCCGTCGTGCTGACGATGGACCACAGCGCCGCGGCGCTGCGCGCGGTGCATTGCGTGCGGCGCGAATGGCGGCAGGTGCCGATTCTCGCGCGTGCGCGCGACGAGCGCCACGCGCTCGCCCTGCGAGAGGCCGGTGCCGACACGGTGATTCCGGAGACGCTGGAGTCCGCGCTGCAACTGGCCGCGCTGGCCCTTGCACGCGCCGGGCTGTCGGGTGCGGTGCTCGGCGGGCTGCTCGAGCGCGAGCGCGAGCAGCGCATCGCTTCGTTTCGCGGAGGATTCGGGCCGTGACACAGTCTCGCCCGACGCGGTTTCGGCCCACGCGGTTGCGATCGATCCTGGTGGCTACGGACTTCTCCGACGATGCCGTGCTGGCGGTGACGCGAGCGGCCCGGCTGGCTTGCCTGCCCGGCGTGCAGGGCGTGCAACTGCTGCACGTCGTGGATACGCCCGGGTACGGTGCGCTGCGTTCGTGGCTGTCGCTGACCGAATCCTCGCAACTGGCATTGCTCGACGAGGCGAGGCGCGCGCTCGCCGCGCAGGTGCAGGCGTTCCAGCGCGAGTGCGGACGGGACGCTGCATCGCGGGTGATGGTCGGCCCGCTGCTCGACAGCCTGGTCGAGGCCGCGGCCGATGCCGACCTGCTGGTGATCGGCGCGCACGGCCAGCACCCGGTGCGCGACATCGCCATCGGCTCCACCGCAGAGCGCTTGCTGCGCAAGCGCCGGCGCGCCGTGCTGGTGGTGCGCGCGGCAGCCGCGCGGCCCTACCAGCGGGTGCTGGTGCCGGTGGACTTCTCGCGCCACGCGATGCCTGCGCTGCGCGCTGCAGCGACCATCGCGCCGGATGCGCAACTGGACGTCCTGCATGTTTTCGAGGTGCCGTTCGAGGGAAAGTTGCGCCGCGCCGGTGTGCCGGACGCGGAACTGGTGCGGCTGCGACAGCAGGCTCGCGCCGAGGCTGTCGAGGGTCTCGGCAGGCTGGTGCGCGAGTCGGGTGTCGATCCGGCGCGCATGCGCCGATCGATCGTGCACGGCTACGCGCCGCGGGTGATCATCGATGCTGCGCGCACCCGCGACGCCGACCTGATCGTGATCGGCAAGCACGGCGAATCGCTTGCGGCGGACCTGCTGCTCGGCAGCGTGACGCTGCACGTGCTCGGCGAGGCGCGCTGCGACGTGCTGGTGGTGAGCGCGCGG
>CAZXLV010000124.1:0-7975 GCA_964641405.1 uncultured Limnobacter sp. | reverse complement strand
GGCTGCGGGAGCTGGGCTGGCACGATCCGACCGGGTCGGCGCCGGAGTCGACGCCTGAGCGTGACCCCGACGGTAGCCCCAATCACTTCATCGAATGGCCCGCGCCGGCGGCGGTCGCCGGCCTGGCGGCCCTGGCCGTTACCACGCTGGTCGACGTACTGGACGTCGCGCACCCTGGTTTCCTCGAATACAAGGCCTTCGACTCGCAGGAGCGGACGCTGGTCTTCGACCGGTTGGGCCTGCGGCGCGTGACGCTGCCCACCGGAACTGATCTGGTTGCCGACCTCGAACACCGGTTGCTGGCGACGGTGCGCGAGATCACCGGCCTCGGCAGCCTGGAGTACGGCCACGACCGCGACATCGGTTTCGCCTATGGACGCATGGCGGTGCTGATCAGCCTCGTCGGCAACCCGGTGCGCGTGCGCCTGCGCGCGCTGTTGCTGACCGACCTCGAAGGCTCGCCCGCCCTGCTCGAACGACTGAACGACTTCAATGCAGGACTGGGCTCGTTGCACCTGTTCTTTCATCGCGGTACGGTCCGGGCAGCTTCCGACCTTCCCGCGTGGCCCTTCGTGCCTGAGCACGTCGAGCACGCGCTCGAAGAGTTCTGCCCGATCTGCGATGGCCTGAACGATCTGCTGCAGGCCGAATTCGGTGGCGACTCCCTGGTGATTGAAGAGACGCCGAGCCTTACGCTGCATTGAGTGCGCCCGGTCCATCCGATACGCGGGGGTGCACCATCACCCGGCAGGAGGGAAGTACTACATGACCACACTTGCCCCACGAACGAGCCTGACCGATCCGCTCCGCATCGCCGAACTGCGCGTGGCAGCGGCCGGTGGAATGGTCGGCGTCACCCTCTGCCCCGGCAAGCGCGGTGACAGCGTCTTCGGCCGCCCGTGGGCGCGCGACCTCGACGCCGACCTCGACCGCGTGCAGCGCTGGGGCGCACGGGCGGTGCTGACGCTGATCGAGGCGCACGAGATGAGATTGCTCGGTGTGCCGGATCTCGGCCAACACATCACGAGCCGCGGCATCGAGTGGCATCACCTGCCGATCGTGGACGTCGCCGCGCCAGGACCTTCCTTCGAGCAAGCGTGGCTCGTGGCGGGGCGCACGTCCATCGACGCGCTCATGCAGGGCGGCAAGGTGCTCGTCCATTGCCGCGGTGGCCTCGGGCGCGCGGGTACGGTGGCCGCGTGCCTGCTCGTCGAGTTCGGCGTCTCGCCGCAGGAGGCGATACGACAGGTTCGCGCCGCACGGCACGGGGCGATCGAGACACGCGAGCAGGAGCGGTACGTCATGGCCTATCGGCCGCGGTTCTCGCTGTCCTGATCGGCCGCCTTCGGGGTGTGCCAGGAAATCCAGTCGCTTGCGTCACCTGTAGTGAAACTCGTCCCACTCGAGGTCGCTCCACCACTCGGCCTCGAGGCCGTTGCAGCCCTCACCGTAGAGTCGGCACATGAAGCAACCCTCACCGCGCGCGAGTGCGGCGTCCTCGATCGGCGGGTAACGCACCAGCAGGGTCGCGGCACCCTCACGCGCGGTCGCTTCTGTCTCGCTCATCGGCCGATCCGGCAGCTCGCGAATCCCGCTCCGGCGAAGCCGCTCCATGCCCTCCGGATACAGGACCGAGTTCTCCGCGTCGATATGACGCCAGAGCGCATGCGAATAGCGGACTGCCAGGGCCCGAAGCAGGACACGATCGTCCTCGGACTGCAGCCCCTGTTCGAGAAACGGCGCCATCTCGCTCAGCCACGAATCCATTTCAGCGTGCTCACGCGTAATGGCATGCACGGGTCCGCGGTCGCCCGGCAGTTCCGTTTCCGTCACCAGCGCATCGAAGAGCACTCGCTCCTCGCGGTCGTTATGGAAGCGGCCGGCGAACTCGGCGAAAAACGCCACGAACCGCCTGCCGTCAGCCGGGTCCGCGGTCCCGTCGACGAGTCCGTCGACGTAGCTGCGAAAGGATCCAAGCACCTGGTCGATCAGTACGTGTTCTTCCTGGAATGTGTCGATCAGCTTCATCGTCGATTCATCCTGCACTGCTCGATTCCCGATGAAGTCTAAGGCATCGATCCGACCCGGACCCCCTATTGCCACGATGGCGGAAGTCAGGGCACGAGAGTGGCCGCAAACCGATAGCCCTGGCGCTTCCGCCTCGAACTACCGCAGCGCGACCTCCGGTTTCACCAGCAAGGTCGCGCGCTCCTGGAGCTTGACTCAGCGATCTGCACAGCACAGAATCATTATGTTCATAACATTACTTCCAGGCGAGGACGACATGAGCGAGACGATGGACGCATCCCGGCGCGACTACAGCAACCGGAGCCGATACGATGCCCTGATGGACGTCGTCGAGAACCGGATCACGGTTCGGGCCTTCGATCCCGACTACGTGGTTCCGCACGAGCAGTACGAGATGATCCTCGAGGCGGCGCGCCACGGTCCATCAGGGGCGAATTCCCAGCCCTGGCACTTCATCGTCGTAACCGACCCTGAACTCAAGAAGAACATCGCCGAGTACTTTCGCGAGGAGCAACGGGCGCGGGCGAAGCTCAGGATGAAGTTCCCGACTCCCGACTACCGGGGGCTCGCGACGGCGCCTGGATTCATCGTGGTGGTCAGCGATTTTCGCTGGGTGAAGGCGTTCCCGGTGTTGAATGACGGGTCCGAACTGGACCGGATGTACCACGAGAATGCCGAGCGCATTTTGTTGCAGAGCGTGGCTGCTGCTACGATGTCGGCGCATCTGGCCGCAGCCGCTCTCGGCTACAACGTCTGGTGGGTGACCGCCATCGGACAGGAGTATGCACAGCAGGCGATGAAGCCCCTGCTCGGCATTCCGGATGACTTGTCGGTGCTCGACATCATGTGCTTCGGACCACCTGCCAAAGAGCCCTACAAGCGGTGGAAGAAAAGCCTGGGCGAGATCGTCAACTGGAACAAGTTCGACAGCGCTCATCTGATGAGCGATGCACAGATCGACGAATGGGTGGCGAACAGTCGTCACAAGGTGATGTATCGGGATGGGCAGAACGTCGACTGAGGCCCGCATCGACCAATCGGGGGGCACCGGCTACCATCTGGACGACCAGATCGGATTCCTGCTGAGGCGCGCCTACCAGCGCGCCAGTGCGAATCTGAGCCGCAGCATCAGTGCCCATCACCTGACGCCGCCGCAGTTCGCGGTGCTCGCACGCCTGTATGAGCGCGGGTCCGTATCCCAGAATTTGCTGGGCCGCCTCGTCGTCATGGAGCCGGCCAATGTGCGGGCGATCGTGCAGCGACTCGGCAAGCGCCGACTCGTCAAGACCGGGCGTGCAGCCGACGACAGGCGACTGCTGCTCGTCAGCCTCACCGAAAGTGGGGCCGCACTGATCGAGCACCTGATACCGATCGAACTGGATGCCAGTGCCGCCACGCTTGCCCCGCTGACCCCTCGCGAGCGCGGGCACCTGTGCGCACTCCTGATCAAGATCGCGCACGGGTGATCACGTCAAGGATTCGGGCACGAGACCGGTAGTCCGGCCACTGACCGGCGCCTGAAGCCAGTCAGGCCGGCACTCTACATGCACAGCGGCGTGCTCGGCGCCGCGCGGTGATAGCGGGTGGTATCGAGGAACGCGAGAACCTCGCACGGCACATCATGCGCATCCGCCATGAGTTGCGGATCTCGATGATCTGGGTCGAACACGATATGCAGATGGTTGCTGATCTGGCCGACCGGATCTGCATACTCGAATCCGGCACGCCAATTGCCACCGCTGACAGCCGCCCGATCAGGTATTGAACGATCCAGGAGTGGTGCCTGAGGTTTACGCGGCGACCGGCGCAGTGAAAGAGCGTGACGTGCAGGCTGACCCCCAGCACGCGCAGCATCCGGACGGATCTCACCGGCCAGATCCGTTTGTCACCACGACGTCACGGCGTTTTCTGCGTCGCGTGTTTCACTCTCAAGATTTCGACGATGCGCGTCTCGTCCAGCACGCGATAAAAAATGATGTAGTTTCGATACGCGACCAGTTCACGCAGGAAGTCCGGCAGGCCCGGCCTGCCCTTGCGGCCAAGTTTCGGCTGCTGCGCAAGCGGCAACACCTTGGCGCGCAGTTCCTGGCCAAACTCCTCGGCCCTGGTCGGGTCAAACTCCATGTCGGCAACTCAGTTCCCACCTTCAGGCGCCCGATTGCCTGGCGACGTTTTCGCCTCTGCATTGTCGGTTCGCCGTCGATTTGAACCGACCGCGACGGCAACTCTCCACGCCCTGGTGGCCAGCTCCGGGATTTTGACATGAGCGTCAGCAGACGCCAGAATATCTGCAGGCTGCAAGACGAAAAAAAACGCGGCGACCGGGGAGGCAGGCGTGACACAGACCGCAGGCGGGCATGCAGACGCACGTTCGGGCGAAGCGACATGGGCCCGATGGGGCGTGGCGGCAGGCGTGTTGGGGATGCTGTCGTGGGTGGCCGGGGTCGCCATGATCCCGCTCGACGCGAAACTGCAGTACGGCGCCGCGCACCTGGCGCAGGTGCTGCGCGAGCACGCGCCGCGGCTCTATGTCGCCGCCCTGCTTGCCGTGGCCGGCGGGGTGCTGCTGGTGGCAATGTTCGCGGTACTCGTGCGGTTGACACCCGAGGACAGCGCAGGGTGGGGACTGCTGCGAGTGGCGCTCGCTGGCTGCGTGGTCACCCAGACCCTGGTCGGAACCGGTGCCGCTGCGGCCCTGGTCGCGATTCACTCGGCCGCTGCCGACGTCGCACCGGAACTGGTGGCACTTGCCTGGCGTTGGCTCTGGCTCGGCTTCCTCGCATCGGCGTTGCCGACCTTGTTGTTCACCATCACCGGAGTGCTGGGGCTGGAGCGGGCACGCCTGTCGCCGCGATGGGTCAGCGTATTGGGCTGGATATCGGCTGCAGCGCACGTCGTCGTCATGTTCACCGTCGATCAGCAAGGCCCATTTGCTCCCGATGGGCCGGTCGGTACACTGGCTCCGGTGACGACGATCTTGTGGATACTTGCGCTGAGCGCAACCCTGCCCGCGCAGGTGCGCCGTCGGGGCGGCCTTGTGCCCTGATGGTCGTTGTTGTCGGCCACGGCTCGCACTCGATAGTCACCGACCGCCACGACGTGTCCGCCAACCGGACGTTCGACGATTGCGAACGCGCGGTGCCACAGGCGGCGCAGTACATCGCGCGCGCCACCGGCCTGTTGGTTCTCGCCGGTGCAGGAATGAGCGTGGCGAGACGGTACCCCATGCCGGATTTGCAATCCTGCGTCGCTGGGCCGAAGCAATGCGCGACGGCTGGTGGGTATCGACCACCAACGTCGATGGCCAGTTCCAGAAGGCAGGCTTCGACCGCGAGTACGTGCACGAGATGCACGGTACGATCCACGCCCTGCAATGCACCAGGCCTTGTGGCGATGGCACGTGGCCGGCAGCCACCTTGCAGCCGATGATCGGCGACGACCTGCGATGGCATGATCACTGGCCGCTATGCCGGCACTGCGGCGAGACCGCACGCCCGAACATCCTGATGTTCGACGACGAGGCGTGGATCGGTAACGCGGCGGAAGCGATGCACTGGCAACTCATGCAATGGCTCGATGAGGTCGAACGGCTCGTGATCATCGAGATCGGAGCAGGCACCGCCATTCCCGGCCTTCGTCGGTTCGGCGAGTGGCTGGTACAGCGTTGGGGTGCAAACCTGGTTCGCCTCAACCCGCGCGAGTCGGAGGCTTCACTACCGGGATCGATCGGAATCGCGCTGGCGGCACTGGGCGGCCTGGTGGCGATCGACCAGGCCGCGAGCGCAATCGGTCATCGCACGGGCACCGGGCGCACGGTGCCGTGAGAGTCATCATCGCCATCGGCGCCGTGACCCTCCTGCTCGCCGGGTTGCTGATCGGGTGGCGATTCAACCACGACCTGGCGGCGGCCCGAGCACGCGCCGCCGCCGGTAGCGAGATGGTGCAGACGCGCTGCGGCGCGATCGAGGTCCAGCAGGCTGGCACCGGTACTCCCTTGCTGGTGGTTCACGGCAGTGGCGGCGGGCACGACCAGGGCATGACATGGGCACGCCCGCTCCTGCAACAGGGAGTGCGCGTGATCGCGATGTCGCGCTTTGGCTATCTGCGCACGCCGCGGCCCGTCGATGCGTCGCCCGAGGCGCAGGCCGACGCCCATGTGTGCCTGCTCGACGCACTGGGCATCGCGAGGGTAGCTGTCGTGGGCATCTCGGCCGGCGGGCCGTCGGCGATGCAGACGGCCCTCCGCCATCCGGGCCGTGTCAACGCCCTCGTGCTGGTCGTTCCGCTCGCCTACAAGCCGCCCACGATCGCCGATTCCGCGCCACCGGTGTCGGAGGCCAGGGACGCGATGCTGATGCGCCTGCTCGGCTCGGACTTCCTGTTCTGGACCGGCCTACGCCTGGCGCGCGATCAGGTCATCCGCCATATGCTGGCGACTCCACCCGAGCAGGTGGCCGCCGCCAGCGTCACCGAGCGTGCGCGCGTGAATGACCTGGCCGAACGCATCCTGCCGGTGTCGAACCGCGCCGCAGGCCTGCGCGACGACACTCGCCTGGGCAAGCAACTCGGCTCCTACGCGCTGGAGTCGATTCGTATCCCGACCCTCGTGATCAGCGCACGCGACGACGGTTTCGGCACCTACGCGAGCGCGCAGTACACTGCCAGCCGGATCGCCGGGGCGACATTCATCGGCTTCGAGCACGGCGGCCACCTGCTGGTGGGACACGACGAGGCGGTGCGCGCCGGGATCGTCAAGCTGCTCATCGCGTCGACCGGGCCATGACTCGGGCAGGCGAGGCGTTCACCAACAACACGCCCCGAGCGCACGCCGTCAGTCCGGCTTGAATCCGGTCATCCTGACGATCCGCGACCACTTGTCCAGATCCGCGCGGATCACCTCCGCCAGTCTTTCGGGCGGTCCGCCGGCAATGACGAGGGCGTTCTTGTTGACCAGGGTGTCGATCACTTCCTTGTCGGCGAGCGCCTTCTGCGCGGCATCGTTCAGCTTCAGGATGATGTCCCGGGGAGTGCCGGCCGGCACGACGAAACCGTACCAGACGCTGCCGTCGATGCCTGGAAATCCGGCCTCGGTGGCCGTCGGCACGTCGGGCAACTGCGGCAGGCGCGAAGGCGCGAGCACCGCGAGGGCGCGCAGTTTGCCGGAATCGAAGTTCGCCTGCTTGAGCGACGCCAACTGGTCGAAGACCACGTGCGACTCGCCCGACAACAGCGCCAGCAGCACCTGGGCCGATCCCTTGTAGGGGACGTGCACCAGCTTCGTGCCGGTGACCGAGTTGAAGTTCTCGCCCTGGAAGTGCAGCAGCGAACCGGCGCCGAAGGACGCGTAGTTGAGTTTGCCCGGATCGGCCTTGTCCTGCTCGACCAGTTGGCGCAGCGTCTTCGCCGGCACCGCTCCACTCACCGTCACCATGAACGGCGCGTTGGTGAGCAGGATCACCGGTTCGAAGGACTTCACCGGATCATAGGGAAGCGACGGGTACAGGCTCGGTGCGACCGACATCGGCGCCGGCGTGATGAAGCCGAACGTGTAGCCATCCGGCGCGGCGTGGGCCGCCAGCTCCGTGCCGAGCCGGGCCCCGGCGCCGGGCCGGAAGTCGAGCACGATCGGCTGACCCAGCACCGCGCTCATCCTGGTGGTGATGACCCGGGTTACGAGATCTCCGGAGCCACCGGCCGGATACGGAACGATCAGCTTGATCGGTCTGGACGGATAAGGCTGCGCAGGCAACTGCGCGCTCCAGAATCCAAGCAGCACCAGGACGACGGAAAGCAGAATCCTGCTGTGCATCCGGCTCGACATTGCTGACCTCGATTCAGGTGTTGGGCACCTGCCATCGTTCCAATTCCGGTAACTGGAAGATGTATCGTGCGATACGAATCGACGGGCGTCTCGATAAGGGATATCCCGCAATGGCAGATCGCCCGG
>CAZXLV010000123.1:0-8006 GCA_964641405.1 uncultured Limnobacter sp. | reverse complement strand
GGTCGCATATCCTGTCCGGGGGATCTGATTTAGCATAGGGCGCATGTACGCGCGCCCGTGGCTGTCCATGGCGGGGTGGATCCTGCTGCTTGCGCTGTCGTTCGCGTCGGCGGCGCATGCGCGCGAGCCGATCGGGAGCGTGATCGAATGGGTCGCGATCGGGCAGTTGCCGCCCGAAGCTCGCGATACGCTGGCGAACGTGCGTGGCGGCCGGCCGTTGCCCTATGCCAAGGACGGCACGTGGTTCCTCAATCGCGAGGGGCTGCTGCCGCAGCGCGCGCGCGGCTACTACACCGAGTACACGGTGCGCACTCCGGGCTCGCGCGATCGCGGCGCACGGCGCATCATCGCAGGCGGTGACCCGCGCACATCGGGTGAGTACTACTACACCGGCGATCACTACCGAAGCTTCCGCCGCATCAGGGAGTGAGTCGAATGGGCACGCTGAGCAATATCCCTGCGCAGGCCGTGCTGCCCCTGGCGGCTTACGATCGCGATGCGCTGCGGCGCGCGGCCGACCGGGCCGACCAGCGCCTGCTGGCGGCTGATTGCTCGCAGGCGATCGACAAACCCGCCGTGCTGGCGGCAATTGCCAGGGCTTTCGCGCTGCCGACACACTTCGGCCAGAATCTCGATGCGCTCTACGACAGCGTCACCGATCTGCAACCGGTGAGCGGTGCAGAGCAGCCGGGCTTCCTGGTGTTTCTCGAGAACCTTCCCGACACCGACGGCTTCGACAGGAAGGCACGCGATGCGCTGCTCGATGTCTTTCGCGACGCGGCCGATTTCTTCTTCGACCGCCAGACCGCGTTTCGCGTCTTCTACTCGGTCAATCGCCGCGCCGCACCGGGGCGCTGAAGCGATACCGGGATCAGAAATCGCCCGCGAGCGCCTGCAGGGCCGCGATGGCCGCCAGGCCGGCCGTTTCGGCGCGCAACACGCGCGGCCCCAGGCGCGCTGCGCTGAATCCCGCCAGGCCGGCGGCGTGCAGTTCCGTGGCCGCCCATCCTGATTGCGGACCCACCAGCAGTTCGATCGGCCGTGAAGGCTCGGGATGCAGCTGCGACAGGGGTGTCGGTGCCTGCGGGTCGAGCACGATGCGCGTCGCGGCGCCCGAACGATCGGGAGCCCCGATCCAGCGATCGAAGGCGAGTACCGGGCCCAGCGCGGGAAGCCGGTCGCGTCCGCATTGCATGCATGCGGCTGCCACGATGCGCGACCAGTGCTGGTGACGGCGTTGCGCGCGCGCGGCGTCGAGGCGCACGGGCGAGCGCTCCGACTCCACCGGCTGGATCGCATGCACGCCGAGCTCGACCGCCTTCTCGATGGCCCAGTCCATGCGATCAGCCGCGCCCAGGCACTGCACCAGCGTGATGCGCAGCGCGCTCTCGGTATCGGCCTCGACGCGTGCGCCGAGCCGGATCAGGCAGGCCCGCGGGTCGGCGCGCTCGACATGCGCCTCGAAGCGGGCGCCCTCGCCGTCGAAGCACTCGAGCGCGGCACCCGGCGTGATGCGCAGCACGCGCACCAGGTGATGCGACTGGCGCGCATCGAGCGTGCGCGCCTGGCCGCTCGCCATCTTCTCAGCGGTGGCGATCAGCAGGCGGGGCCGCATCGGTGAGTGCAGGCACTTGCGGCAACAGTTCGCGGTAGAAGTTCGGCAGCGCGAACAGCGCGCCATGGGTGTCGCCGTTGTAGTAGCGCAGGTCGCCGATGCCGCGCTCGCGCAGGCGTGCGTCGACGGTGGCGGCATCGACGGTCAGCGGGTCGAGCGAATGCGAGGCGCAGCACAGCCCCCAGTAGGCGCCGTACAGCGGAATGAAAACGCCGATCGGACGCACGATGGGGAACACGCTGGAGAGCTCGCCCAGCAGACGGCTGACCAGTTCTGGCCGGTACACCGGGGAACCGATATGCAGCGTCACCGCTGCTCCCGGGTTCATGACGCGCCCGAGCAGGCGGAAGAAGTCGGCCGTATACAGGCGATGAGCCGGCGTGTCCGGATCGGTGAGGTCGAGCACGACCAGGTCGAAGCCTTGCCCACCCTCGCGCGCCATCGATTCGACCAGTCCCCAGCCGTCGCCGATGCGCACCTCCATGCGCGGATCGTCGAAGGCGCCGCGGTGCACGCTGGCGAGGTGCCGGCGCGCCATGCGCACGACTTCGGCATCGAGCTCGATCATCACCACCTTGCCGATCGAGGGGTGCTTGAGCAGTTCCTCGCTCGAGCCGCCATCGCCGCCGCCGATGACCAGCGCGGAAACCGGCGCGGGATGGGCGATTGCGACCGGATGAACGATCGGCTCGTGATAGAAGAACTCGTCGCGCTCGGACGTCATGTAGCAGCCGTCGAGGCGAAACAGGCGGCCCCACTGCGGCGTGTCGAAGACCTCCAGCGTCTGGTATGGCGTACGCACGGTCTCGAGGCGCCGCGCGGCGCGAAACCCGAAGGCGCTGTCCGCGTTGAGCCACTCCAGCAGCAATTCGCCCGCCTGCGAGGGCGGCTCCTGCTCGCCGCGCAGGATGCGGTTGGTGTGCTGCTCGCGCGGCGCGAAGGCGACGATCAGGTCATCGAGCAGCTTCTCGGCCTTCCATGAATTGTCGGTCGAGAAGTTGCACACGTAGACGTCGAGCGTGACGCCGGCGCGCTCGGGCCAGGTGTGCACTGCCAGGTGGGATTCCGCCAGCAGCACGGCGCCCGTGACGCCGCCAGGCTCGCCCTGGTAGTCGGGAAAGGTGAAGAATTTGTCGGCCACCAGCGTCAGTCCGACGGATGCGACCGCGCCGGCGCACAGGGCGGCGAGCCGGTCGGCGTCGGTGAGCAGCGCCGTGTCGGATTGGCAGCCGTACAGATCGGCGGTGAGATGCAGTCCCTGCATTTCGTTCTAACCCAGTCCCTCGGTCGAAGACCCCAAGTGATCCCGGCCGCGCTGCAGGAAGATGACCGGAGTCATTTCGTGCAAGGCGTCCGGACCCGATCGGTGCAGGCCATCTGCGCGCCGGGCTGCCCGGAAACCCGGTCTCCCGTTTCGGCGCGTCCCGCTTCAGCGCGGATACCTGAACAACCAGTCCCTGAGCATCCCCCTGTGTTGCTGCGGGGATCCAGATCAGCGAAAGAGCAGCGGCCGCACCCGAACTTGTGAGCGATTGGCCGAAGAAAGCTTTCCATTATAGCGGAATCGCTGTGCCATTCGTGAGACGGCGTGCCCCCCTTTGCTAGAATCGGGATTGTGCCAGCCGGGGCTGGCGGGATTTCGGGCACGCACGGGTCGCAGCACCGGATGCGGGCCCGGGTTGCGAGGATCACCATGGAACCTTCCCTGTCAGGCGTGGCGCCGGGCGCGCAGGCGACATCGAGCGCGCCTGCGCAGCCCGTATCGGGCAGCACGCCAACCATGCGCAGGCGGATGGCCGAGGCGATCCGCGCGCTTTCGATGGATGCCGTGCAGCAGGCCAATTCGGGACATCCAGGCATGCCGATGGGCATGGCCGACGTTGCGGTTGCGCTGTGGTCCGGCCCACTCCGCCACAATCCTGCCAACCCGCGCTGGCCCGACCGTGACCGCTTCGTGCTGTCGAACGGTCACGGATCGATGCTGCAGTACGCCCTGCTGCACCTGAGCGGCTACGATCTGCCGCTGGACGAACTGCGCGCGTTTCGCCAGTTGCATTCGAAGACTCCGGGGCATCCCGAGGTCGATGTCACGCCGGGCGTCGAGACCACCACCGGCCCGCTCGGCCAGGGACTGGCCAACGCAGTCGGCATGGCGCTGGCCGAGCGGCTGATGGCCGCGCGCTTCAATCGCGACGGATTCCCGATCGTCGATCATTTCACCTGGGTGTTCGCCGGCGATGGTTGCCTGATGGAAGGCATTTCGCACGAGGCTTGCTCGCTTGCCGGTACCTTGCAGTTGTCCCGGCTGATCGTGCTGTACGACGACAACGGCATCTCGATCGACGGGCCGGTGCGCAACTGGTTCACCGATGACACGGTGCGCCGCTTCGAGGCCTACCACTGGCACGTCATTGCCGATGTCGACGGTCACGATCCCGAGGCGCTGGTGGCCGCCATGGAACTGGCGCAGCGCTGGGGCGCGCAGGGGCGCGACGGTGTTTTCGCGCCGACCCTGATCCAGTGCCGGACGGTGATCGGGAAGGGTTCGCCGGGACGCGCAGGTACCGCCAAGGCGCACGGCGAACCATTGGGCAAGGACGAGATCGCCGCCACGCGCGCGGCGATGGGTTGGCCGTACCCGCCGTTCGAGGTGCCGGACGACATCCGCGCCGCCTGGGACGCGCGCGCACGCGGCGCGGCACTCGAGTCGGCCTGGCGCACGCTGTTCGAGCGCTACAGCGACCAGTTCCCGCTCGAGGCGCGTGAATTCGAGCGGCGCATGCGCGGCGAACTGCCGGCCGGCTTCGATGACGCACTCGATGCGGCAATCGCCGAGGCGACGCAGCGTGCCGAGTCGATTGCCACGCGCAAGGCTTCCCAGAATGCGCTGAACCACTTCGGTCCGGCGCTTCCCGAACTGATCGGCGGCTCGGCCGATCTCACCGGCAGCAATCTCACCGATTTCAGGGGGGCGGGCGCGCTGGGCGTCGAGGGGGGCCAGCCACGGGGCCGGCACATCCATTTCGGGGTGCGCGAGTTCGGCATGAGCGCGCTGCTCAACGGCCTGGCGCTGCATGGCGGTTTCGTTCCCTACGGGGGCACCTTCCTCACCTTTTCCGACTATTCGCGCAACGCGCTGCGCATGGCGGCGCTGATGAAGCAGCGGGTCGTGTTCGTGTTCTCCCACGACTCGATCTCCCTGGGCGAGGATGGCCCCACCCACCAGGCGGTCGAGCACGCCGCCTCGCTGCGCCTGATCCCGCGCCTGGATGTCTGGCGGCCGTGCGATGCGGTGGAATCGGCCCTTGCGTGGGGCGCCGCGATTGCACGCCGCGACGGGCCCAGTGCGCTGCTGTTCTCGCGCCAGGCGGTGCCATTCGTCACCCGATCGGCGCGCCAGGTCGACGCGATCGCACGGGGTGCCTATGTCCTTCGCGACGCCGAAGAGGCCAGGGCCGTCATCATCGCCACCGGTTCGGAAGTAGGGCTGGCACTGGCGGCGCGCGAGGAACTGGCCGCCGACGGCATCGCGGTGCGGATCGTCTCGATGCCCTCGAATACCGTATTCGATCGCCAGGATGCCTCATACCGGCGCTATGTGCTGCCCGACCACCTGCCGCGCATCGCGGTCGAGGCCGGCGTCACCGACGGCTGGTGGAAGTACGGCTGCGATGCCGTCGTCGGCATCGATACCTTCGGCGAGTCGGCGCCCGCGCCGGCGCTGTTGCGCCACTTCGGATTCACGGCCGGCAACGTCGCCGATACGGTGCGCGAGGCACTGCGCCGCCGCGCCGTGGCACGTTCCTGACTACAAACCTCCTCATTCGACCAGACGGGAAACCAGCCATGACCATTCGCGTAGCAATCAACGGGTACGGCCGCATCGGCCGCAACATCCTGCGTGCCCACTATGAAAGCGGCAAGAAGCATCCGCTCGAGATCGTCGCCATCAACGACCTGGGCGATGCGAAGATCAACGCACACCTCACCCAGCATGACACGGCCCACGGTCGCTTCCCCGGCACGGTTGCCGTCGAGGGCGACTCGATCGTGGTGAATGGCGACCGGATCCGGGTGCTGGCCAGGCGCAATCCGGCCGAGTTGCCGTGGGGAGAACTGGGCGTCGACGTGGTGCTCGAGTGCACCGGCCTGTTCGCCAGCAAGGAAAAGGCCTCGGCGCACCTGAAGGGCGGTGCGAAGAAGGTCGTCATTTCGGCGCCGGGCGGCAAGGACGTCGATGCAACGATCGTCTATGGCGTCAACCACGATGTGCTGCGCGCTTCGCACACGGTGATCTCGAACGCCTCGTGCACGACCAATTGCCTCGCACCGATGGCCAAGGTGCTGCACGAACGCATCGGCATCGAGAACGGCCTGATGACCACCATCCACGCCTACACCAATGACCAGGTGCTTACCGACGTCTATCACGAAGACCTGCGCCGCGCACGCTCGGCGACCATGTCGATGATTCCGACCAGGACCGGCGCGGCCAGCGCCCTGGGCCTGGTGCTGCCCGAGTTGAACGGGCGGCTCGACGGCTATGCCATGCGGGTGCCGACCATCAACGTTTCGATCGTCGATCTTTCGTTCGTGGCGGCGCGCGATACCAGCGTCGAGGAGGTCAACGCCATCATGAAGGAAGCGGCCGAGGGCCCGATGAAGGGCGTGCTGGCCTACAACACCGAGCCGCTGGTGTCGGTCGACTTCAATCACAATCCGGCCTCGAGCATCTTCGATTCGACCCTGACCAAGGTCCTCGGCAGGCTGGTCAAGGCCAACAGCTGGTACGACAACGAGTGGGGATTCTCCAACCGGATGCTCGACGCCACGGTGGCGCTGATGGCGGCCAGGTGATGCACGTCAGTGCGGCCGAGACCGCCGATCTCCTGCGGGAGATCCTCGCCGGCCAGCGCGAGCTGAGCCTGTGCGACGCGAAGCGCCCCTGGCTGCAGATCGCGGTGGGCGAGTGCGCGCTGATGGCCGGCGACGCGCAACTGGTGCTCTACGCCGACAGCGCCACCCTCGATCACGTGGTCGGGGTGCGCATGTCCAACGGACGCAGCGGTTCGTTCGTCGAATGGCTGGCCAACGACGGGCACAACCCGCTTGCGCTGCTGGACGAGGACGAGCGGCTCGAACTCGAATACCGCTTGCACGGCGCACGCTGAACGTCCAGGGCGCCACGTCATGGGTGGGCCGGACCGCCAAACACGAAGCGGGAGACTCCGATGGGATTCAGACGCCTGACCGATACCGACGTGCGCGGCCGGCGCGTGTTCATCCGCGCCGACCTGAACGTGCCGCAGGACGGCGCCGGTGCAATCACCGACGACACGCGCATCCGGGCCTCGCTGCCGGCGATCCGCTACTGCCTCGAGGCCGGCGCCGCACTCATGGTCACCTCGCACCTGGGCCGCCCGGCCGAGGGCACGGTGCGCCCGCAGGATTCGCTCGCACCGGTCGCGCAGCGGCTGGGCGAATTGCTCGGTCGCGAGGTGCGCCTGGTCGCGGACTGGGTCGAGGGCGGCTTCCAGGTCGCCGCCGGCGAATTCGTGCTGCTCGAGAACTGCCGCTGCAATCGCGGCGAAAAGGCCAACGACGAGGCGCTGTCGCGCAAGATGGCAGCCCTGTGCGACGTCTATGTCAACGATGCCTTCGGCACCGCCCATCGTGCCGAGGCAACGACCGAGGGCATGGCGCGTGTCGCGCCGATTGCCTGTGCCGGCCCGCTGATGGCGGCCGAACTCGACGCGCTGGGCAAGGCGCTGCGCGATCCGGAGCGCCCGCTGGTGGCCATCGTGGCCGGCGCCAAGGTGTCCACCAAGCTCACCATCCTGAAGGCGCTGGCCGATCGGGTCGACCACCTGATCGTCGGCGGCGGCATCGCCAACACCTTCATGGCAGCCGCCGGCCTGCCGATCGGCAAGTCGCTTGCCGATCCGCAACTGATCGGTGAGGCAAGGGCCATCATGGCGGCGATGGCGGCACGCGGCGCCCAGGTGCCGCTGCCGGTGGACGTGGTGTGCGCCGCTGAAATTTCGGCTCGCGCGGTGCCAGCCGTCAAGGCCGCCGCCGAGGTGGCGGCAGACGACCTGATCCTCGATATCGGTCCGCGCAGTGCGCAACTGCTCGCGGCCCGACTCGGACAGGCCGGCACCATCGTCTGGAATGGTCCGGTTGGCGTCTTCGAGTTCGAGGCCTTCGCTCACGGCACGCGTGCGCTCGCGCAGGCCATTGCCGAGTCACCGGCATTCTCGATCGCCGGCGGCGGCGACACGCTGGCGGCCATCGCGAAGTTCGGCGTTGCGGACCGGATCGGCTATATCTCCACCGGCGGCGGCGCCTTCCTCGAATTCATCGAGGGGCGAACGCTGCCGGCAGTGGCCGC
>CAZXLV010000122.1:0-8073 GCA_964641405.1 uncultured Limnobacter sp. | reverse complement strand
CGCAGGAACTGGTGGTGAACGAGAAGGTGCAGGTGCTCGCCGGCTTCGGCCTGACGCCGCTGGCGCTGGCGGCCGCCCCGATCGCCACCCAGGCGAAGGTGGCGATGGTGGTGATGGGGGCCGCCACCTCGATCATCCCGCAGCGATCACCCTACATCGTGCGCACCGGCTTCACGCTGCCGCAGGTGACCGCACCGCTGGCTGACTGGGCGGTGAAGGACGACAGCCTGAAGATCCGCTCGGTAGTGACGCTGGTGAGCGACTACGGCCCGGGCATCGACGCGGAGAAGGTATTCGTGAAGCACTTCGGCGCCGGCGGGGGCAAGATCCTCGACAGCCTGCGCGTGCCGCTGCAAAACCCCGACTTCGCCCCGTTCATGCAGCGCATCAAGGACACCCGGCCCGACGCCGTGTTCGCCTTCGTGCCCTCGGGTGCCGGAGCGGCGGTGATGAAGCAGTTCGCCGAGCGCGGGCTGCGCGATGCGGGGGTCAGGCTGATCTGCACGGGTGACGTGCTCGACGACGAACTGATGCCCAGCATCGGGCAGATCGCGGTGGGCGTGCACAGTTCGCATCACTACTCGGCGGCCCATGCCTCGCCGGAGAACCGGGAATACGTGCGCGAGTTCATGAAGCTGTCCAAGGGCATGCGGCCGAACTTCCACTCGGTGGGGGGCTACGACGGCATCCACCTGATCTACGCGGCGCTGGCCCGGACCGGTGGCGAGGCAGACGGCGACAAGCTGCTGGCGGCCATGAAGGGCATGAAGTGGACCAGCGTGCGCGGTCCGGTCAGCATCGATGCACAGACGCGCGACATCGTCCAGAACGTGTATATCCGCAAGGCGCAGATGCGCGACGACGGCGTGTACAACGTGGAGTTCGAGACCATCCCGGACTTCAAGGACCCGGGCGTCTGAGCAACCCGGTTTCACTGGACTAGCAAGGCGCGACCATGTACTCCCTGCGACGCTGGTCGGTACGCCACGCGCGCGGCTGGCGCCGGGTGTACGCGCTGTTCGAGCGCTGGGCGCCGGGGCTGGCGCCGCTGGCGCGCCTGATCGGGGCGCAGCGCATCGAACCGCTGGTGCGCCCGATCGAGCGCGCCGCCAAGTCGACGCTGTTCGATTGCCAGATGTGCGGCCAGTGCGTGCTGTCATCGACCGGCATGGCCTGCCCGATGAACTGCCCGAAGCACTTGCGCAACGGCCCGTGCGGGGGAGTGCGCAGCGATGGCGGCTGCGAGGTCGATCCGACGATGCGCTGTGTGTGGCTCGATGCCATCGACGGCGCGCGCGCGCTGGCCGGGGGCGACGCGGCGCAAACGGAGGCGCAGATGCCGGCGCTGGCGCCGCTCGATCACCGGCGCCGGGGCCGCTCGGCCTGGCTGCCGGTGCTCACCGGCGAGCGAGTTCCGACGTCCGTGGTCGAGGCAGCCGTCGTTGCTGGCGGATATGGCCGTGGCGAGGGCGATTCCGGCCGTGGCGAGGGCGATTCCGGCCGTGGCGGGGGCGATTCCGGCCGTGGCGGGGGCGATTCCGGCCGTGGCGGGGGCGATTCCGCCACCGGCAAGGACGCCGGCGAGTCGCCGCAGCGTGGCGCGCTCGAAGCGGCCTGCCGTGCCGGTCGCTTCGTGGTCACGGTGGAAGTCGCTCCGCCCGATTCGGCCGACCCGGCCGCACTGGTGGCGCGCGCGGCTCACTTCCAGGGGCTGGTCGATGCCATCAACATCACCGACGGGGCGGGCGGCAACTGCCACATGTCCAGCGTGGCCGCCTCGGCGATCCTGGTCGCCCATGGCCTGAATCCGGTCTACCAGGTGGCCTGTCGCGACCGCAACCGCATCGCCATCCAGGGCGATCTGCTCGGGGCCGCGGCGCTGGGCGTGCGCAACGTCCTGTGCCTGACGGGCGATGACGTGAGCCAGGGCGATCATCCCGAGGCCAAGCCGGTGTTCGACCTGGATGCGGTCTCGCTGCTGCGGGTGGCCCGTGACCTGTGCGAGCGCGGTGAGTATGCCTCGGGGAGGAAGCTCGAGAAGGCGCCGCGCCTGTTCATCGGCGCCACGGCCAACCCGTTCGTGCCCCCATATGCCGAGCGAGTCCTGAACCTGCGCAAAAAGATCGATGCGGGAGCGCGCTTCATCCAGACGCAATTCTGCTTCGACGTGGGCAGGCTCGAGGCGTTCATGCGCGAGGTGCGCGCGCGAGGGCTGCATGAGCGCGCCAGCATCATCGTCGGCGTGGGCACGCTGGGCAGCGCGAAGGCGCTGCGCTGGATGGCTGATCACGTACCGGGGATCCAGGTGCCCGAGGCCTTGCTGGCGCGCATTGCGCGTGCCGAAGACCAGAAGGCCGAAGCCGCGCGGGCCTGCGTGCAGATGATCGGCGAGATCGCCGCTGTCGAGGGGGTGGCCGGCGTGCACCTGATGGGGTACCGGAACGAAGACGTGCTGGCACAGATCATCGTCGAATCGGGGCTGCGGCAGCCAGCGGCGCTGCGCACCGCCTGACCCGGATCGACCCGCGTCACCGCGAAGCAAGGGAGCAAGCGATGCAGGAAGCAGGGGATGAGGAACGGCAACTGGTGCAGTGGCTGGCCGACATGAACGAGGACGATGCGCTGGAGTTGGCGCGGCGCATGCTGCTCGAGCAGGGGCGCGACCCGCTGGTCGTGCTGGCGCTGTGCCGGGAAGCGATGGACGTGGTCGGCAAGCGCTTCGAGGAGGGGGAATACTTCCTGCCGGAGCTGGTGCTGGCCGGCGAGATGCTCGAGACCATCGGGGCGATTGCCAAGCCGCTGATCAAGCTGGCCCCGGGGCAGGCCCCGGCCCGGCTGGGCAAGGTGCTGATCGGCACGGTGCACGGTGATCTGCACGACATCGGCAAGAACATCGTGAGCTTCATGCTCGACATCAACGGGTTCGAGGTGCGCGACATCGGCATCGACGTGCCGATCGAACGCTTTCTCGAGGAGATCCGCAGCTACCAGCCCGATGTGGTGGGGCTGTCGGGATTTCTCACCCTGGCCTTCGATTCGATGAAGGAGACCGTGCAGGCCATCGATGCGGCGGGGCTGCGCAAGGACCGGAAGATCATGGTGGGCGGGGGCCAGATCGACGAGACGGTGCGCAGCTACACCGGCGCCGATGCCTTTGGCACCAATGCGGTGGAAGCGGTCAACCTGTGCCGCGGCTGGGCCGCGGTGGCGTCATGAGCGCGCTGTTGCCCCTGGCCGCGGGGGAAGCGGGCGCCATCGACGCGGGCGCGGCGGCGGCCTACGATGCGCGTTGGCAGCGCATCATGGACTGCGTGGCGCTGCGCCAGCCCGATCGCATGCCGGTGGCCTTCTATGCCACGTTCTGGCTGGCGCGCTACGGCGGCATCAGCCACAAGCAGCTGATGTACGACTACGAGGCAACCCGGGCCATCGCCGAGCGGGCGCTGCTGGAGTTCGAGCCCGATGCCTGCGGACCGCTGGTAGGGATGATCGCCTCCGGACGATCGCTCGAGGCAATCGGCTTCCGGCAACTGCAGTGGCCGGGGCACGGCGTGGACGAGAACCGGCCGTTCCAGTACCTCGATCGCGAATACATGAAGCCGGAGGAGTACGACGAATTCCTCTTCGATCCGACCGGCTTCTACCTGCACAAGTATCTGCCGCGTGTTGCCGGAGCCTTCGAGGGCCTTGACGAATTGCCCATCTTCCCCGGCCTGCACTACTTCCGACTGGTGACCGGGATCCGCGCATTTGCACGGCCGCGCGTACGCGAGGCCTTCGAGCGCATCGTCGCTGCCGCCGAAGAGGTCGAGCGCTTCCTCGGGCATGCGGCCGAATTCGTGGAACGGGCGCGAGGCCATGGGTTCCCGCTGATCAACGGCGTCAACACCGTGTCGCCCTACGACTTCATTGCCGATTACTTCCGCGGTGCCACCGGCATGATGAAGGACCTGTTCCGCAATCGCGACAAGCTGCTCGAGATGCTCGACAAGGCCAGCGTGTTCCTGTTGCGCCAGACGATCGCGACCGCGCAGGCTTCGGGCAATCCGATCGTGATGATCCCGATCCATTGGGCGCCCGATGCCTTCATGTCGCCGAAGCAGTTCGAGACCTTCTGGTGGCCGCCGTTTCGCAAGATGATGATCGGCATGATCGACGCCGGCCTGGTCCCGATGCCGCTGTGGGAGGCCGACTGCACGAAGCGCCTGGAAACCATCCGCGACGTGCCGCCGGGCAAGTGCATCTACTGGTTCGAGCGAACCGACCTGGTGCGCGCCAACGAGGTTCTGGGTGACGTGGTCGCGCTGCGCGGCAACCTCTCCCCGTCGATCATGACCACCGGCAGCACGACGGACGTCGACCAGGCAGTGCGCCATCTGGTGGAGAGCGTGTTCCACAAGGGCGGTCGGTTGATCCTCGATGGCGCTTTCGGCGTTGCCGACGAGACCCCGGTCGAGAACGTGCGCGCGATGTTCGAGGCGGCGCGCCGCTACGGGGCTTAGCCGGTGTCCGGACGCACTGGGAACTGATCGATGAACGGATCCGCGCCAACCGGCACGGTAGGCGGCATTGACCTGCTGCGCTGGGTGCGGCGTGCGCCGGGGCTCGCAGACTGCGGGCGCGCGGCGCGCGCGCGCGCACGGCTGCGCAGCGAGGCGATCGAACTGGCGCGGGCCGAGGCGCTGGTTCAGGCGGCGTACTGCTGGCGGGTCAGCGGGCTCGAGGCGCCGGCGGGCGCGCACCTGCACGCGGGCGGTGAGCGACTGCACGCACCGTGGCTGGTGCCCGTGGCGGGTGAACTCACGGCGCTGGCGTGCGTGGTATGCACCCTGGGCGATCGCCTGGAGCGCCGGGCGGGGGAACTGTTCGCCCAGCGGCGCGCGGCGCTGGGCCTGGCGCTCGATGAGCTGGGCAACGAGTTGCTGTTCGAGCTTGCACGCCGGGCGCAGGACCGCGTGCACGCCGAGGTGCGTCGGGCCGGCCTGTCGATGGCCGGTGAGCTGCGCGCCGGCGATCCGGGGCTGGCGCTGCAGGAGCAAGCGGCGGTGCTGCGCCTGGCGCAGGCGCAGCGGCTGGGAGTGCAGGTGAGCCGGGCAGCGATGATGCACCCGGTCAAGTCCACGGCGATGGTGCTCGGGGTCGGGGTTGGCTTGCCGGCGGTCAACTGGTCGCGCTGCGATCGCTGCCCGAGCCGCGAGCGATGCGCGGTGCGTTTGCGCGCGAGCGCGAGCGCAGCGGGTGCGGACCGTGGCGCCGTTGCCGCTTCCGATGCTGCCTGAGGTCAGCCGCAGATGAACGCCGGTTCCGATCCGGGCGCAGCGAAGCACGAGCTGGTTTTCCCGCAGCTCGAGCGGCGCATCGAGGCGCACGCCGGCGAGACGCTGTTCCAGAGCGCACGCCGCCACGGCGTGCGCATCGTCGGGGCGTGCGGGGGGCGGGGCACCTGCGGCAGTTGCCTGGTGCGCATCATCGAGGGCAAGGTACACGCCGGCAACGGGGAGCCTGTCCGCAGCGGTGCAGATGCTGACCAGCCGCTCGCGCTTGCCGGCGAGAGCGGCAAGAGCGATCCGCGCGAGCCGGCGGCAGGGAAGTGGATTCGTGCCTGCTGCACCAGCGCGCTCTCGGATTGCACCGTGGAGGTGGCGCCGCGCTCGCTGGCCCCGGTGGTGCGCACCGGGGTCGAGACCGGACTGGATGAAGACCTGCCGGTGAACGACCCGGTCGTGCTGGCGCACGAGGTGCACCTCGAGCCACCGACGCTGCGCGACAACGTTTGTGATGCCGAGCGCATTGCGCGCGCCCTGGGCGAGCCCGGGCTGCGGCTGGACCTGGCGGCCGCGCGCGAGTTGCCCGGCGCATTGCGCCATGGCGGCTGGGCGCTGCTCGCGCATGTGCGCGGTGCCGAGTTGATCGGCACGGCAGCGCTGGCAAGCCCGACGCTGGGCCTGGCGATCGACCTGGGCACGACCAATGTGGCCGGTTTCCTCGTCGATCTTGCCAGCGGCCGTACGCTGGCCGCGCTGGGCATCGAGAACCCGCAGGTAGGCTGGGGCGCCGACCTGGTCAGTCGCCTGAACGGAGCGGCACGCAGCGCTGCGCTGTCCGGCGAGTTGCGCGCAGCCGCGCTGCGCGCGATCCAGGCGCTCGCGCACGACCTGTGCCGCGAGGTGGGTGCGCGTACGAGCGACATCGTCGAGGCGGCGGTATGCGCCAACACTGCGATGCACCACCTGTTGCTCGGCCTGCCGGTGGCGCAACTCGGGCGCGCGCCCTTCGTGGCCGCGCTGCGCGAAGGGCTCGAGGTGAAGGCGCGCGAACTGGACCTGGTGATCTGCCCGGGTGCCTGGGTGCATGCGGGGCCCAACATCGGCGGCTTCGTGGGAAGCGATCACGTCAGCGCCCTGCTGGCTACCGAAGCGCGCTGGGGCGCAGGCGGCACCAGCCTGGTAATGGACATCGGCACCAATACCGAGATCTCGCTGATTCACGACGGGGCGATCCGCTCCACCTCGTGTCCGTCCGGACCGGCTCTGGAGGGCGGCAATGTCTCGTGCGGCATGCGCGCGGCCGAAGGCGCAATCGAACGGGTGTACGCGCGCAACGGGCGCCTCGAAGTGCAGGTGATCGGCGGCAAGCAGGCTGTTGGCGTGTGCGGCTCGGGGGTGCTCGATGCGCTGGCCGCCATGCGCACGGTGGGCATGCTCGATGAACGCGGGCGGCTCTCGGCGAAGCACCCCGACGTATGCGAGCAGGGCGGGCAGCGCTCCGCGCAACTGGCCCCCGGCGTGCGCTTCAGCCAGGATGACGTGCGTGCGGTGCAACTGGCCAAGGCGGCCATCCGCGCCGGCACCGAGTTGCTGCTGGCACAAGCTGGAGTCGAAGAGGGCGAGATCGGGCGCTTCGTGATCGCGGGCGCCTTTGGAGCGTATATCGACGTGGACAGCGCAATCGCCATCGGCTTGCTGCCGGCGCTGGGACGCGAGCGCTTCGAGCAGGTCGGCAACGCCGCCGGCGTGGGCGTGCGTCGGCTGCTTGCCTCGCGCGCGGCGCGCGCGCACGCGGCCGCGCTCGCACGGCGCTGCCGCTACGTCGAACTGAGCACGCTCGAGGGCTTCCAGAAGGCATTCATGAAACATATCGGCTTCGGGCCGATTCATCCTTGAGGTGAGGTGGCCATCGTGAACGGGTTCGAGTTGAACATCATCGGCGAGCGCATCAACCCCGGATTCAAGAGCACGCGCGCGCTCTTCGAGAGCTCGGACCTGGCCGGTATCCAGGCGCTCGCGGTACGCCAGGCCGAGGCCGGCGCGGCCTGCCTGAACGTGAACATCGGCGCGCGCGCCTTCACCGACCCGGCCTTCATGACCGAGGTGATCCGCGCCATCCAGGAGGTGGTGACGCTGCCGCTGTCGTTCGACTATCCCAGCCGTGCGGTGCAGGAGCTGTGCCTGTCATGCTACGACCCGGCGCGCGCCGGCGGGCAGTTGCCGATCGTGAACTCGATCACCGAGCACCGCTGGGAGCTCATGGAGCTGCGCCGGGTGTACCCGTTCAAGGTCATCGTGATGGCCTCCGAGCGCGTGCTCGAGGGCGTGGCCGCGCCCAACAAGACTGCCGCCGACATCGCGGCCACGGCGCGCCGCGCCGCCCTGCGCCTGCGCGAGGAGCACGGCATGGCGATGCAGGACATCTTCGTGGATCTGTCGGTCTCGGCGGTGGTGGCCGACACCGAGGGCTTGAATCGCGCCACGCTCGATGCGGTGCGCCTGATCGGCGCTGACCCGCAGCTCGCGGGCATCCACATGATGGGCGGGCTGTCCAACCTGGGCCAGCAGTTGCCCGCCAAGGCGGCCGACGGCTCGGACCTGAAGCACGGCCTGGAGAACGCCTTTCTCACGCTGGCCGTGCCGCACGGCTTCGACACGGTGCTGGGCACGCCCTGGCGCGGCTATGCACCGCTGCCCCCCGAGAGCCACGTGATGCAGGCCTATCGCAACTTCCTCGAGCACACCGGCAGCAACGCGCTGCGCGCGGTGCGCAAGCTGTACCGCGCGTGAACGCGCCCGCACCAGG
>CAZXLV010000121.1:0-8114 GCA_964641405.1 uncultured Limnobacter sp. | reverse complement strand
GTCGCAGAAGTTCTCGGCGGTGCGCTGGGGGCTGGCGGGCAACATCGTCTGGGCGTGGATCCTGACGATTCCGGCATCGGCACTGATGGCAGCCATCGGGTGGTGGATCGGCAGCAAGTTCCTGTAGGTAGCGAAGTCGTGGTCGACCCTCGCCGCGGCCAGCAACTATGGCTCGAACTGCCGCCGATCTCGGCGCAGGCGCCGCGGCGCCTGCTCGTCTTCCTGCACGGCGCGGGCTCGAGCGCGGAGGCGTTCACGCCGATTGCAATCGCCTGGCAGTTGAAGTTCCCGGGCGCCACCGCGGCCATCCTCGATGCGCTGCACGTCGGTTCACTGCACGAGGGTCGCGAGTGGTTCGACGGACGCGGCGTTGCGCTCGATCGCATGCCGCGCATCCAGGCCGCATGCGCGACGGTCGCGCAGCGCCTGGCAACGCTGCAACAGGCCTGCGCCATGAGCGGCCCGGACACGATCCTGGTCGGTTTTTCGCAGGGCGCCACCCTGGCGCTCGAACTGGCGCGCAACCGGCCATCGCTGGCATCGATCGTGGTCTCGTACGCCGGGCAACTGGGGCGCCCGATCGGTCCGCAGGAACGCATCGCACCGACCATTCACCTGCTGCACGGCGAGTTCGACAGTGTCGTGCCGGCGGCGCACGCACAGCGAGCGTATCGCGGGCTGCTTGCGGCCGGGGCCGACGTCACCCTGGACATCGCCGCCGACGAGGCCCATTCGATCGGCCAGGCGATGATCAACCTGGGCACCATGCGGGTGCTGCAGACGCTGTTTCGCGGCCGCTCGCGCCGCAAGCGGGACGGATCGACCCTGCATTGAAGCGGGCCGGCCGCGCGCTGGGGCGCGCGCATGGGCGACGCAAAGGCGGTCGACATGAGGATCGGCGCCCTGCACGATCCGTTCCAGGGCATCCACATGGGTGTCACCGCGGAGAAGGTGGCGAAGAAGTGGGACATCACGCGCGAAGACACGGTCAGCTTCGCCTTCGACGAGCACATCCGCCACGATGCGACCATCGAGCACATGCGCAAGCTGAAGCCCGTGTTCGTGAAGGAAAACGGCACCGTGACGCCCGGCTACGCCTCGGGCATCAACGACGCCGCCGCCGCGCTGGTCCTGATGGAGCGGCGCAGCGCCGAGTCACGTGGGGCGAAGCCGCTGGCGCGTCTGCTGTCCTGCGCTCACGCAGGCGTGGACCCGGCCTGCATGGGCATAGGCCCGGCGCCGGCCACCGGCGCGGCTGAGGCCCTCTCAGGCCGCCTGGGCGAGTTCGCGCGACGCCAATGGCCGCTGGTCGATCGGTGCATGCACCAGCGCCGCGAACAGGCCGAAGGCGATGACCATGCCCCAGGCATAGTCGTAGTTGCCGAAGGTGTCGTAGAAGCGCCCGCCCAGCCAGGCACCCAGGAAGCTGCCGATCTGGTGGCCGAAGAACACCACGCCACCGAGCAGGCCGAGGTAGCGCACACCCCAGCGCTGCCCGACCAGCGCATTGGTCAGCGGCACGGTGGACAGCCACAGGAAGCCGATCGCCGCGCTGAACAGGTAAACCGATGCGGTACTCAGCGGCACCAGCAGGAACAAACCGATGATGATCGAGCGCAGCACATAGATCGCGGCCAGCAGCCATTTGCGTGACAGTTTCTGGCCCAGCACGCCGGACAGGAATGCGCCGGCGACGTTGAACAGGCCGATCAGCGCCACCGCGGTGGCGCCGACGCTGGCCGACATGCCCTTGTCGATCAGGTAGGCCGGCAGGTGCAGGGCAATGAAGACGATCTGCAGGCCGCAGACGAAGTAGCCCCAGAACAGCAGGTGGAAACTGCGATCGCCGACGGCGCCGCGCAGCGCTTCACCCAGGCGCGCCGGACCGCCTTGGGCGGCGGCAGCACCGTCGCCGCGCAGGCCGAAGGCGAGCGGCACGATCGCCAGCACGATCGCCGCATGCAGGTAGAGCGCGGCCTGCCAGCCGATGCCGGCGATCAACTGGCCGGCCAGCGGCAGGAACAGGAATTGTCCGAACGAGCCCGCCGCCACGCCGACGCCGAATGCCAGGCTGCGTTTCTCGGCCGGCACCATGCGCCCCAGCGTGGCGAGCACGATGCCGAAACTGGTGCCGCCGATGGCGATACCCATCACCATGCCCGCCGACAGCGACAGCGACAGGCCGCTTTCGGCCCAGGCCATGCCGATGAAGCCGATCACGTAGAGCAGCGCGCCCAGCAGCAGCGTGCGCATCGAACCGTACTTGTCGGCCATCGCACCGAGGAATGAGCCGGCGATGCCCCACATCAGGTTCTGCAAGGCGATCGCGACGGAGAAGGCCTCGCGCGACCAGCCACGCGCCTGCGTCATTTCGGGCAGGAACAGACCGAACGAGGAGCGCGCGCCCGTCGACAGCACCAGGATCGCGCAACCGTAGACCAGCACCGGCAGCCAGGCCGCGCGCGCCGGTTGGCGCGCAGGCGCCTCCACTGTCATTGCGCCAACCGGTGCAGCGAGCGGCGTGCCGCGGCGAGAGTCTCCTCGACGTCATGGTCGCCATGGGCCGCCGAGAAGAAGAAGGCCTCGACCGGCGACGGCGGCAGGTAGACGCCTTCGTCGAGCATCAGGTGGAAGAAGCGTGCAAAGCGCGCGCCGTCCTGTTGCTGCACCTGCGCAAACCCGCGTGGCGGCGCCGCGAGCATGTACAGGCCCGCCATGCCGCCGAGGTGCTGCGCACTGAAGGCCACGCCGGCTTCACGCGCGGCCGCATTCAGGCCATCGATCAGGCGGGCGCAACGCGCGCCCAGCGTCTCGAAGAAACCCGGCGCGGCGACCAGGTCCATGGTCGCCAGGCCCGCGGCCATGGCGATCGGATTGCCCGAGAGCGTACCGGCCTGGTAGACCGGTCCCAGCGGTGACATCGCGTCCATGATGCGGGCGGGCCCCCCGATCGCTCCGACCGGCATGCCACCGCCGATCACCTTGCCGAACACCGACAGGTCGGGCGTGACGCCGCTGAGCGCCTGCGCGCCACCGAGTGCAACGCGAAAGCCGGACATCACCTCGTCGAAGATCAGCAGCGCACCGTGCTGCGAACACAGCGTGCGCAGTCCCTGCAGGAAGCCCGGCGCCGGCACGATCAGGTTCATGTTGCCAGCCACCGGTTCGACGATCACGCAGGCGATGCGCGCACCGTGCGCGGCGAACAGGCTTTCGACGCTGGCAAGGTCGTTGTACTGCGCCACCAGCGTGTGGCGGGCCAGGTCTGCGGGCACGCCGGCCGAACTGGGCGAGCCGAAGGCGAGCGCCCCCGAGCCGGCTTTCACCAGCAGGCTGTCGGCCGTGCCGTGATAGCAGCCCTCGAACTTGACGATGGCATCGCGCCCGGTGACGCCGCGCGCCAGGCGCAGCGCCGACATCGCCGCCTCGGTGCCCGAACTGGTGAAGCGCACCCGCTCGACCTGCGCAAACAGCGCGCAGATGCGCTCGGCCAGTTCGCTCTCGAGCACGTTGGGCGCGCCGAAGGACAGGCCGCGGCGCGCGGCGCGCTCGACTGCGGCAAGCACCTGCGGATGCGCGTGGCCGGCGATCATCGGGCCCCAGGAGCCGAGATAGTCGATGTAGCGGCGGCCCTCGACGTCCCACATGTAGGCGCCTTCGGCGCGATCGATGAAGCGCGGCGTGCCGCCGACCGCCCGGAAGGCGCGCACGGCCGAGTTCACGCCACCGACCAGTACCTTGCGGGCGCGCTCGAATTCGGAAACGTTGCTGCTCATGGAAATACGCGGCCCGGTGGAAAACCCCCGAGTCTACTGGATGCGCACGCCCGGGAGCCTGTCGGGTTCACCCCTTGGCAAGCTTCCTGGCCGTTTCGCGCAGCACGAACTTGAGCACCTTCCCGGTGGGGTTGCGCGGCAACTGGTCGAGCACCTCGAGGCGCTCGGGCCAGAAGTTCTTGCTGATCTGCTGCGCTTCGAGGAAGGCACGCATCGCCGGCATGTCGACCTGCGCGCCCGGCTGGGTCGCCACGAAGGCGCAGGCGCGCTCGCCCAGGCGCGGATCGGGCATGCCGACGATGGCTGCTTCCAGCACCCCCGGCATGCGGTACAGCGCCGCCTCGATCTCGACCACGGGAATGTTCTCGCCGCCGCGGATGACGATGTCCTTGTCGCGGCCGCAGATGCGGATATAGCCCTCCTCGTCCATGCGTGCAATGTCGCCGGTACTGAACCAGCCCTGCTCATCGACCGCGTACAACTGTGGCCGCTTCAGGTAGCCGACGAACATCGACGCACAGCGCACGCGCAGCAATCCCTCGGTACCGCGCGGCACTTCCCGGCCGCTGTCGTCGACCACCTTCACCTCGAAGCCCGGCACCGCGATGCCGTCGGACTCGCGCACCTTGTGTCCCGAGAGCAGCGTGGTGGTGGCCGAACAGCACTCGCTCATGCCCCAGCTTGCCACCACCGCCACGCCCAGGTTTTCCTGCGCCTGCTTGACCACGCTCGGCGGAATCGGCGCCCCCGAGGTTGCGAACAGGCGCAAGGCGCGCAGGTCACGCTTGTCGACGTCGTCGAACTGCGCCAGGTCGGCCAGGAAGGGCGTCGAGGCAGCGGTGAAGGTGGCCCGGTATTGTTCGATCAACTCGACCGCTCGCCGCGGATGCCAGATATCGAGCAGGATGACCGGGATGCCGAGCACCGCGCCCAGCATCATCCCGTAGGCGAAGCCGAACTGGTGTGCCAGCGGCGAAGGCATGAACACGACGTCGCGGTCGGTGAACCGCATGCGCTCGATGAACGGCAGGATGGCGCCGAGCAGCGTGTTCGAGGTGTGCAGCACCCCTTTGGGCTCGCCGGTGGTGCCTGAGGTGTACAGCAGTTGCACCATGCCGTTGGCGTCGATGACGCTGCCGCTCGCGAAGCGTGGCTCCAGCGGGCCCGTGAGCAGTTCCTGCTCGAAGGAAGACTCCCCCTCGCCGCCGATCAGGAACACGTGCTCCAGGTCGGGCAGGTCTGCGCGCAACTGGAGTGCGAGTGCGCCATGATCGAAATCGCGGAACTTCGCCGGAGCAATGAACACGCGGGACTGGGCGTGCCCGATCATGAACGAGAGTTCGCGATAGCGAAAGATCGGCATCAGCGGATTGGTGATCGCCCCGATGCGCAGGCAGGCAAGGTGGATGGCGACGAACTCCCACCAGTTGGGCAACTGCAGCGAAACCACGTCGCCCACTCCGATCCCGCGCATTGACAGGCCGCGCGCGATCCGGGCGACGTGTTGGTCGAGTTCGGCCCAGGTCAGGCGCACCGTCGTGCCGGATTCCTCGCGAAACCCGATCAGCGCGGTCGCGTTGCCCTTCTCGCGGACCCAGTTATCGAAGTACTCGACCAGCACGCGATCCGGCCAGATGCCGCGCTCGCGCTCGTGCTCGATGCGCCGCGGATCGACCTGCAAACCTTCCATGCTTTCCTCCACCAGCGGGTTCAGGCGCTCTTGTCCAGGAACTGCCTGACAAGATCCTGTGTCTGGGCCAGGGCGAGCAGCGTCGCGCTGGCGTCGAGCTCGATCTCGTAGCCATCGTCGGCGCGATCGAGCGCGGCGGCAATGCAGCGCTTGCTCTGCAGCAACGCCTCGCCGGGCAAGTCGGCGATACGGTCGACCACGCCACAGGTCAGGGCCCGCAGCTCCGCCTCCGGGGCCTGCCACTGCACGAGTCCGAGCGCCACCGCGTCGGCACCGGTGACGACTTCCGCACCGAGGATCAGGCGCCGTGCCAGCGCCTCGCCGCAGATGCGCGTCATGCGTTGCGTGCCCCCGGCGGCCGGCAGCAAGCCCAGGCGGACCTCGGGCAAGCCGAGGCGCGCGCGCTCCGAGGCCACCCGGATATCGCAGGCAAGCGCCAGTTCGAAGCCGCCACCGAGCGCGGCCCCGCCGATCTCGGCCACCGACACCTTGGGGCTGCGCTCGATGCGCGCATACAGCTGCTGCAGGCGGCGCGTGAACGCGATCATGGCGCTGCGTCCGGCCGCGTCGGCAAAGCGCTCGCGCATGAAATCGAGGTCGGCACCGGCACAGAAGGCGCGCTGCGCACTGCGGATCCACAGCACCTTGATGCGCGCGTCGGCTTCGATGGTGTCGAGGATCTGGTCGAAGCGGCTCACCCAGGCGTCGTCGATGGCGTTGACCGGCGGGCGGCACAGGGTGACCACGGCCACGCCGCTGTCGATCGAGAGATCGATCGGCGAGCCGGCAGGCACGCTTGCCTCGCGTCCGCGCGCCCGATCCCGGGGTGTCACTGGAGCGTCATTGGCCATGATGGGGAGCTTCTCCCGGCGTGGGGTGTCATGGGGGCGGCGGCTCAGCGCGGCGCGCCGGGACCCGGCTGTCCGCTGAAATCGTCGCTGCGCCGGCGCAGGGCATTGAGCGAGGTCTTGCCGCGCGCCGTCAGGAAAGGTTCGACGATCAGGCCGATGCCGCGCGAGACGTACTCGCCGAGGCGGTAGCGGTCGCGCAGCGCCCAGTTCTTCAGGGCCCAGGCGTGGCAGAACATCACCACCTGATAGGTGAACAGGAACTCGTCGACGGCGCGCATGTAGCCGCCGTGCACGCACTCGGCCACGCAGCGCTCGAACAACTGATTGGTGCGCCTCTCTGCATCCTGGATCAGCGTGCGGCGATCGGCGCGCAAGGACTTGGTGGACCGGTAGGTAAGCAGCGCCGCCTGCCGCAACTCGTCCACGATAACGCAGTAGGCCCAGATCGCCGTGCACAGGCGATCGACCGGATGCGTCAGTCCCTCGAGTCGCGCCGGAATCTCGGTCTCGTAGCGATCGAGCACCCGCTTCAGCGACAGGTAGAGGATGTCGTCCTTGTCGCCGAAGTACTGGTAGATGAGCCCGATGCTGACGCCGCTGGCCCTGGCGATCTGCTGGATGGTGGTGACGTAGTAACCATTCTCCGCGAACAGGCCGACCGCGGCGTCGAGGATTTCCGCACGCCGTTCCTCGATCAGCCTGGGATCGCTGACGGCGCTCGCGACGTGCTCGGGAGACTTCATCGAGGCAGGCGCGTGCATCGGGCTCGCCGCGTTCTCAGTTGCCTTCGAACTTCGGCTTTTCCTTGGCCACGAACGCGTTGTAGGCGCGCGTGAAGTCCTGCGTCTGCATGCAGATCGCCTGGGCCTCGGCCTCGGTTTCCAGCGCCTGTTCGATGGTCTGGTTCCATTCCTGGTGCAGGCACTTCTTGGTCATGAAGTGCGCGAAGGCCGGGCCGTTGGCCAGCGATTGCGCCATGTCCTGCGCCTTCGCCAACACCTTGTCGCCGGGCACGACGCCATTGAAGTAGCCCCAGGCGAGGCCTTCGTCGGCGCTCATCGTGCGCCCGGTGTAGAGCAGTTCACTGGCGCGGCCGTGGCCGATGATGCGCGGCAGGATCGCGCAGGCACCCATGTCGCAACCGGCCAGGCCGACGCGCACGAACAGGAAGGCGGTTTTCGTTTCGGGCGTGGCATAGCGCAGGTCGGAGGCCATCGAGACGATGGCGCCGGCACCGGCGCAGACACCGTCCACCGCAGCGATGATCGGCTGCGGGCACTGGCGCATTTCCTTGACCAGGTTCCCGGTCATGCGGGTGAAGGACAGCAGGCCGGTCATGTCCATCCTGGTGAGCGGGCCGATGATCTCGTGCACGTCGCCACCGGAGCAGAAGTTGCCACCCGCGCCGGTAACGACCACCACCCGCACGTCCTCGGCATACTGCAGGCGATGGAAGGTGTCGCGCAGTTCGGCGTAGCTTTCGAAGGTGAGCGGATTCTTGCGCTCGGGGCGGTTCAGGGTGATGGTGGCGACCTGGTCCTTGACCTCCCACTTGAAATGGCGGGGGGTCCATTCGGCGGCCTTGAGCTTGTACATGTGCGCTTCTCCGGTGCGATCGGGATGGGACGGCCGCCAGCTTGCGGCCACGTTCGATTATGAATGAGCGTTCATTCAGCCAACCATACCATGCTGCTTGGTCGAGCACAAGCGCGCATCAGCGCCTGGCCGGCGGGCCCAGGCCCATCGGCGCCGGCGTCAGGTTGACGATGCAGCGGAACAACTGGCGAAACTCGCGCG
>CAZXLV010000120.1:0-8138 GCA_964641405.1 uncultured Limnobacter sp. | reverse complement strand
GCGGTTGACCGCATAGCCTGGCCGCGAACCTGCGTCGACTGGGATCTGCGCGGGCACAACAACGTCCGAGGTTCCGGATTTGAGCTTGGCCTCGATTGCCCGGCGATAGACCGCTTCAGATGTGACTATGCCTATCCATTGAGCGGAATCACCGAGGTGGTATCCCTCTATCAGCGCGGGACCAGCGTACATCGACTCGTCGAGATTGAAGAAGAAGGTACCCACGGCGACACCCACACGGATGGGGACGCAAGGATGTAGTGCCTTGCTCAACAACTCCGCCGCCATTACCAAGATGGCCCGCATATCGTTGAGGGCCGCTCCTCGCGAGAACAAAACAATCGTGTCCGAAAAAGTCACTGTCCGGACGTGCTGAGGCGTCAGGACTGTCTCCGCGGTATCGATGAAGGTCTGCGATGTGCTGTGCGATTCGTTGCGTGCCTTCACGAGCCGGCTAAGAAGATCCCATGCGAGTTCGGGATTCTTCGCGACCAGCGTAGACATGCCGAGCACGTCGATGTGGACGACGAAGCGCTGATGTTCAGCAGTGGTGAGCATCGCAGGCAAACGTGTGATGCGGATGGAGCTTGCGGCGGTGTGGCACGACGTTGGCCTGTGCATCCTAGCCCGACATGGCCCGCGCTGCGCGTCGCCCACCGTAGATGCAGCCGCCCAGGAAGGTGCCCTCGAGGCCGCGCAGGCCGTTCATGCCGCCGCCGCCGAAGCCGGCCGCCTCGCCGGCGGCGTACAGGCCGGGGATGGCCTGTCCCACGGTATCGAGCACGCGGGCGTCCAGGTCGGTCTGGATGCCGCCCAGGCTCTTGCGGCTGATGATGAATTCGCGGATGGCGATGAGCGGCATCGCGCCCGGATCGATGATCTTCTGGAAGCGGCAGGTGCGCATGCGATCGCTGCGCCAGCGGCGCAGGTGCGCAATGCGGCGCAGTTGCTCGTCATTGTGCAGCGCCGGGCCACGCTCGATCTCGGCGTCGTAGCGCTGCACCGCTGCGCTGACCGTGGCGAGCTCGACCGCCTGGTCGCCCTGCAGGGCGTTCATCTTCGCGACCAGTTCGGCCAGCGAGGTGGCGGTGACCACGTCGGCGCAGTGCTGCGTCACCTGCCCGAGCAGCCAGTGGTTGCCCAGCAGCGTATCGCGCAGGAAGCCGGCGATGCTGCGCTCGCGCAGCGACGGGTTGAACTCGGCGCCCGAGATCGCCAGCTCCTTCAGGGCGATGCGGCGGTTGAGCAATTGCCATGAATACTGGCGCTGCTGGCGGCAGACCTGGGTGACCAGGTCACGCGTATCGAAGCCGCTCACCAGCGGCATCGGGCCGATGCGCTCGCCGCGCCAGTCCAGCCACAGCGCCGAGCGCGGCGGCACCAGCGACAGGCCGTGATCGGGCTTGCGCGGCTTCCAGTGGTGCACGCCTGCGGCGTAATTCCACATGCGATCGAGAAAGGTGAGATTGCCGCCGACTGCCCGCACCGCGTCGTGCAGCGTACCGTCGGCGTAGCGGTGAGAGCCGTTGAGGATCGTCGTCGGCGGCGCGGACCAGTCGGCATGCCAGTGTCGGCGCACGCGCTCGAGGCTGCCGTTGATGCCGCCGGCGGCGACCAGCACCGCGTCGGCGCGTGCGGTGAATTCCTCGCGCGGCGCCGCGCCCGGCACCGCTGCTTCCAGAGCGCCGCGGCAGCCGCATACGCGCCCGCCTTCGTCGATGAGCGCCTCGACGCGATGGCCGAAGGCGAGGGTCAGCGCCTGGCGGCGCGGATGCGCCTGCAGGGCATTGATCAGCTGCGTGGCCAGCCGCTGGCCGGTGCCCCAGGTGATGTGCCAGCGCGGCACCGAGTTGCCGCCGCCGAAGAGGCCGCGCTCGACCCACATCGGCAGTGGCAGGAAGCGGATGCCGCGCGCGCGCAGCCACTGGTAGATTTCCGCGTGGCTCTCGTTGACGTAAGCCTCGGCCCAGCGGCGCGGCCAGTATTCCGCCTGCTCGTCGCGTCCGAACTCGCCGAAGGCGAGCCAGTCCTGCAGTGCGAGTTCGGGCGTGTCGCGAATCTTCGAACGCAGCTGTTCGGGGGTTCCCACCATCAGGATGCCGCCGAAACTCTCGCGCGCCAGCCCCCCGAAGTTGGCCTCGACGTCGCGGTCGAGCAAGGTGACCCGCTTGCCCACCGTGAGCAACTCGAGCGTGGCCACGATGCCGGCCAGGCCCCCTCCGACGACGACGACGTCGCTTTCGTATTGCCGCATGACCCGCTCGAAGTGGCGACGCACCGGATTCTCGCCCAGGAGGCGCTGCGGCGCCATCCCCGCATCCGGCCCGCCGCATCCGCGTATCCGGCCTGCCGCATCCGCGCATTCAGCTCCGGTTCAGCCGCACCGCCCTATCCTGCCTTCGAACGTCACCGGCAGGAACCATGATGACCACCCCCACGATGGCTGCAAGCGCCCGCTTCTCGCCCTGGCAGATCCGCCTGCACTGGCTGAGCCTGCTGCTGATTGCGCTCGCGTATGCGGCGATCGAAGTCAAGGGGCTGATCCCCAAGACTTCGCCCGGCCACGACTTCGTGAAGCTGCTGCACTTCAATCTCGGCATGCTGGTCTGGGCCGTGCTGCTGGTTCGACTCGGCCTGAAGCTGCATCATCGCGATCCGATCATCGTGCCGGCGCTGCCGCGCTGGCAGGCCGCAGCGGCACGACTGGCGCATCGACTCCTGTATGCCACCTTTCTGGCGCTGCCGGTGCTGGGCGTGCTGTCGCTGGCGTACCAGGGCAAGCAGTGGTCGCTGCTCGGTGCCGCCGTGCCCGAGTTCGTGAGCGCCGATCGTGCCATCGGCAAATTCCTCGAGGGGATCCACGAGACCTGGGCCGAAGCGGGCTATTTCATCATCGGCCTGCATGCCGCGGCGGCGCTGTTTCACCATTACGTGCAGCGCGACCGCGTGCTGGCCAGCATGTTGCCCGGCAGACTCGAGCGCCGCGACGGGCCGAAACGCGCGCGCCCTTCGATGACGTGGGAGTGGTCGCACCACGGCCGGCGCAAGCCCGGATCGTGATCGCGTGGCGGCCGGACTGCGCTTGCCCCGTCAGTGGCGGATGCAGATCTTGCCGAACTGGCGGCCGCTTTCTTGTCGCTCGAAGGCGGGCAGCAACTCGGTGAAGGCGAAGCTTTCGTCGATCACCGGTGCGATCGCGTGCTGTTCGATTGCCCGGCACATCTGCTCGAAGTCATCGCGGTTGCCCACCGTGATGCCCTGCAGGCGCACCTGGCGGGTGACCACGTGTCCGAGCGAGGCCTGCATCGCGCCGCCCGAGAGCACTCCGATCATGGAGATGGTGCCGCCGGGGCGGATGCAGCGCAGCGACTGAGGCAGGGTCTTTTCGCCGCCCACTTCGATGATCTGGTCGTAGCCGCGCCCCTCGGTGATGGCGCGCGTGGCGCGTGCCCAGTCGGGCGTGCGCACATAGTTCACGGCGGCGTGCGCGCCCATTGCGCGCAGGCGCTCGATCTTCTCGTCGCTCGACGAGATGACGGTGATGCGGGCCCCGAACAGGCGCGCGAACTGCAGCGCGAACAGCGCGACGCCGCCCGAGCCCTGGATCAGCACCTGCTCGCCGGGCCGGGTGGCGCTCAGCACCGCCAGCGCGCGCCACGCGGTCAGGCCGGCGCAGGGCAGGCAGGCGGCCTGTTCGTCGCTCAGCGCCGTGGGCACGCGCGAGACGCCGGCTTCGGACAGGCACATCAACTCGCTCATGGTGCCGTCGAGGGGGCCGCCGAGCGACCCGGTCAGGCGCACCAGGTCGGGTTCACCGCCGATCCAGGTCTGGAAGAACATCGGACAGACCCGGTCGCCCACTGCCACTCGCTGCACGCCGGGCCCGATCGCGAGGACTTCGCCGACGCCGTCGGACAGCGGCACGATGGGCAGCGAACCGGTGAAGCTGCCATAGCCGCCCTGCAGCACGACCAGGTCGCGGTAGTTGAGCGATGAGGCCCGCATCTTCACCAACACCTGGCCGGGCCCCGGTGAAGGAGACGGCCGTTCGGTCAGGCGCAGGTTGGCCAGGCCCCAATCGCCGTGGATTTCGTAGACTCTCACCGATGACTCCTTCGTCGTTGGCTGCCGCAAGCACTGTACCGCTCGGGCACGGGTCGGACTCGACTCCACGGGCCTCCACGGGCCTCGAGTCGGGCGAGTGGAAGGGGCTTTAAGAACGATATAGTATTCACCTTCAACCGAGTTCTCGCCGGCTCCCTGCCGGAGTTGCCGCCATGACCCATGTCGTAAGCGAAGCCTGCATCAAGTGCAAATACACCGATTGCGTCGACGTGTGCCCGGTCGACGCGTTTCGCGAAGGCAGGAACATGCTGGTGATCGATCCCGACGATTGTATCGATTGCGGCGTGTGCATCCCCGAGTGCCCGGTCGAGGCGATCTCCACCGAGGAAGACGTGCCGGCCGGGCAGGAAGCCTACACTGCGCTCAACGCCGAACTGGCCACGCAGTGGCCGGTGATCACGCGGACCAAGGCCGCCTTGCCCGAGGCCGACGAGTGGGCGAAGGTCAAGGACAAGAAAGCAGAACTGGACATGCGGGGAGCCGACGATGCCGATGGCAAGGGATGACGAAGCGATACAGCGGGATGACTGCACCGCCCGGCGGAGGCCGGCGTAATGGATGGCGCGCTGCTGAGCCTGCTCGGTGCATTCATCCTTTCCATCCTCGGCCTGTTCGCCTTCATCTGGTCCCTGCGCAAGGGACTGCTGGTTGAAAACCCGGCTGCGGCCGGGGTCATCTTCGCGCACGGCGAGATCGGCGAGATCGACGATCCGGCGCTGGCCACCGGCGCCCGAACCGAGCTCCAGCAGGCGGCCTCGGCTACGCACGGCGCCCCACGAGGCGCCGATGGCGCAGAAGCGCAGGACCGGATCGAGTCCGACCGTTCGAGTGCGTTTCCGGTGTTCATGTTCGTCGCCTTCGCCTGTCTGTGGCTGCTGGTCGGATCGGCGGCCGGGCTGGTCTCCTCGATCAAGCTGCACAACCCCGACTGGCTGACCGGCGAAGCCTGGCTCACCTTCGGGCGCTTGCGCGTGGTGCACACCAACGCGGTGTTCTACGGCTGGATCTCCAACGCCTGCCTGGCCGTGATCCTGTGGCTGCTGCCGCGCCTGTTGCGCACGCGCCTGATGGGCGCCGGCTGGGCCATGCTGGGCGGCACCTTCCTGAACGCCGGCGTGGCCGCGGGCATCGGCGCGATCGCCGCAGGCTGGTCCGACGGCATGGAATTCCTGGAAATCCCCTGGCAGATCGACATCTTCATCTTCGGCGGTTTCGCGCTGGTGATCCTGCCCGCGCTCTACACGCTGGTGAACCGCAAGGTCGATCATCTCTACGTCAGCGTCTGGTATTTCGTGGCTTCGCTGCTGTGGATCGCCGTGCTGTTCCTGGTCGGCAACCTTCCCGGCGTTCACTTCGGCGTCCAGCAGGCAACCACCAACTGGTGGTTCGGCCACAACGTGCTCGGACTGTGGTTCACGCCGGTGAGCGTGGGCGCGATCTACTACTTCCTGCCCAAGGTGCTCGGGCGTCCGGTGGTCTCCTACAACCTGTCCCTGCTGGGGTTCTGGACGCTGGCGTTCTTCTACCCGCAGGTGGGCGGCCATCACCTGATCGGCGGACCGGTGCCGGGCTGGCTCACCACGCTGTCGATCGTGCAGAGCGTGATGATGGTGATCCCGGTGGTGGCCTTCAGCATCAACCAGGGGGGCACCCTGTGGGGCAGGATGCACCTGGCCATCTACTCGCCGACCTTGCGCTTCATGATGTTCGGCGGGCTGATGTATTTCGCATCGTCGCTCGAGGGCTCGCTCGAGGCGCTGCGCAGCGTCAACCAGGTCGCGCACTTCACCCATTTCACCGTCGCGCACGCTCACCTGGGCGCCTATTCGTTCGTGACGATGGTGATGTTCGGGGCCATCTACTTCATGCTGCCGCGCGTGCTGGCCTGGGAATGGCCGTATCCGCGCCTGATCACGCTGCACTTCTGGCTGGCGGCGATCGGCGGCCTGGTCTACGTCATCCCGCTGTCGATCGGCGGCTGGCTGCAGGGCCTGGCAATGCTCGATGCGGCGCGCCCGTTCATCGACTCGGTCACGATCACGATGCCCTACCTGCAGTGGCGCAGCATCGGCGGCAGCTTGCTCACGCTCGGGCACCTGGTCTTCGTCGGCCACTTCTTCGCCATGGCCTTGCGCTTCGGCCCGAACCGCACCGGCGCGGCCCTGTTCTGGATGCCGCGGGGAGAGGTGGCTCTTGGAAAATGAACTCAAGCTGACCGCGGGCGCGGTGGTTTCGCTGGGCATTGCCACGGCGGCGCTGGTGGTGCTGCCCTACATCCAGGTGCGCGACATCGCGGTGCCGGCGCAACTGAAGCCCTACAGCGAGCAGCAGGCACACGGACGGCAGGTGTACATCGCCAACGGCTGCGTGTTCTGCCACAGCCAGCAGCCGCGTGATCGCAACTTCGGCCCCGACTTCGAGCGCGGCTGGGGGCGCGCCTCGGTGCCGGCCGACTATGCCTACGATCGTCCGCATCTGCTGGGAACGATGCGCACCGGACCGGATCTTCTCAACATCGGCGCGCGCCAGCCCAGCGAGGACTGGCACCTGGGGCACCTCTACCAGCCGCGCGCCTACGTGAAGGAGTCCAACATGCCGGCCTACCCGTTCCTGTTCACGCACAAGGATGCCGCCGAGCCGGGTGATCGCGTGGTGAACCTGCCACCGGGCCATGCGCCGCGCGGCAAGGTGGTGGTGGCCAGGCGCGACGCCATCGACCTGGTGAGGTACCTGCAGTCGCTCGATCGCACCTACCCGGTACTGCCGGCGCCCGGCCAGCCCTGATGGTGCGACCGACATGCTGAACGATCCCGACGCGAAGACCGGCGCGCAACGGCGCGAGAACCCGGAACCCAGCGAGTACATCCGACCGATTCCGCTGGCGGCGGTGGTGGTCACCCTGTTGACCGTGCTGGCCGGCGTTGCCTACCTGCTGCTCTCGGAGCCGCTGGGCGATACCTCGCTGGGTGATCATCGCACCGTTGCCGACCTCGGCGGGGCGACCCGCGCCTCGGCCCAGGTCGCCGACGGCAAGATGCTGTACACGGCACATTGCGTGGCTTGCCACCAGGCCACCGGCAAGGGATTGCCGGGGGTATTTCCCCCGCTCGATGGTTCCGAGTGGGTAAATGGCGATCCGCGGATACTTTCGCATATCCTCCTGCATGGCATCGATGGCGAGATCGAAGTGCTCGGCACGGCCTACAAGGGGTCGATGCCGCCGTTCGGACACCTTGCGGATGCGGAACTGGCCGCGATCGCCACCTGGCTGCGCGGGCAGTGGTCGAACAAGGCAGGTGCGATCGAGGCGTCGCTGTTCGAGACCGAGCGCAAGGTCGATGTGCGCACGACGCCCTACGCCGGTGGCGCCGAACTGAAAGCGCTGGCGGCGGGGGGGCAGTGATCGACACCGTCAACAAAGGGGGTCCCAAATGCGCCTGACGATGATGACCGACTATGCGATGCGCCTGCTCATGTACGTGGGCCAGCATCCGGATCGCCTGTGCACCATTGCCGAGGTGGCGCGTGCGTACGGGATCTCCGAAGCGCACCTGATGAAGGTCACTCACCAGCTCGGCCTGCATGGCTGGATCGAGACGGTACGCGGCAAGGGGGGCGGCATGCGCCTGGCGCACGCTCCAGAGAAGATCGGACTGGGCGCGGTGGTGCGCAACATGGAGTCCGACTTCGTGATCACCGAATGCCTGGGTGGCACCAATCAATGCATCCTGACCGGCAACTGCCGCCTGACCAGCATCGTCGACGAAGCGCTTGCCAGCTTCCTGCGCACCTTCGACGCCTACACCCTGGCCGACATTCTCCGGCCGCCCGACGGCTCGGCTGCGGTCGGTGCGCGTCCACTGGTGCGGCAGGCTCGCGCGCGCGCGGCCTGAGAACGCCTGGGACGTACTCACGGTGGCAAACCAGCGGCAGGCTCGCGCGCGCGCGGCCTGAGAGCTGTGAACCAATCGTCCATGCCCGTCCTGCACGCCGAAATGCGCCCGCTCTTCGTT